>NZ_JBIMKV010000024.1:0-50087 GCF_051860985.1 Nevskia sp. | reverse complement strand
AATCGCCAGCTCGGCGGCTTCATACGAAATTCGCAACCCGTGACTCCACTGGGCGCGGGTTATTCAGAGATTCCCTAGGCCTGGTGACAGAGGTTTGGACATCGCGCGCAGTCGACCCATACGAAGTTGGCGTTCGCATCGATCTCGACGAACTGAAGGCGCAGCGCAACTTCCGCGTGGCGCGGCAGACCCGCCCCAAGGCCGACCACACCGCGCACGGCACCGAAATCGTCATCTCCAAGCTGAAGCCGGAGCAGCGCGCCTGGCTGGCGCGTGGTCAGAACACAACGGCGATGCGCAAGCATCTCGCCAAGGCCTACTCCGCCTTGCTATCGCCGGAGAGCGGTGGTGCCGTTTTCCGACTTGAACTCAATGGCACCCGAATTCAAGCGCGGCGGCATTGCACTTGGAGCGCCGAGCGTCATGTCGAAACCAGCAACGGCACGGTTCACGCCGTCGAGCGCTTCAACGTGGCGCTGCCCGCGCGCCGCTACTGCGCCGCCTGCATGCAGACATTGTCTGATGGCGAGACCGCGTGCCCCACGGGCAGCAGCTCCTGCCGGGTGGCCGCCGTCGAGCGGCGCGTGCGCGGCTGGGTAGGAATTCAGCGCTACCTGCACGACACCGATTTCGGCCTCGACATCATTCGCAACGGCCGCAAGATCGAGCTGGGCATCAAGGATCTGTTCGAGTGGCGCGAAGGCGAAAGCTCCGAGATCGAGTACCCGACCGACGATCAACGCAAACGCGGCCGGTTCGTTGGCGAGATCCATCTCGACCACTGCCGCGTGAGCTACACGAAGGATCGCTTCGAGCGCGACGATCCGGCGTGGGACGAAATGGTGCGCCTGGTACGTGGCGACGGTCCGCTGCAACCACTCAAGGCCAAGACGCTTGGTTATGGCGTCAACAACAGCCCGTTGTTCCGCCTGTTTCAGGCCTTCCGACGCACGTCACCGCAGGGGAAGAACGGCCTGTGGTCACGCATTCTCGTGGTGAAGGACAACGAGCGCGCGACCGAAATGGCGGCCTTGTTCGAGAACAACGAGCCGGACTACCTTGGCGATGACCGATGGTGGCAGCTTGTCGAGGAACAAGACGCGACGGTGCTCGGCGCTCCGTCCCCGACCACGCCGGGTGGCGCGCCCACTCCTGCGCCCGGAGACATTCCCCCTGGTTTCCTCGATGACGATGCCGGCGGCGGCACGGCGCCGCCCACTCCGCCGACCGGCGCGACCGTTTCGCCACCACCGCCCGCCCCGGCGCCCGTGCCGGAGCGCAGGCCGATCTTCGAGTTGACCCGGAAATACGTTCACCCGACCTATCGGGTCGAGTACGACGTACAGGGCTTCGCGGTCGATCCGCGCGATCCGGGTCTGGGCGCCGGCCATCCCTGGGCCTTGCCGCTTGTCGATGTCGCGACGCGCACTTATGCGTTCCTGACCAACACGGCGCATGACCTGTACCGCTCGACCACGATGACGCCCCTCGACGCGTTGCTGATCGAGTTGTCGCATCGCACGATGGACTTCCTGCGGCAGACGGCGCCGGACGTGACCTTTGCGTCGATTCTGGCGGACTTTCGCCGTGAGTATTGCGCCGACTCACGCCTTGACGCCGGCGAAATCATCGTCGAGGCGACCAACACGCTGGCGCAGATCGCGGCGTCGCTGCAAGGCAAGGTCGCGACCGGCGAGGGGACCGCGCTGCACGATGCATTGAGCGCGGCCGCCCGTGAAGCTATCGGCCGCAGGATGGTCGCGCGCGGAGTGGCCGCGCCGCGCGACGCGATCGCCTCGGGTGCGTTCCTAAACTACGCTGACCCACAAACGATCCGCGACTTCTTCCTTGCACATCCGGAACTGTTTCTCGACGGCAAGTACTGGGACGACCCATATGCTGCGCTTGACTATGGTTCGGCCGAGGTGAGCGACGAGGCGCGCCGCGCCGTGCGCGCGCGCTATGACGGCTATCTCGCGGATGCCGTATGGCTGGCGAGCCAGTCCCCGATGGACCTTGAAAGAACCGGGCGCGACGCCCTGATCAGGGCAAGCCTGTCCTTGAAGCTCCTCCGTCCCGACACAGCGGAGTGAGATGGAGACGTTCCTCGACACGCGACGGCTGCTGAACGGACCATGGCAAGCATTCGAGCGCGATGTCGCCCGGCTGCTAGTGGCGAACGGGTTCGAGGATGTGCGCGTGGTGGGCGGCAGCGGGGATAAGGGCGCCGATGTGCTGGGCGTCAAGGCTGGCGAGCTTTGGGTTGTCCAGTGCAAGTTCGTGTCGAATCAATATCCGACGCCCGACGCCGTCGATGAGGTTGTCGAGGCGGCGCGCTTCTACGAGGCGGACCGCATGGTCGTTGCGGCGTCGCGAGCCTTCGGGCCGGCGACGTTCGCCGCCGTCAAGAAGTGGGCCGCGTTGGGGATCAAGGTCGAACTACTGTCCGCGGCGACGCTCATCGAGATGGCGCGTCGATCGCCGGAATATCCACGCGCGCGGCGCGAGCTCCGGCCCTATCAGACTGAAGCGGCCGAGCAGTTCACGGGGGCGCTACGCGAAACGGGTAAGGGGCAGGTAGTCCTGGCGACTGGCCTCGGCAAGACCGTGGTCATGGCGGAGGTGGTTTCCCAGCTCTACCGCGAGGAAGCGATCCCGGAAGGCAAAGTTCTGGTGATGGCCGGCACGCGCGAGCTGGTTGATCAGCTTCAGCGGTCCTTTTGGGACCAGCTGCCGAAGTCGGTCTCGACGCATCGTCTGATGGGCGGTGAAGCGCCATCGTATTGGGATGGCATCACCTTCGCGACGGTGCAAAGCGTGATGTCCCGCCTCGATGATCTGCCGCGCTTTGGGCTGGTCCTTGTAGACGAGGCCCACCATGTTGGCTCCGAAAGCTTCCAGACCGTCGTTAAGGCTCTTAACGCGCCGATGCTTGGCGGCGTGACCGCGACCCCGTGGCGTGGCGACGGCTACGACATCGACCAAATTCTCGGCCAACCCGTCGTGCGTATGGGCATCGCCGAGGGTCTGCGTAAAGGCTTTCTGTGCGAGGCGGACTACCGCTTGCTGGCCGACAACGTGGACTGGGAGTTCGTGCGCGAGCGCTCCGTCCACAACTATTCCCTGCAGCAGCTGAACCGAAAGCTGCTCATTCCGACTCGGGACGAGGAAGCCGCCAAGATCATCCGCGAGTCATTCACGGCCGAGCGACGACGTGCTGGCGTTGTCTTCTGCTCCACGGTGGTTCACGCGCGCGCCTTTGCCGCCATGCTGCGTCTGTTCGGTTTACGCGCCGAGGCCATCACCGGCGACATGGAGCTGCGGACGCGCGATAAAACAATGGCGGCATTCCGGCGCGGCAATCTCGACATCGTGACCACGCGCGACTTGTTCAACGAGGGCGTGGACGTGCCTGACGTTGACATGATCGCGTTCATGCGCGTGACCCACAGCCGTCGCATCTTTGTCCAGCAACTTGGCCGCGGGCTTCGCTTGAGCCCGGGGAAAGACAAGGTGGTGGTGCTGGACTTCGTGAGTGATCTGAGGCGCATCGCCGAGGTCATTGAGCTGGAGCGCGCCGCCAAGGGCGAGCTCGAGACGCTGCGCATGGGCGGCCGCCTCGTGCAGTTCCGCGACATCGGCGCGAGCAGCTTCATGATGGATTGGATGAAGGATCAGGCGGACCTGTTCAATCGGGAGGGCGATCCGACGCTGGAACTGCCTGAGTTCGACTTTCCGCTGACCAGCGCACGAGGGAACGTCCAATGAAGCTGCCGGACGACGTGCGCGACCGCATCCGCGACATGCTTTGGGAGCGCGCCAACGACTTGGGCTGGTCAGGGCTGCCCGACGTCGAGCGATCGCGGTACTACGAACAATGGACCCGCGAAACGGCGATCGGTGGGATGCTTAGCCATTACATGGACCCGCGCAAGGTCCGCGTGTACATCAAGGATTCCCTGCTGAAGCCCTACGAGCGCGCCCGCGTGTCCGACACGGAGCAGGACATCCTCTCGGTCCTAGATATTGACCCCACTCGTGAAGTCGTGCATCGCTACATCAAACCGCACGGCCTCCGCTTCATCGATGGTGAGCTCATCGCCTGGGGCAAGAGCCGGGACTGGAAGCTGATCTTGATGGCGATGTACGAGCGAACCGCGCTCAATCATGGCACCTCGGCCTTTGGCACAGTGTTGCTGGAAAGCGGCAACACGGCGGACGACAGCACGCGCCTCTTGGTGCGGGGCGCGGCCGAGCGACTGGGCATAGCGCGGGTTGAATGGATCGACTGACGCGAGCTCGAGCGGATATCAATGAAAACAGCATTCGTTGGCTGGTACGCGAAGTCGCCCGAGCAACTCAGTGCCCTGTGGGACGCCGCGTTGATCGTCCCCGACACGAACATCCTTCTGCACCTGCTGCGTCACTCCGCCGAGGTGCGAGGCCAGCTCATGGACGTGTTCGAGCGCAAGAAGGCATCACTGTGGATTCCGTATCAGGTGGGGATCGAGTTTCAGCGTCGCCGACTGGACGTTCAGCAGCACGCGCTCGATGCCTACGACCGCCTCGGATCCGACCTGACCAAGTTCATTAATCAGGCGAAGGATGGCATCAATCAATATCGCGCGCACCCGGTGATCGACATCGAGCGGGAGCTTTCCGCGCTCGACGTGTTCCAGCGCGATTTCCAGCAGCGCATCGCTGCGGCCAAGGCCCGGCACTCCGCGGAAGAATTCAACGCGAGCTTCGCCAAGGTGACCGAGCTGTTCGAGGGCAAGGTGGGCGGGAAGCCCTCGGCCGAGCGCATCGCGGCGATTTTCAAGGATGGCAACGATCGGTACGCGAAGAAAGTCCCGCCCGGCTTCGAGGACACGAAGAAGGCGGCTGAGGGGGGGGATAAATTCGGCGATCTGGTGATCTGGATGGAGATGATCGAGAAGGCCAAGGTGGACAAGCGGCCGATCATCTTCGTCACCGACGACGGGAAGTCGGATTGGTGGCACATCCACCGCGGAAAGAAGATCGGTCCACACCCCGCGTTGATCGAGGAATTCCTGGCTACGACCGGGCAGGAGTTTCACATCTATGAGCTGCTCCAGTTCCTTCGCTACGCGGCCGGTACGGGATCGCAGATTAAGGAAGCATCCGTCCAGAAGATCGCCGACTCCATCTCTGCGGAGTCGGAGACCGAGTCGCCTAGCTCCGCAGCGGAGCGAGCCAAGTCACAACGCGCCCTGCGGACCGAGCTGCGCAGCAAGGAAACCGAACTTGATGGATTGATCAGATCGCTGATTGACCTTCCACCTGAGCCTCAGCAGCAGGCAACATCTGGAGACGAGACGAAGGCAGCGCTCAAGGCGCGGATCGGTGAGCTGACCCAGTTGGTGAATGCGATCCGTGAACGGCTGACCGACATCGAGGGTGACTCGTCGGCATGATTGGGCGCGTCCCGGCGCACGCAGCCAGACGCGCTGCGTCGTCGGCGCCTTGCTGGCAAACCGAGCGGCGATTTGGCGCAGTCTGGCGCAGGAGTAAGACCCCGGCCTGCAATGACACCAATATCTCGAAGTGCTACCCCAGTGGCCGGTGCCGGTGCGCCGGCGTCCCATAGTGGCGATGTCCGCCGATCCTGCCGGCGCTAGGCGTGCACTATGTTCGCCCTAAAGCCATTTACCTGGGCTACTCGGGCCTCCGACACACCAGGCTGCGGGCACTCCGCCAGAACCTGTTGCCTCAGCGCAGTTAGGGCCGCCGAACCTTCTTTAGCGTCGCGTATATTGCTGCAGATCGAAAGTTGAGCCAGCGGGGGGTGCGGACAAAACTCGGACGGGTTAAGCAGTGATTGCCAAGCTACTCCGGTAATGCACCGGACTTCGGTAGCGCAATTGCTCTCCTAGGCGAGGTTGCGTCCAACTACCCTGTTATAGAGGGCCGTCATGATGTGCCTAAGTAAACCAATTGTCCGGCGTATTTGCTGTAAACCAATTGCCTCAAAATCAATGGCTTAATTGGTGTACTGCGCACCGGCAACCGGCGACTCGACGAATGGTGGGCCCCCCCGGACTTGAACCGAGAACCAAGGGATTATGAGTCCCCTGCTCTAACCGATTGAGCTAGAGGCCCGCGTCGACGGCGGCGGCGTGCAACGTATTGTGCCAGCGTCGGACGGGCGATCAGGGAGCATTGGCGGGATCAGGCGGCACTGCGTTGATCCGGGCGTGGCGGGCGGCGCGGCGGGTCTGGCCGGGGCCGTGGCCGTGGACTTTCTTGAAGGCGCGGCGGAACGCGGCTTCGGTCTGGTAGCCGAGCTGCTCGGCGATCGTCGCGGCGCTGTGTCGGGGATCGCCGAGCAGGCGCCGGGCTTCGGTCATGCGCCACTCGGTCAGGTACTGGTACGGGCTGACGCCGAGCACCGCGTGGAAATGCTGGGCGAACGCGGTGCGCGACTGGTGCGCCAGGGCCGCCAGCGCGGCGACGGTCCAGGCGCGGCCGGGCTCGAGGTGCAGGGCTTCGAGCACACGGGCCAGGCGGGGATCGACCAGTGCGGCGATCAGGCCGCGCCGCTCCGGGCTGGCGGCAATGTGCTGGCGCAGCGCCATGACGAACAGCGCGTCGGCCAGCTTGTCGAGCACCAGCTGGCGACCGAACGAGGCGTGCCGCGCCTCGTGCGCCATCAGCCGGGCGAGATGGCGGAACTGCGGCTGGCTGTCGTCGTGGCGCACGACGATCCACGCGGGCAGCGCGTCGAGCACCGGGTTGCGGCGGCCGCTGGCGAACTCGAACTCGCCGCACAGGATCGCGGTGCGGCGCTGCGCCGCCGGGCTGTCGTCGGCCTCGCAGTCCGGCGGGCTGCGCAGCGTGTGGGCGGCGCCGTGCGGGAACATCACCAGATCGCCGGCCTGCAGTTCGATGGCGCCGCCGCCCTGCGGCAGGTCGACCACGCAGACGCCTTCGTCGATCAGGTGGAAGGTGCCGATCGGCGTCGCCGGTTCAGGCTCGATGAAGCGGCCGCAGTACTGGGGGTTGTCGCTGATGCGGGCGCGCAGCGCATGGGCGCCGAGCACGGCGGCGAACGCGGTTTCGGCGGAGCGATCGAGCATGGGCTGGGCGATCTTCGACAGCAGCGGGGCGGCACGGCGCGCCGCTGCACCGTACAGGAAATGGCGGCGCCGGCGCTTGTCGGCCCCGCAGCGACGGCCGGCGGGTAGCGCCGCGAATCCGCTGCCGCCGCCGTGCCGTAAGCGCATTTGCGGTTTGGCATCCATTACAGTTTCCGCCACGCGCCGCTGCGGCGCTGCTACCCGATCGAGGATCAAGACTGATGAGCATCAACAAGAAGCCGCTGACCGTGGTGCTGGGCACCGCGATGGCCCTGACCGGCGCCGCCGCCCATGCCGGCAGCCTGTTCCAGGTCAGCGACCTCGGCGCCGGCTACATGGTGGCGGCGGCCGGTGACGACAAGAAAGCCGAACACAAGTGCGGTGAAGGCAAGTGCGGCGGCGAGAAGAAGACCGACGACAAGAAGACCGAGCACAAGTGCGGCGAAGGCAAGTGCGGCGGCACGCCGAAGCCGAACTGAGCGCGTCGCGCTGATGGGCGCAGCGGCCGGCCCGGCAGCGGCGCTGCCCGCTGCGGTGCAGGGCGCCGGTCTGGGCCTGCGGCGCGAGCTGCTGGCGCCGCTGGCGACGGTCGAACCCGGAGCGATCGGGTTTCTCGAGGTCGCCCCGGAGAACTGGATGGCGATCGGTGGCCGGCTCGGCAAGCAGTTCCGGGCCTTCACCGAGCGCTTCCCGTTCGCCTGCCACGGCCTGAGCCTGTCGCTCGGCGGCCCGGCGCCGCTGGACGAGGGGCTGGTCCGGGCGATCGGCCATTTCCTCGATCGCCACGGCATTGCCGATTACAGCGAGCACCTGAGCTGGTGCAGCGACGACGGCCACCTGTACGACCTGGCGCCGATCCCGTTCACCGACGAAGCGGTGCGCCATGTGGCTGCCCGCATCGTGCGCGTGCAGGACATTCTCGAGCGGCGCATCGCCGTCGAGAACGTCAGCTATTACGCCGCCCCCGGCGCGCAGCTCAGCGAGCTGGCGTTCATCAACGCGGTGGTGGCGGAAGCGGGCTGCGACCTGCTGCTCGACGTCAACAACATCCACGTCAACAGCATCAACCACGGCTACGACGCCGCCGCCTTCCTCGACGGCCTGCCGCTCGATCGCGTGCGCTATCTGCACGTGGCCGGCCATTACATCGAGGCACCGGACCTGCGCATCGACAGCCACGGGGCGGATGTCATCGCGCCGGTCTGGGCGCTGCTGGCGCAGGCCTATGCCCGCTGCGGGCCGCTGCCGACGCTGCTGGAGCGCGATTTCAACATTCCGCCGCTCGCCGACCTGCTGGCGGAAATCGCGCAGATCCGCCGCCTGCAGGCAGAGGCCGCAACACCCGGTGCGATCGCCCGTGGCTGAGGCCGATCACCGGCAGGCGCTGCAGGCCGCGTTCGCCGCCCGTCTGCGCGATCCCGGTGCGCATCCGCTGCCGGCCGGCATCGACGACCGGCGCATGGCGGTCTACCGCGAGCTGTTTTTCGGCAACCTGCTGGGCCTGCTCGGCAATGCCTTCCCGGTGCTGCGGCGGCTGCACGACGACACCGCCTGGACCGCGCTGGTCGGCGATTTCTTCCGCAGCCATCGCGCCCGCACGCCGCTGTTCCACCGGCTGCCGGAAGAGTTCGTCGACTGGCTCACCGACGTGCGCCCGCCCGCCCCCGGCGATCTGCCGTTCCTCGCACAGCTGGCGCACTACGAATGGGTGGAGCTGGCCCTGTCCACCGCCGAAGATCCGCCGCCGGAAACCTTGCAGGTGCACCCGCAGGCCAGCCTGCTGGACGTGCCGCCAAGGCTTTCGCCGCTGTCGTGGACGCTGGCCTATGACTGGCCAGTGCATCGCATCGGCCCCGATTTCATCCCGACCGCGCCAAGCGGCCAGCAGACCTGTCTGGTGGTCTACCGCGATGCCCAGGACGAGGTGCGTTTCCTGGAGATCAACGCCGTGACCGCGCGCCTGCTGACCCTGGCCGACGAGCAGCCGGAAGCCACCGGCGCCGATCTGCTGGTCCAGATCGCCGAGGAGCTGGAACATCCGGACGTCGACGAAGTGCTCGCCGCCGGCGCCGAGATCCTCGACCAGCTGCGCGCGCGCGGCATCCTGCTCGGCAGCCGTCGCTGCTAGCCGATTCGCCGCCGCCGCATGCGGCACCATAGGCATCCCTCCGATTCGCGATGCCGATCCCGATGCCCCGCTACCGCAGCCTGTTCCTCAGCCACGGCGCGCCGACGCTCGCCATCAGCCAGCACCCGGCCAACGCCTTCCTGCGCGCGCTCGGCCAGACGCTGGACAAGCCGAAAGCGGTGATCGTGGTGTCGCCGCACTGGATGACGCGCGGCTTCCCGGTGAAGCAGGCCGATCGCTACCAGGCCTGGCACGACTTCAACGGCTTCCCGGCCGAGCTTTACCAGCTGCAGTACCCGGCCGGTGGCGACGCGGCGCTGGCCGACCGCGTGCAGGCCGCGATCGGCGCGGCCGGCCTGCCGACGGCCCGCGACAGCCAGCCGCAGATCGACCACGGCGTCTGGGTGCCGCTGCTGCTGATGTGGCCGGCGGCCGATGTGCCGCTGGTGCAGGTGTCGATTTCCACCGGCGACGCCGCCGCTCACTGGGCGCTGGGCGAGGCGCTGAAGCCGCTGCTCGATGCCGACGACGGCCTGCTGCTGATCGGCAGCGGCAGTCTGGTGCACAACCTGCGCGAGATCGAACCGGAATACGCGCCGGCGCCTGAGTGGTCGCGCGCCTTCGATGGCTGGATCAGCGCGCGGCTGCACGATGCCGATCGCGCAGCGCTGCTCGACTATCGCCGCCAGGCGCCGAACGCCGCCCGCGCGCATCCGACCGATGACCACCTGATGCCGCTGTTCACTGCCGCAGCCGGCGGCGGCGGCCCGGCGAACAAGCTGCACGAAAGCTTTTCCTACGGCGGGCTCAGCATGTCGGCGTACGGCTGGCCGGCCACCGCCGCCGGCTGACCGCCGATCGGCGTGCCGGGCGCCCTGAACAGCGCGCGGGCAGGCGGGTCGGGAACTTTCACCCCGCTGCCACGGGTCGCATGCCCATGCCTTGCCGCTGTCCGCCAGACCTGCGCTGCCACCACACGCCGCCGCCATCCGCCGCGCGGGCGCTGGCCGCGCTGCTGGTCGCCGCCCAGATCGGCGGCTGCGCGGCCACTGCGCCCGGCGTCGATGACCCGGCCGCCGGCACCGGCCTGCGCCTCAAGGCCGACAGCGCGCTGCAGCGCCGGGTGATCGATCGCGACCCGCTGCTCGACGGCGCCGTGCAGTACGCGGCGCCCGCGCAATGGCTGAACTACGACGCCCGCTACTCGTTGCAGCCGGTGCTGCCGGCGCAGGCCTCGGACGGCGTGCGGCGCGACATCGCCGTGGCGCCGACGCAGCTGCTGGGCAGCGAAAGCCTGCGCCAGAACCTGCGCCTGGCGCTGCCGTTCCTGCTCGACCAGCCGCTGCGGCTGGAGGCCGAAGACCAGTACCGCGGCCTGCTCGGCGCGCAGGCCCCCACCGTGAGCCGCAGCGCGCAGCTGCAATGGGCGCCGGCACCGGTGGCGCTGGGCCTGCGTTGGACAGCCGACGACGGCATCGCCGCCAGCACGCCGCTGCAATGCCAGCTCGATGGCTCGGTGGAACTGCCGGCCGCGCTGCTGACCGGCCGCGATGGCGATGCGCTGCGCTTCGCCGGCCGAGGCTGCCGGGCGCAGTCGGCCGAGCGCGGCCTGCCGGAAGCGCTGTCGGTGGCCAGCTATTCGGCCCGCTGGCAACGCCGGCAGCGCAACGCCGACAGCAGCCTGCACCTGCTGATGATCGAGCCGGCCGCGCATCCGCAGTTCGCCGACAGCCACACGGCACCCGGCTACGAACTGGGCCTCAGCCGCGCCCAGCGCTGGCAGCGCTGGACGGCGCAGTCCAGCGTGGCGCTGCGCCACACCGGCAGCAGCCTGACCAGCAGCCCCGGCAGCGGCCTTGCCGGCACAGCCGAACGCGGCGAGCCGCTGGACTGGAGCGCCAAGGCGACCCTGCGCACCGAGCTGCCGCAGGCCACGGTATCGGCCAGCTACCAGCGCGCCGCCGACCCGCTGTGGTTCCTGCCGGGCATGGCGGCGATCGGCAACAGCTTCGAATTCGGCTTAGGCCTTGATCGCTGGATCGCCCGCCAGCTGACGATGCCGAACGTCGGCCTCGGCATGGTCTGGCGGCGCAGCGACAGCACGCGCGCCGGCCTGCCGGCCGACCAGTCGCTGATCTGGACCTTCACGCTGCAGCACTGACGCGCTGCGGACCGGGGCCATCGCCCTGCCGCGCCGCGATCTCCCGGCAGACGTCGGCAGGCGCCGGCAGACCCTGCGATACAATCGCCGCCCCGCCAGTTCCCCGCGCCTTCCTCAGGCTGCCTGCTGCCATGACCGCTGTTTCCGAATCCACCGGCGCGCTTGCCGAAGCCGCCGCGCTGCGCCGTACCTTCGCGATCATTTCGCACCCCGACGCCGGCAAGACCACGCTGACCGAAAAGCTGCTGCTGTTCGGCGGCGCGATCCAGCTGGCCGGCACCGTCAAGGGCCGCAAGGCGACGCGCCACGCGACGTCCGACTGGATGGCGCTGGAACAGCAGCGCGGCATCTCGATCACCACCTCGGTGATGCAGTTCCCGTACAACGGCAAGATCGTCAACCTGCTCGACACGCCGGGTCACGAGGACTTCAGCGAAGACACCTATCGCACGCTGACGGCGGTCGACTCGGCGCTGATGGTCATCGACGCCGCCAAGGGCGTGGAGCCGCGCACCATCAAGCTGATGGAGGTCTGCCGGCTGCGCGACACGCCGATCATCACCTTCATCAACAAGTTCGACCGCTTCGGCCGGCCGCCGCTGGAACTGCTCGATGAAGTCGAGAAGGTGCTCGGCCTGGCCTGCACGCCGATCACCTGGCCGCTGGGCATGGGCACCGAGTTCAAGGGCGTCTATCACCTGCTCGAAGACCGCTTCTACCTGTACAGCGGCGACAAGCACCGGGTGTCGGACATCGAGACCGTCGACGGCCTGCACGCGCCGGGTCTGGCCGAGCGTTTCGGGCCGGTGTATCAGACCCTGCTCGACGAGATTGAACTGCTGCAGATGGCCGGCACCGCGTTCAATCTTGAGGACTACCGGGCGGCGAAGCTGACGCCGGTGTTCGTCGGCTCGGCGATCAACAACTTCGGCGTCCGCGAACTGCTCAACGGCTTCGTCGACTGGGCGCCCGGCCCGCTGCCACGCGCCGCGACCATCGGCGGCGAAACGCAGGCCATCGAACCGACCCAGCCGAAGTTCAGCGGCTTCGTGTTCAAGATCCAGGCGAACATGGACCCGAAGCATCGGGATCGCGTCGCCTTCCTGCGCGTCTGCTCCGGCGTCTACAAGAAGGGCATGAACCTGCACTCGGTGCGCCTCGGCGGCCCGGTGCGCATCAACAGCGCGCTGACCTTCATGGCCAGCGACCGCGAAGCGGTGGAGGAAGCCTATCCGGGCGACATCATCGGCCTGCACAACCACGGCACCATCGCCATCGGCGATTCGTTCACCGAAGGTCAGGCGCTCAACTTCACCGGCATCCCGAACTTCGCGCCCGACCTGTTCCGCCGCGTGATCCTCAAGGACCCGCTGAAGTCCAAGCAGCTCAACAAGGGGCTGGATCAGCTCTGCGAGGAAGGCGCGACCCAGGTCTACCGGCCGATCACCAACAACGACGTGATCCTCGGCGCGGTCGGCGTGCTGCAGTTCGAAGTGGTGCAGTACCGGCTGCGTGACGAGTACTCCGTGGAGTCGATCTTCGAAGCCGCCACGGTCTCCACGGCGCGCTGGGTGTCCTGCGACGACCCCAAGAAGCTCAAGGAATTCCGCGACAAGAACGAAGTCCGCCTGGCCATCGACCACGCTGGCTATCTGGTCTATCTGGCGTCATCGAACGTCAACCTGCAGATGACCAAGGAACGCTTCCCGGATATCCGCTTCCTCGATACCCGCGAGCAGGGCGCGGCGACCGAGCGCAGCTGAGGCTCAAGGCGCGCGTCAGCTGCCGCGCACCGCCGCCTCGATCGCGGCGACGTCGATCTTCTGCATCGTCATCATCGCGGCGAAGGCCCGTTGGGCGATCTCGCCGCCAGCGGCCATCGCCTCGGTCAGCGCACGCGGGGTGATCTGCCAGGACAGGCCCCAGCGGTCCTTGCACCAGCCGCAAGCGCTTTCCGCACCGCCGTTGCCGACGATCGCGTTCCAGTAGCGATCGGTTTCGGCCTGGTCCTCGGTGGCGATCTGGAACGAGAACGCCTCGCTCTGGCGAAAGGCGCTGCCGCCGTTCAGGCCGAGGCAGGGAATGCCGCAGACGGTGAACTCCACGGTCAGCACCTGACCGGCACGGCCGCCGGGGAAATTGCTCGGCGCACGAAAGATCGGGCCGACCACGCTGTCGGGGAAAGTGCGGGCGTAGAACTCGGCGGCGGCTTCGGCGTCCTGCTCGTACCAGAGGCAGATGGTGTTTTTCGGCATCGTCGGGTTCCTGGTCTTCCGGCCGCGTGTCGGCCCGCCTGCCGATCATGGACCGCTGCCCCGGCGCTGGCGAATGCACCCGCAAATGCGCGGGCTTGCATTCGGCAGGCGCGATCGGCAGCATATCGTTCATATATAAACGACATGCGTAACAATCATGAAAGGATCCGGAAGACTGAAGCAGATCGCCGACAGCACGCCGCGCATGCAGCGGGCGCTGCCGGAGCTGCTGATGCCCGGCACGGTGATGGTCCGCCTGCTGCGGGCCACCGGATTCGGGCTCGGCAACTACTTCGAACCGGTGTTCCGGTCGCTGGGCCTGACCGAGAACACCTTCCACGTGCTGTGCCTGTTGCTGGCCAGCGAATCTGGCACCGCCTCGCCCGGCGAGCTCAGCGAAATGGTCGGCACCAGCCGCGCCAACATGACCCGGCTGCTGGAGGAACTGGTGGAGGACGGCCACGTGGCCCGCAGCATCGATCCGCGCGACGCGCGCCGCCATGTCATCTCGATCACGCCGGACGGCCGGGCCAAGGCCCTTGAAGCCGCGCCGCAGCTGCGCGAGCCGATCGAGAACGCGTTTTCCGATCTCGATGCCGAGGAATTCGCGCTGCTCGAACGGGTGCTACGCAAGCTGATCGTGTCGCTCGACAAGCCGCCGCGGTCACTGCGCGCGGCGGCCTGAGCGCCGCCCATCTTTCTTCATCGGCGGGATCGGCCACCAGCGCCGGCTCCCGCTGCCACAGGCGCGACAGACGCCTTTTGCCGCATCACGGGAGGACGTGCGATGGACGAGCAGACCAAGATTTTCTATCAGAAGCTGTCGATCTTCATGGGGCCGATCTTCGTCACGACCTTCGTGATCTTCTGGGCCTGGCTCGGCCACAACCTGCCGCCGCCGCATCCGGACTGGCCGGCACAGGCGTTCACCGATCGCTACGTCAGCCATCTGACCGAGATCCGCGTCGGCTTCCTCGTCGCGCTGATCACCATCTGCTTCTACCTGCCGTGGACCGGCTACGTGACCGCGCGGATGAAGCGCATCGAGACCGGCCCCTATCCAGTACTGGCCTACACGCAGCTGCTCGGCGGCTGCCTGACGGTGATGGTGGTGTCGATCAGCATGTGGTGCTGGGTGGTGGCCGCGCAGCGCCCGGAGCGGGCACCGGAAATGACCCAGATGCTGACCGACGCCGGCTGGCTGATGAACGACACCGTGTACATGTGCACGACCCTGCAGATGTGGGCACTGGCGCTGTGCGTGCTGCACGACAAAAAGGCGAAGGTGCCGGTGATGCCGAACTGGGCATGCTACCTGACGATCTTCTGCGGCGCCACCTTCTTCCCGGCCAGCCTGACCGCGATCCTGCGCAACGGCCCGTTCGCCTACGACGGCCTGATCGGCTTCTGGGTGCCGTACCCGGCCTGGCTGATCTGGATGTTCGTCGCCAGCTACTACCTGTTTGGCGATCTGAAGCGCCGGGTCGAGGTCGGCGAAGGCGAGGCACTGGCCGCCGAGCCGATCACCGGCGGCCTGCGCCCGGCTGCGGGTGTCGCCCGGCAGTCGATCAGCTGAGCCGTTCGATCGCCGTGCATCCGCAATCCGCAGCGGTCGCGCCGCGCATCCGGCATCTGCCCGGCGTCGAAGGCGTATGGGTGTTCGTCTATGCCGACATGGCGGTGTTCGCGCTGATGTTCGGCTGCTTCATGTGGGATCGGCATCAGGCGCCGGCGCTGTTCGAGGCCTCGCGTCAGGCGCTGAATCTGGACTTCGGCGGGATCAACACACTGATCCTGCTGAGCAGCTCGATGCTGGTGGTGCTCGGCGTCGATGCGCTGAAGCACGGCCGCGCCGCACTGGCACCGCGCTACTTCGGCAGTACCGCGGCCTGCAGCGTCGCCTTCATCGTCTCGAAGATCCTCGAATACGGGCAGAAGTTCGACGCCGGCATCGGTCTGACCAGCAATGCCTTCTTCCAGTACTACTTCATCATGACCGGGCTGCATCTCGGCCATGTCGCGGTCGGCACCGTGATCGTCGCGGTGCTGGCCGTGAAGTCACGCGGCGTGCAGGCCGGCGACAGCATCGCGCTGTACGAAGGCGGCGCCACCTACTGGCACATGGTCGACCTGCTGTGGGTCTGCATCTTCCCGCTGCTGTACCTGGTGCGCTGACACGATGAGCCGCGCTGTCCGCTCCGTGCTGGCCGTCTGGCTGCTGCTGATGGCGAGCACCGCAGCCTCGACCTGGTGGTTTGCCCAGCCGCTGTTCTCGCCGGTAGCCGGCACGCTCGCGGTGATGCTGATCGCGACGATCAAGGTGGTGCTGGTGATGTCGCACTTCATGGAACTGCGCGGCGCACCGCGCCCGTGGCAGATCGCCGGTGCGGTCTGGGTGGTCGCCGCGGCCGGCACCGTGATCGGCATCTATCTGATGTAGCGGCCCGCCCGCACGAACCAAGGCTCAGAAGCCCGGGCCGAGGCTCTTCACGAAGCGGTGCAGCCCGCGCTTCACGCGGTTGTGGAAGCCCGGATCGACGTACGGCGCCAGGGTCAGCGCGATCTGTTCCAGACCGTGGGCGATCGCCGCCGGGCTGACCCGGGCATCGACACGGTAGTGCTCGGCATGGCGCGGCCAGCCGTTCCACAGCACCCACATGTTCTCGGCCAGGTTCTTGCAGTCGGTCGCCGTCGCGCCGATCGGGCCCGGGTGGTGCTTGACCACGTTGCGGATGATCCGGTTGATCCAGTCGATGCTGGCGATCGTGAACTTGCGGTAGTCGCTTTCCAGCTCGGCATTGCCGGTGGTCAGCTCCAGCGCCGACGCCACCATGAAGCGGTAGCGCCACAGCACCAGCGCGCCGTTCGAGTAGTAGCCGACCAGCCGCTCGACATCGACGACTTCATCGGCGTCCAGCGCCAGCGTCTGGCTCAGCTCGTCGTGCAGGCGCAGCAGGATCTCGTGAACGATCGCCTGCATGTTGCCGAAGTGGTAGTACAGGTTGCCCGGACTGATCCCCAGATGCTCGGCGATCTGGGTGGTGCCGATCACGGTGCCGCGCGTGTTCATCAGCTCGATCGCGGCCTCGACGATCCGCTCCCGATTGCCGGCCGGCCGGGTCCGCGTCGGCCGTTTCGACGGCCCGGACGATTCCTGCAGCAGCACATCCGGCGTGGTCATCCGCGTCGCTTCCTTCAGTCACTGATCGCCTGTTTTCACCCAGAGCTTGACATGGCGCCAGTAATAGACGAAAACCTCTAATAGACGAATTACTCTAAACAACGTCGAACGTTGCTCGGTACCGCGCGAGGAGAACGCATGGTGGCTGGACTGGCAGGAAAGCGCGTCATTGTCACGGGCGCGGCAACCGGCATTGGCCGCGCCTGCGCGCTGCGGCTGCTCGATGCCGGCGCCCATGTGGCGCTGTGGGATCGCAATGTCGAAGCACTCGGCGACACGCTGAACGCGGTCGCCGACCGCTCCGCGACCGCACTGGCCGTGGAGGTCGATGTCAGCCGGGCCGACTCGGTCAGCGCAGCATTCAGCCGCACCGTCGCCGCGTTCGGCGGCGTCGATGCCGCCTTCAACAACGCTGGCATCGGTGCGCCCTCGCTGCCGATCGAAGCGATCGACGAGGCCGATTACGACGCCGTACTCGGCGTCAATCTGAAAGGCGTCTGGCTGTGCATGCGCGAGCAGATCCGCCACTTCAAGGCGCATGGCGGCGGCGTGATCGTCAACAACGCCTCGGTGGCCGGCCTCGTGGCGCTGGCCACGCAGGCGGCCTACTGCGCGGCCAAGCATGGTGTCATCGGGCTGACCAAAGTGGCCGCCGTCGAAGGCGCGGCCGCCGGCATCCGGGTCAATGCGATCTGCCCGGGCGCAGTGCAGACGCCGATCCTCGCCCATCTCGAAAAGGCCGGCATCGACCAGCAGGTGCTGGCCTCGATGTCACCGCAGAACCGCATCGCCGACCCGCGCGAGATCGCCGAGGTCGTGCAGTTCCTGCTGTCCGAGGCATCGAGCTTCATCACCGGTGCCGCCGTTCCCGTGGACGGTGGCTGGAGCGCGCAATGAGCAACGAGGAAGCGACGATGAGCGAGGCGGCAGTAGCCGGGGTTCCCGGCGGAGACTGGTGCGGCGCCGATCCCTTCGAAGCCGGCTTCCGGGACGATCCCTACCCGGCGCTGCACGGCCTGCGCGACCGCGATCCGGTCAACCTGACGCCGGTCGGCACCTGGCGGATCAGCCGCTATGACGACGTGGCCAAGGTGTTCCGGCAGGCCAAGACCAGCATGACGCTGTCGAACGGCGAATCGCCGAACTTCGACCCGCTCGACAAGCGCGGCAGCTTCCTCGAATTCATGCTCAACAAGGACGATCCCGAGCACCTGCGGCTGCGCCGGCTGGCGATGCTGACCCTGAATGCGAAGACCGCGCGGCTGATGGAGGACGAGGTCCGGCTGACTGTGACCGAGGCGATGGATGCCGCACTGGCGCGCGGCGGCATGGATATCGTCCCGCACATGGCGCACAACGTGCCGTCGCGGATGGTCTGCAAGATCATGGGCATCCCCGAGTGCGACCGCGAGAAGTTCAACGAATGGACGGCCGCGCGCACCAACGCCTTCTTCGCCAAGTTCCTGCCGCCCGAGGTCCAGCAGCGCACCCGCGATGCCGGCGAGGCGATGGCCGACTACTTCGAAGCGCTGCTGCCGGAGCGGCGAAAGAATCTCGGCGATGACCTGATCAGCACCATGATCCGCGCCAACGACGACGCCGATCAGCTCAGCGACGACGCGCTGGTGATCCAGGCGATCGGCATCATCATCGCCGGCTACGAGACCACGATCGGGCTGATCGGCAACGGCATGCGCGCGCTGATCGACCATCCGGCGCAGATGCAGAAGCTGCGCGAGCGGCCGGAGCTGATCGACAACGCGGTCAACGAATGCCTGCGCTACGACACCCCGATCCTGTTCAACTGGCGGGTGCTCAGCGAGCCGTTCGAGATCGGCGGCAAGACGCTGCCGGCCGATGCGGTGATCTGGCAAATGCTGGCCGCCGCCAACCGCGATCCGGCGCGCTTCGAGGACCCAGACCGCTTCGACATCGAGCGCAAGGATGTCGCCCACCAGTCCTTCGGCGGCGGCATGCACCACTGCGTCGGCAATGCACTGGCGCGCATGGAAGCCCGCCACGCCTTCGGCGCCTTCGTCGAACGCACCCGCGGCCTGCGCATCGAGAAGGGCAGGCTTGAATGGTCGCACTCGTTCTTCCGGGTGATGGCCTCGCTGCCGATCAGCTTCCACTAGATCCACCCGGGCATGCGCCCGCTCGCACGCGGCGGACGCAGCACCACCGACACTGCGAATGGAGAGAGACGAGATGAGCCAACCGACGCTTGAAACCCGCTGGCTGATGACCCTGCGCGGCAGCATTCCGCAGCCGGTGGTGGTGTCGCCGTCGCTGATGATCTTCAACGTGCTCGATGCCCGCATCGAAAGCCCGACGCTCAATGCCAAGGTGCTGGCACCGAGCGGCGACTGGGTGCAGGTGCAGGAGAACGGCAACTGGAAGCTCGACGTGCGGCTGCTGATGGAGGCCGACGACGGCGCGCCGATCTACACGCACTACAGCGGCGTGCTGCGGATGAACGAGTCGCTGGCCCAGCGCATCGCCAGCGGCGAGGAGATTCCGGGGGACCAGCTGTACTTCCGCAGCGCGCCGTACTTCCAGACGCCGTCGAAGAAGTACGCCTGGCTGAACAGCATCCTGGCGATCGGCAAGATGCGCAGCTTCGGCGGCGGCAACGTCGTCTACGACATCTTCGAAGTGCTGTGAAAACGGCGCGCGACCCGCGGGTGCTGATCATCGGCGCCGGCATGTCCGGCCTGCTGATGGCGATCAAGCTGATCGAGGCCGGGTTCCGGAATTTCCAGATCGTCGACAAGGCGCCCGAGATCGGCGGCACCTGGCGCGAGAACACCTATCCGGGCATCGGCTGCGATGTCGCCGCCCACTACTACACCTACCAGGGCGTGCCGAATCCGGACTGGAGTACGCGGCTGCCGCAAGGCGCGGAGATCCAGCAGTACCTGCTCGGCGTGGTCGAGCAGCACGACCTGCGCCGGCACATCGCCTTCAACCGCGAAGTGGCCGGCGCCGATCACGACGGCCGCAGCTGGACAGTGCGCTTCAAGGACGGCGAGGTGCAGCGCGCCGATTTCGTCGTGGCCTGCTGCGGCCTGCTGCATCACCCACGCTATCCGGACATTCCCGGCCTGAAGGACTTCCAGGGCGCGATGTTCCACTCGGCGCGCTGGGACCATTCGGTACCGCTCGATGGGAAGCGCGTCGGCGTCATCGGCACCGGCTCGACCGGCGCACAGATCATCTCCAAGCTGGCGCAGCGGCCGCTGCAACTGAAGGTGTTCCAGCGCACGCCGCAGTGGATCTTCCCGCTGCCGGATCGCCGCTATTCCGGCCTCGAGAAATCGCTGCTGCGGCTGTTCCCGTGGATTGCCCGGATTATCCACCACAGCTACCGCGTGGCTTTCGAGAACCTGTTCGCTGCAGCGGTGATCAAGCCTTGCTGGCAGCGCCGTCTGATGAGCCGGCTGTGCAAGTGGAATCTGACGAAGGTCAAGGACCCGGTCCTGCGCCAGAAGCTGACGCCGGACTTCGAGCCGCTGTGCAAGCGCCTCGTGATGAGCACCGAGTTCTATCCGGCGATCCAGCGGCCCAACGTGCAGCTGATCGTTGACGACATCGATCACATCGCGGCGCGCGGCGTGGTGACGAAAGATGGCGTGCTGCACGAGGTCGACGTGCTGGCGCTGGCTACCGGCTTCGACGCCCATGCCTATTTCCGCCCGCTGGAACTGCGCAATGCCCAGGGCCAGACCCTGAGCGAGGCCTGGAAGGACGGCCCCTACGCGCTGCGCACGGTGGCGGTGCCGGGCTTTCCGAACTTCTTCTTCACGCTCGGCCCGCAGAGCCCGATCGGCAACTTCTCGGCGATCAGCATTTCCGAAACCCAGATCCACTACATCCTGCGCTGCATCGAACTGGTCCGCAGCGGCCGCTGCCAGACACTGAGCCCGAAGGCCGAAGCCACCGACCGCTTCAACGCCTGGATCCGTTCGGCGATGCCGGACACCATCTGGGTCACCGGCTGCCGCAACTGGTACATGAGCAAGAACGGCGTGCCCTCGGCCTGGCCATTCAGCGGCGCCCGCTTCCGCCGCGAACTGCGCGAACCGGACCTTGCCGAGTTCGAGACCGCCGCCTGACCGCAACCCGAGAACCCTGATGAACAACCAGCGTGTGGTGCTGGCGAGCCGCCCGAAAGGCGCGCCCCGCCTTGAGGATTTCCGCGTCGAAACGGTGCCGGTGCCGGAGCTTCAGGACGGCGAGGTGCTGATCCGGACGCTGTACCTGTCGCTCGATCCGTACATGCGGATGCGGATGAGCGATGCCAGTTCGTATGCCGATCCGGTGCGGATCGGTGACGTCATGCACGGCGGCACGGTGGGCCGGGTGCTGGCCTCGCGGCGCGCCGGCTTCGCGGCCGGCGATCTGGTCACCGGCTACACCGGCTGGCAGAGCCTGGCCACCAGCGACGATCCGACGCTGACCCGGCTGCCGCGCGGCATGGCCCAGCCCTCGCTGGCGCTGAGCCTGCTCGGCATGCCCGGCTTCACGGCCCATTACGGCCTGCTGCAACTTGGCCAGCCGAAGCCCGGCGATACCGTGGTCGTGGCTGCGGCCACCGGCGCGGTCGGCTCGGTGGTCGGCCAGATCGCCAAGCTCAAGGGCTGCCGCGCCGTCGGCATCGCCGGCGGTGCCGACAAGTGCGCGTATGCAGTGCGCGAACTCGGCTTCGATGCCTGTCTCGACCATCAGGCACCGGGCTTCGCGGCCGATCTCGCTGCCGCCTGCCCCGGCGGCATCGACGTCTACTTCGAGAATGTCGGCGGCGACGTGCTGCGCACCGTGCTGCCGCTGCTCAAGGACTTCGCGCGGATTCCGCTGTGCGGCCTGATCGCCTGGTACAACGGCGACCGCTCGGCCCGACCGCTGCTGGCCGCCGAAGTGCTGCCGACCCTGCTGGTCAAGCGCGTGCAGATGCAGGGTTTCGTGATCATCGACCACTACGCCACCCACCATCAGGCCTTCCTGCGCGACATGCAGGGCTGGCTGGCCGACGGAAAGATGCGCTTGCGCGAGGACGTGGTCGACGGGCTTGATCAGGCTCCGGCTGCGTTCATCGGCCTGCTCGAAGGCCGCAACTTCGGCAAGGTGGTGGTACGGGTCGCCGCCGACGAGCCGGCGCGCTGAAGGCCGACACATGGTGCGGATCACCTTCATCGATGCCGACGGGACGGCGCAGCCGGTCGAGGCCACGATCGGCCAGTCGCTGATGCAGGCGGCCATCGACCACGGCGTGCGCGGCGTGGTCGCCGAATGCGGCGGCGCCAGCGTCTGCGGCACCTGCCACTGCCATATCGACGAGGCCTGGCTCGGCGCCACCGGCCCGGCCAGCGATGACGAGCAGGCGCTGATCGCCTACTCCGAGCACCTGCGCCCGAACAGCCGGCTGGGCTGCCAGGTGTCGGTCACGGCTGCGCTCGACGGTCTGGTGGTGCGGGTGCCGCCGTCGCAGCCCTGAGCTGAGCGGGCGCGCGGCCGTTACCGCGCCTTCAGCGCCTCGCCGTCGAACACCACGCCGGCCCAGCCGCTGCGCATGAAGTTGCGGATGTTGGCGTGGTCCTGCGCTTCCGGGTGCTGCAGCACATCGTCCCGGTAGTAGCGGCCGAAGCAGGCCAGGGTTTCCGCTTCGCTCAAGCCATGCAGCTTGCCGAACGCAAGGATCTTGCAGGAGCCGGCGTTCTGGCCGGCGGCGTTGCTGACCTCGCCATTGCGGAAAGCGGTCGGCGTGTAGTCGTGGTGGGCGTCGATCGCGGCGAGGGTGTCGGCGAATTCGATCTGCTCGGGCGTGGCCCGCAAACGCTGGAGAAAGGCGGTCAGCGACATGTCGGCTGGGGTGGGGAATGGCTGCGCAGTGTAGCGGCGCGGCGGTCCGGTCCGACCCTCGCACCGGACTGCTTCCGGCACGCGGCCCTCCCTTTCGGGAGGCGCGCGCGCCCGGCCGCCACGCTCTAATCCGGCCACGACAGACCGAGGCCCCTCGCCCACGAGCGAGAGCCCGCCAGCGAGGAGCCGCCGATGAGTGCACAGACCGAAAGCCAGCCCAAGTCCGCCAGCGCGGCGACCTACCGCGACCCGAAGCGCTACGCCTACCTGCTGGTGCCGTTCTGGGTGCTGTCACCGCTGCTGAGCATCTATCTGGCGATCAGCACGGGTCACGCCGCCTGGTACTGGCTGGTGATCGTGCTGACCTACCTTGTGTTCCCGGTGCTCGATTTCGACGCGCTGATCGGCCGCGACACCCGCAACCCGCCGGAGTCGCTGGTGCCGAGGCTGGAGGAGGACCGCTGGTACCGGGTGATCACCTATGTCGCCGTGCCCTGCCACTACGTCACGCTGTTCGTCGGTGCCTGGACGGTGGCGACCCAGGAGCTGTCGATGCTGTCCTACATCGCGGTGGCCTGGTCCTGCGGCCTGATGAACGGCTTCGCCGTCGCCACTGCCCACGAGCTGGGCCACAAGAAGGGTGGGCTGGAGCGCTGGCTGTCGAAGATCTGCCTGGCCACCGGCTGCTACGGCCAGTACATGATCGACCACAACCGCGGCCATCACCGCGATGTGGCCACGCCCGAGGATTCCGGCAGCGCCCGCTTCGGCGAGAACTTCTGGGGCTACATGTTCCGCCGCCAGCTGCCGCACAGCACCCTGTTCCGGCCCTGGCAGCTGGAGAAGGAGCGGCTTGCCCGCAAGGGCATGGGGCCGTGGACACTGCAGAACGAGTTCATCCAGCCGATGCTGATCAGCGCCGTCACCTACGGCGTGATTGTCGCGCTCTGGGGCTGGCCGGTGGTGCCGTACCTGATCGCGGTGGCCTTCATCGCCTACCTGTTCCTGGCGCTGGCCGATTACATTGAGCACTACGGCCTGCTGCGCGAAAAGCTGCCGGACGGCCGCTATGCCCGGGTCCGTCCAGAGCATTCGTGGAACACCGACCACGTCGCTTCGAACGTCATCTTCTGGAACGTGCAGCGGCACTCCGATCACCACGCCTGGCCGACCCGCCGCTACCAGTCGCTGCGCAGCTTCGAGCAGGTGCCGAACATGCCGACGGGCTATCCCGGCATGTTCGGCATCGCCCTGATTCCGCCGCTGTGGCGGGCGATCATGTACCCGCGGGTGCTGGCCTTCCACGGCCATGACCTGACCCGAATGAACGTCGACCCGGCGCGGCGCGAGGCCCTGATGCGCCGCTATCACCAGCCAACGGCGGTGCCGGTGGTGGTGGCAGCCGACGGTGCGGCCAGCCGCCGCCAGGGCCACGTAATCGCGGCACGGGCTGGCACCGCACCGCGCCATCAATGTCCGGGCTGCGGCTACGTCTACGACGAGGCACGCGGTGATCCTCCGCAGGGATTCGCACCGGGCACGCCGTGGCGGGCGATCCCGGCCGCATGGCAGTGCCCGGACTGCGCGGTCCGCGATAAGGTGGACTTCCTGCGCCTCTGAACCGCCGCGATCCGAGGCCCCGGTCCGCCGACGAACGCCAGCCGGAACCGCCACCGATGTCGACGCCCTGCCCGCCTGCCTCGCGCTATCTGCCTGCGGAGCGGCGGGCGCTGCCGGCCGCCTTCTTCGGCGGGCGGCGGCCGGTGGTGTCGGTCAGCGCGCCGGCCGGCTACGGGAAATCCTCGCTGCTGGCGTTCTGGCAGCACCAGCTCGCCGCCCAGGGCTGGCGGATCGTGGCGCTGACCGTGGATGCCGACGATCGCGACGGCGACCGCCTGATCATCGACCTGCTGCACGCCTTCGCGCCGGCCGATGCCCAGCGCTCGCAGATGCTGCTCGGCGGCCTCGGCGAGCAGGGCAAGCGCGCGGTGATCCTGGCGCTGCTGGCCGAGCTGTCGATCAGCACCAACCGCACGGCCCTGTTCATCGACGACATCCACGGGCTCGGCGAGGGTGTGGCCGACGCCACGCTGCGGCTGCTGATCGCCCAGCAGCCGGACACCCTGGCCCTGGTACTCAGCGGCCGCAGCAACAGCACGATGCTGGCCGCCGAGGCGCTGCTCGACGGCCGCCTGCATGCTTACGGCCCGGCCCAGCTGGCGTTCAACGACGCCGACGTCGCCGAGCTGCTGGCCCAGTACGGCCTGCCGGCGCGCCAGCCGCTGGTGCGCAGCATCATCGACCGCACCCAGGGCTGGCCGGCCGTGGTGCGCCTGCTGGCGATGACCCTGCACGGCGACGACCAGCACCAGGACGCGTTCCTCGACAGCATGGTCGAACGCCGGCAGGCGCTGACCGACTACCTCAGCGAGGTGCTGCTGGCCCGGCTGCCGCCGCGCAGCGCGCGCTTCCTGGTCGGCATTTCGCTGTTGCGCCGCTTCAACCTGCCGCTTGCCGCCGCCGTCACCGGCATGGACGACGCGGCGCGGCTACTCGACGATCTGGAACGCCGGGCGTTGCCGCTGAACGCCAGCAGCGATCCGGCGATGCCGCATGCGCTGCACCCGCTGGTACGCGACTTCCTGCTGGCGCGGCTGCGCCGCGAAGAGCCGGACTACCTGACCGAAGTGGCCGCGCGGGCACGCGCCTGGCTGGAAAGCCAGCAGCGGATCGACAGCGCGATCGATCTCAGCCTCGACATCGGCGATGTCGACGGCGCGGTCGGCCTGATCGACCGCTACGCCCGATCGGCGGCGCGCCACTACGGTCGCCACGCCACCTTCCTGTACTGGTGCAACAAGATTCCGCCGGCGCAGCTGCGCCGCTTCCCGCGCATCCAGGTGATCCGCGTCTGGTCGCTGAACGTGATCCGCCGCTACGCCGAGGCCGAACGGCTGCTGGTCGAGCTGCAGCTGCAGGCCTCCGATCCGGCGCTGCAAGCACGGGACGGCGGCATCGACGCCGAGGAGATCGACGAAATCGTCGAGCTGGAACAGTGCGTGCAGATGGTGCTCCGCGATCGCTGGATCAACCTGGCCGCGAAGGTGCGGGTCTGGCTGACGCGCTGGCCGGCGGCCGATGCCCTGCATCGCGGCATGGCCCACACGATGATCGGCTGCGGCGATCTGGCGGCCAGCGCGTTCGCCCCGGCGATCGACAGCCTCCGTCTCGGCCGGCAGCTGATGAGCGACTGCAACGCCCACTACGTCGTGGCCTGGGCGAACATGTGGCTGATCGCCGCGCTGATCAAGCAGGGCCAGTACCGCAGCGCGCTACACGAGTGCGAGGCTGCCGCCGGCCATGTCGCCGCGCAGCTGGGCGGCCAGACGCCGGCCGGGCTGATGCTGCATTCGCTGCGCGCCCTGGTCCTCTACGAACTCAACCGCCTCGACGAAGCCGGCGCAGCGCTGGAGCACGGCCTGACGGCGCTGATCGAGCAGAGTTCGGTGGACGCCATGATCACCGGCCACGTCACGCTGGCGCGGCTGCAGAACGCCCGCGGCACGCCGCTCGATGCGCTGGAGACGCTGGCCGAAGGCGAAATCCTGGGCTGGGCGCACGGGCTGCCCCGGCTGGCCATCGCCGCAGCCGCCGAGCGCACCAGCCTGCTGCTGCGGCAGGGCGAGATCGTCCAGGCCACCGAGGTCTGGCGCGATCTGAAGGAAGCGGTGCGGCAGCGCGCGCCGGGCGAAGGCGATCTGGTGCTGCGCGACAAGGATCGCCGCATCGAAGCGCGGCTGGCGCTGGCGCGCGGCGCCTGGAACCTGGCCATCGAGCTGCTCGAACCGGCGCTGGACAAGGCCGTGGCAACCGGCCAGCGCCGCAAGCAGGTCGAGCTGCTGGTGCTGCAGGCGATCGCCGCCTACAGCCTGCCGGCGCCGGAGCGGGCCCTGGCGCTGCTGCGGCGGGCGCTCGATCTAGCGATGCCGCAGGCCTATGTCCGGGTGTTCGCCGACGAAGGCGCGCCGATGCTGGCGCTGCTCGTCCGCTTCGAAGCTGCGCTGGCTGGCCCATCCCGGGGCGCGCTGCGCGAATACATGCGGCAGCTGATCGACGCCACGCGCAGCCAGGCCTCGGAGGGCGTACCGGCGGTCGACAGCGCCGGCATGCTGCAGGCGCTGACCCGCCGCGAGATGCGGATCCTGCGGCAGCTGCCGTCGAGCCTGTCGAACCGCGAACTGGCCGACGTGCTGTTCATCACCGAAGGCACGCTGAAATGGCACCTGAAGAACATTTACAGCAAGCTCGGCGTCGCCAGCCGGGTGGCGGCGATCGCCGTGAGCCGGCAGCACGGCCTGCTGGACTAGCGGCCTGAGACCACGGCCCGGACGCGCCGTCCGAATGCCGCGACAGGCGTCTGCGCTGCCCCCGGATGACCGCCGGAAATCGCAACAATGCATTGCTTTCGGCGGTGATTCTCGATGCCGACCGCGCTTCCTACGATGTGCCCTGCCAGCCGCCCTCCCTTTCCACCGGCTGCACGGAGCCACGTCATGAAACTGTATGCCCACCCGCTGTCCGGCCATTCGCACCGCGCGGTGCTGTTCCTGTCGCTGCTCGGCGCGCCGGCGGAAATCATCGAAGTCGATCTCGCCAGCGGCGCCCACAAGCAGCCCGCGTTCCTGAAGATCAACCGCTTCGGCCAGGTGCCGGTGCTGGTCGATGGCGCGACCACCATCGCCGATTCCAACGGCATCCTCGTCTATCTCGCGAAGAAGCTCGGCCGCACCGATTGGCTGCCGGAGTCGCCCGCAGAAGCCGCCGCCGTGCAGCGCTGGCTGTCGGTGGCTGCCGGGCAGATCGCCTTCGGACCGGCCGCCGCGCGGCTGATCACCGTGTTCGGTGCCAAGTTCAACGCCGAGGAAGTGATCGCCCGCGCTCACGCGGTGCTGACGCTGATCGATGGCGAACTGGCCGGGCAGCCGTGGATCACCGGCAGCCGGCCGACCATCGCCGACGTCGCGCTGTACAGCTATATCGCCCGCGCGCCGGAAGGCAATGTCGATCTCGCCGGCTATCCGCAGCTGCGCCAGTGGCTGGCGCGGATCGAGGCGCTGCCCGGTTTCGTGCCGTTCGCACGCACGCCGGTCGGGCTGGCGGCCTGAGCCGCGTTCGCAGCGCAAGGAGATCGCCATGGAAATCCTGGAGAAACCGGCCGCCGCCTCGCCCTGGCATGCCGGCGAGCTGGCCATGCAGCACAGCGTCGGCGTCGTCGAGCGGATGGCGGAGATCGGCCCGAGGGTGATCCGCGATCACCTGATCGACCAGCACCGCGCCTTCTACCCGCTGCTGCCGTTCGTGGTGCTCGGCGCGGTCGATCCCGAAGGCCGGCCGTGGGCGACGCTGCGCGCCGGCCGGCCGGGCTTCTTGCAGTCGCCCGATCCGCAGACCTTGCAGGTGGCGACGCCGCGCGATGCCGGCGATCCGGCCGAGCGCGGCATGAACGATGGCGACGGCCTCGGCCTGCTCGGCATCGACCCGCGCAACCGCCGTCGCAATCGCATGAACGGCGTGCTGCGGCGGTCGTCCGATCAGGGCTTCGAGATCGGCGTGGTGCACAGCTACGGCAACTGCCCGCAGTACATCCAGCTGCGCGAGCCGGCATTCACTCGCGAGCCGGGCACGCCGAGCCCTCAGCCGGTCCGCGTGCTGGACCGCCTCGACGACGCGGCGCGGGCGCTGATTGCGGCTGCCGATACCTTCTTCGTCGCCTCCTACCACACGCCGGCCACCGGGCCGAAGCAGGTCGACGTATCGCATCGCGGCGGCAAGGCCGGCTTCGTGCGGGTTGGCGACGACGGCGTGCTGACCGTGCCGGACTTCCCCGGCAACCTGTTCTTCAACACGCTCGGCAACCTGCACCTGAACCCGCGCGCCGGGCTGGTGTTCGTCGATTTCGCCAGCGGCGACCTGCTGCAGCTCAGTGGCACGGTCGAGATCCTGCTCGATGCGCCGGAGCTGGCGACCTTCCAGGGTGCGGAACGGCTGTGGCGGTTCACGCCGGAGCAGGTCGTTCACCGCCCGCAGGCGCTGCCGCTGCGGCTCGAATTCCAGCCCGATGGCTGGTCGCCGAACGCGCTGATGACCGGCAGCTGGGAAGCCTCGGCGCTGGCGCTGAAGGCGTTGCAGAAGGCCGGCCAGTGGCGGCCGTTCCGGGTGGCGTCGGTGACGGATGAAAGCAGCGTGATCCGCTCGCTGACCCTGGTGCCGGACGATGGCGACGGCACCGTGCCGAACCTGCCCGGCCAGCATCTGCCGATCCGCATCCGGCCAGCCGATGGCGATGCGCCGCTGTTGCGCACCTATACCTTGTCGAGCGCGCCGTCGGATGCGGCCTACCGGATCAGCGTCAAGAAGGAAGGCCGGGTGTCGTCGCGGCTGCACCAGTTGCAGATCGGCGATGTCATCGAGGCGCGGGCGCCGGCCGGCGCGTTCACCATCGACGCCGGTGATCGCCGGCCGGTGGTGATGCTGGCGGCCGGCGTCGGCATCACGCCGATGATCGCGATGCTGCGCCATCTGGTCCACGAAGGTTTCAGGCTGCGCCGCATGCGGCCGATGTGGCTGTTCCAGTCGGCGCGCAGCAAGGCCGAGCGGGCCTTCGACCATGAGATCAATGAACTGGTCGCCCGTTCCGGTGGCGCGCTGCGCGTGGTGCGGCTGCTGTCGTCGGCCGAGGGCGCGGTGGCCGGCCGCGATCACGACATCGTCGGCCCGTTCACCGTGCAGCACCTGCGCGAGCGGCTGCCGTTCGACGACTACGACTTCTACCTCTGCGGCCCGCCCGGCTACATGCAGGCCTGCTACGACGGCCTGATCGGCTTGAACATCGCCGACGCGCGCATCCACGCTGAAGCTTTCGGACCGGCCTCGCTGCAGCGGCGGGCCGATCCTGCGCTCCCGGCCGTACCGACCATGGCGGCGGCGCGCGCGCCGGTGGCGGTCACCTTCCTGCGCTCGGGCAAGGAAGCGCGCTGGATGCCGGACGGCGGCAGCCTGCTGGAACTGGCCGAAGCGCGCGGCATCGATGCGCCGTTCTCCTGCCGCGCCGGCAGCTGCGGCAGCTGCGCCACCCGCATCGTCGGCGGCCAGGTGGCGCTGACCCGTGCACCCGGCTTCGCGGTACCGCCCGGCCAGGCGCTGATCTGCTGCTCGGTGCCGGCCGCCACGGCCGATGGCGAGGTCGGCCGGCTGCAGCTGGATCTCTGATCGGCGCACCATCACCACTACCTTTTCCCGGATCAGGATCACGCGCCATGGACCGTTGGCATGCGATGAAAGTGTTCGTGCGGGTCGCCGATAGCGGCGGCTTCGCCGAGGCCGCACGCCAGCTGGACATGGGCGCGCCGGCGGTCACCCGCGCAGTGGCCGGACTCGAAACGCAGATCGGCGCCCGGCTGCTGATCCGCACCACGCGGGCGGTGAAGCTCACCGAGGCCGGCAGCCGCTACCTGCAAGATTGCCGGCGCATCCTGGCCGACATCGAGGAAGCCGAAGCCGCTGCCGCCGGCTCGTTCGTGACGCCGACCGGCACGCTGACGGTCAGCGCCTCGGTGATGTTCGGACGGATGTTCGTGCTGCCGCTGCTCGGCGAATACCTGCAGCACAATCCGGCAGTCACCGGCCGGGCGCTGCTGCTCGACCGCATCACCCATCTGGTCGATGAAGGCATCGACGTGGCCGTTCGCATCGCGCATCTGCCCGATTCCAGCCTGCGGGCGATCGGCGTCGGCCATGTGCGGCGGGTGGTCTGCGCGGCCCCTGCCTACTTCGCGCGCCACGGCGTTCCGGAGCGGCCGGAAGCGCTGGCGCAGCACACGGTGATTGCCGCGACCAGCGCCTGGACTTCGCTGGACTGGCGCTTCGGCCGCGATTCGGAAATCGGCGTCCGCGTCCATCCGAAACTGAGCTGCAATTCCAACGAAGCGGTGATCGCGGCCGCACTCGACGGCTGGGGCCTGACCCGGCTGCTGTCCTATCAGGTGGCGCCGCTGGTCGCCGACGGCCGCCTGCAGGTGGTGCTGTCGGCGTTCGAGGAGCCGCCGCTGCCGGTCCACGTCGTGCACTCCGAAGGCCGCAACGCGGCGGCCAAGGTACGGGCATTTGTCGATTTCGCGGTGGAACGGCTGCGCGCCGATCCGCTGATCAACTGACGCCGGCCGCCTTAGGGCCTGTCCAGCGGAAACAGCGCCGGCAAGCCCTGTGAGGCCGGCAGCCGCAGGCGTTCGTCGTACAGCGCGGAGGCGTCGTTGTCTTCCGGATTGATCTCGATCATCCGCGCGCCGCGCCGCCGCGCCCGCTCGGCGAAGCCAGCGGCCGGCCAGACCGCGCCGGAGGTGCCGATGCCGACGAACAGCTCGGCGTCGTCGACGAGCATCGCGGCGTGTTCGAACAGGTCCGCATCGACGGCGTCCTCGAACCAGGTGATGTCTGGCCGCAGCCAGGGCGCCGTGGCGGGTGGGCAGTGCCGGCAGCGGCGGCAGGCGAATTCGGCCGCCGCCTCGTCGACCTGCACGCCGTGCACCGGGCAGCGCAGCCGCCACAGGCTGCCGTGCAGTTCGGCGTCGACAGCAACGCCGGCCCGCTGCAGCAGGCCGTCGATGTTCTGGGTGATGACCCGGATGCCGGCGTGGCGCGCCTGCATCTGGCGGATATGGGCATGGCCGGCATGCGGCGCACAGGCCTGCACGCTGGCCCGGCGCAGCGCGTGGAAATCGAGCACCTTGACCGGATCGCGCTCGAAAGCGCGCTGGCAGGCGTAATCCTGGTAGCGGTATTCGCGCCAGATGCCGCCGGCGCCGCGATAGGTCGGCACGCCGGATTCCGCCGACAGGCCGGCGCCCGTGAACAGGACGATGCGCTGCAGCTGCAGCCAGTCGGGCACCGAAGTCACGGCGGCAGGCGGATTCGTCGGGGGCACGGCGTGACAGTCCTGGGCGCGGCCTTGCAGTCTAGCCGGCGCATCGCGCCGTGAATCGCGATGCAGCGACGGCGGTCCCGGACCGCGTTACCGCAGGCTGCAGCCACGCCCGGCAGTGTCGGCGGAGGCTCAGTTGCCGTTCAGCTTGCGGTGCTAATCTGCGCCCACTTCGACTCTGAAGCCATGGAGATTCCCCGATGTACAAGAAACTGCTGCCTGTGTTGCTGATCGCCGCTATGACTGCCTGCGGGCCGGCACCGCAGCCGCCAGCCGACACGGCAGCGGAAGCGCCAGCCGCTGCGCCGGCCGAACCGGCAGCACCGGCCGCCGCGCCGGCGCCGGCGCCGGAACCAGTGGCTGAAGCGCCGGCACCGAAACCGAAGCCGAAACCGCGTCCGGCCGCGCCGGCCCCGCAGGCGAATCTGTCGCCGCCGCCTGCGCCGCCGGCCGTTCAGGTCTGCCAGGACTGCGGCACGATCACCGCCGTGCAGGATGAACGCGTGCAGGGCGAGGCCTCGGGCCTCGGTGCGCTGGGCGGCGCGGCGGCCGGTGGTGTTGCCGGTGCCCAGTTCGGCAAGAAGTCCGGCAAGGTGCTGGCCACCATCGGCGGCGCGGTGCTCGGCGGCCTGGCCGGCCGCGAAGTCGAGAAGCGTGCTCGCGGCGAATGGGTGCACCACGTGACGGTGTCGATGGATGCCGGCGGCACGCGCACCATCACCGTGCCGCGCATGGATGGCCTGGGCGTGGGTTCGAAGGTCCGGGTGTCGAACGGCAACCTGATTCCCAACTGATCGTCGTCGCTCGCCCCGAAGCCCGGGTCGCCGCGTTTGGACGCGGCGACCCGGGCTTTTTCGTGGCCGCAGCCGTCGCTTGCCGGCGTCCATGAACCCGACTGTTCATGTTGCAGTGCAGGTCTAGGCGTCTCAGGAAAATGACGCTAGTCTCAGCCCCATCGAACACGCCGCCCCGGTGCGCGGTTCGGGTTTTCCGGCAACCGCCACGGTCCGGACGATTTTTGGGGGGAGGGTTTGAAGCGGAGATCGCAAGATCTCCGCTTTTTTGTTGGTCGCTTGAGTGGGCTGCGCGTGCTGGCCGGCCAGCGGTGATGACCGCAATCAGCGTGTCTTTTCTTCAGCCACGTTGACCACCGCAGCCACGAACTGGAACGGCTGACCGCCCAGCAAGGCGCTCATCGCTTTCGGCAGATGACGCTTGTCGACCTGGATCAGCGACACCTGGGCAAACCCCGGCGTCGCGCCGCCGGTAGCGCCCGCCCAGGTCTGCGCCATCGGGCCTTCGGCCGGCATCGTGGTGTCGATGCCCAGCGCCTGAAGCTGGGCGCTTTCCGGCAGCAACGCGCGGGCGCCGTCGACCAGGTCGGCGGTCGAGGCCCGGATGTCGATCCAGGTGTTGATGTCGTGGCGGATGAACGGCGTCGCGGCACGGCGGATCGCCGGCATCTTCAGCCCCAGCCGCAGCAGGCGGCCGACGCTGGCAGCCGGCTGGGCAAGGGTGTCCGGTCCGCTGATGGCGTCCTGCGCCTTGCGCGGTGCCGGCAGCGGCGTCAGCGCCGTCGCCAGATTGGCCTGCACGTGGGCGCGCAGGCGGAAGCGTCCGCCTTCGCCCAGCTCTTCGCTGAGCATTTCCAGCTTCAGTTTCAGCAGCGGCGCATCGGCCGTGAGGCCAGGCAGTTCGGCGCTCAGCGAAAATGAGTCCTGGCCGGCCAGATCCAGCGCCCGGCCGGCGAGGGTGTCGAGACGCTGGCCAAGCGTGCGGCGCAAGCGGTCGCGCAGGCGATTTATGATGGCAGGTGCCACGAACCGTGCTCTCTCAAGGGCTTGCTGAAGCGACATGTCGACATGCAGGAATCTTACCGCTTCGTCGTGACCGGCCGCGTCCAGGGCGTCGGCTTCCGGGTCGCCACCCGACGCAAGGCGCAGGCGCTGGGCCTGTCGGGCTGGGTGCGCAACTGCACCGACGGTTCGGTGGAAGGGCTGGTGGCCGGGCCGAGCCATGCCGCCGTCGTGAACCTGCGTGACTGGCTGCGGCGCGGCCCGCCCGGAGCCAAGGTCGAGACGCTGGAATGGCAGGCGGTCGACGTGCCGGTGGACGCCGGCGGCTTCATTGTCCGGCGCTGATCAGCGGCAGCGCCGGGCACTGGGCACGATCAGATGGTGATCGTGCGGCCGTAGATGAAGTCGAAGCTGAAGTCGCGGGTACCGACGGCCTTGCCGTCGAGATAGTCCGCCATGCGGGCAAGGCGGGCCGGGATCTTCATCAGCTTGTCCTGGCATTCGCGGCCGGCTGCGGTCAGGCCGGTCAGCGTGCCGATCTCCCAGTGCGCCAGCAGTTCCTCGACGATCGCCTGGTAGTTGCGTGGGCCGTAGATCTCGGCACGGCGCACGACGTCCGACATGTGGTCGTAGCCCGGCATGTTGTGGCCGGGCATGGCCAGCGCCGGCATCACCTTGAGCAGCGAGTACAGCGCGTTGTCGGGATCGCGGGCGAGGATGCCGCCGAAGCAGGCGCGATAGAACGCGTAATGGCGCGATTCATCGCCGGCGACGTGGGCGAGGATGCGCTGGATGCGCGGCTCGTACTTCGCGCAGATGCGGCCGGTGTTGGCGTGCGCGACCTGGGTCGCCTTCTCCTGCAGCGAGGTGTAGGCCAGCAGGCGGTACGGGTCCTGCTGCCAGTCCGGATTGAAGCCGGCCTCGATGTAGTGGTACTGCATCTTTTCCAGCGCGCCCATGTTGAAGATGCGGGCGTCACGGACGTAGTCGCGCATCGCGCAGCCGTGGCGGTCTTCCTCGGCCGTCCACAGATTGTTCCAGGTGCTCCACGGCGATTCGTTGCCGAGGTGGGTGGCGATCAGACGGTGGAAATGCGGCAGCCCTTCCTCGGTCAGCAGGTTCAGCGCCAGCGCCACGCGGATGGTGTCCGGCAGGCCACGGGCCGCTTCGCGCACCTGGGCGAGATCGGCCTCCGAAGCTTCCAGGTCATGCGCGTCGGCCGACAGCAGTTCGTTCGGAAACCACAGCTTGCGGCGCGCGAGGTGATCTTCGGTCTGCTGGCGGACGAATCCCTGCAGATCGACCATGACGGCGATCTGGTCCGGCGTGCCGAAGGTGTGACGAGGCGCTGCGCTGCCCATGATGACGGACTCCAGTGAGGCGGGTCGCGGCGCCTGCGGCACCGCAACGGGTGGAACTTCGCCCGATTATACGAACGAAGCGAAAAGCCGGATCAACGCGATCCGGCCGTCGCGCTCAACCCCGGATCAGGGTCAGGAATTCCTGGCGGGTGCGCGGATCGTCCCGGAAGCGGCCGAGCATCATCGACGTGGTCATCGACGAGTTCTGCTTTTCGACGCCGCGCATCATCGCGCACAGATGTTTCGCCTCGACGACAACCGCGACGCCCTTGGCGTCGGTCACTTCCTGCACGCAGTTGCCGATCTGCTGGGTCAGCTTTTCCTGGATCTGCAGGCGGCGGGCAAACATGTCGACGATCCGAGGGATCTTCGAAAGCCCGATCACCTTGCCATTCGGCAGGTAGGCGACGTGGGCGCGGCCGAGAAACGGCAGCAGATGGTGTTCGCACATCGAATACAGCTCGATGTCGCGGACGATGACCATCTCGTTGTTGGTAGTGGTGAAGACGGCGTCGTTGACCAGTTCGGCGAGATCCTGCCGATAGCCCTGGGTCAGGAAGTCGAACGCCTTGGCGGCGCGGTGCGGGGTGCGCAGCAAGCCTTCGCGGTTCGGGTCTTCGCCGATGGCTTCGATGATGGCCTTGAAATGCTGTTCCACGGTTGCGATTTCTCGTTTTGAAAGGAACTGTGGAACGGGCTCGGCGCGCGCGGGGCATGCGTCTCGAAAGGCCGGGTCCGGTGCAGCGGTGCGCGTTGTGGCCGGGATGGCCGTCGCGCTTTGGTGGTTCAATATCGGGATTATCCCACAGCCCTCAAGCCCCCACGGCGCATGGCTTCCGGCGACACCGTCCGACAGATTCCACTCGACCTGATCCGCCCTGGCTCGACCCAGGCGCGGCGGCGCTTTGCCGCCGATGCGCTGCGCGAGCTGTCGGAGTCGATCCGCGAGAGCGGCATCATCCAGCCGCTGGTGCTGCGTTCGATCGGCAGCGGCCCGCGCCGCGAGTACGAGCTGCTGGCGGGCGAACGCCGCTGGCGCGCCGCGCAGCTGGCCGGGCTGCACGAGGTGCCGGCGCTGATCCGCGACGATCTCGACGAGGCCGAAGCCCGCGTGCTGGGGCTGATCGAGAACCTGCAGCGCGAGTCGCTGTCACCGATCGAGACCGCCGAGGGCCTGCGCAAGCTTGGCGACGCCCATGCACTGACCCATGAAGCGATCGGCCTGCGGATCGGCAAGTCGCGCGCCTACGTGACCAACTTCCTGCGCCTGCTGGCGCTGTGCCCGCAGGTGCAGACGCTGCTGGACGACGGCGCGATCAGCCTCGGGCACGCCAAGGTGCTGGCCGGTCTGGCGGTCAGCCAGCAGCTGCGCTGGGCCGATGTCTGCGTGCGCGAGCGGCTCAGCGTGCGGGCGCTCGAACGACGGCTGGCCGGCAATGGCCATCTGGCTGCGGCGCCAGCCAAGCCGGACGACTGGCAGAAGCTGGCCGGCCGGCTGTCCGACCACCTCGGCTATCCGACCGTGTTCAAGCCCGGCAGCGGCGGTGCCGGCGAACTGCGCGTGAAGTTCCACGATCTCGACGAGCTCGACGGCCTGCTGGCGCGCATCGGCTATCGCGAAAGCTGATCCGTCTGCCCGCCAGGCCGGCCCAGCGGCGGCGAGCGCGGCGCAGACTGCGGCGCATACAATCCGGCCGCACGCCCGTACCTGCCGACATGACCGCGATCCGACACTTCCATGGCTGACCTGCTCGGGCCCTTTGCGCCGCTGCAGCTGACCGAGCGGATCAGCGTGCGGGCCAGCAATATCCGCATCGAAGTGCGCCCGGACGGCAACGTGCTGCTGGTGATCCCGAAGCGGGTGCCGCGCGCCACCGCGCACGCGTTCCTGAAAAGCCGCGAGGACTGGATCCGGCAGAAGCTGGTGGAGCTGAAATCGCGCGCAGCGAAGGTGCCGGCTCGGCGGCCGCTCCGCTGGGATGGCAGCGACACCATCCCGCTGCGTGGCCGCGAGCTGCAGCTTCGCATGGTGCTGGCCCGGATCGCGCGACCGACGCTGCGCGTCGGCGACGAACTCCAGCTGTACTGCACGACACAGGACCTGGCACGCCCCGAACTGCTGGCCAGCACGCTGCGCTCCGGCATCGCCAAGCTGGCGCGCCATGACGCCAAGCTGCTGCTGGATGTCGAAAGCGTGCGGCTCGGCGTCAGCTACCAGGGCCCGCGCATCGCCGATCAGAAATCGCTGTGGGGCAGTTGCACGCCGGACGGTCTGATCAGTCTCAACTGGCGGCTGGTGATGGCCCCGCCTGAGGCGCTGCGCTACGTGGTGGTTCACGAGCTGTGCCACCGCCGGCACCTGGATCACTCGCCGCGCTTCTGGCGGCTGGTCGAAAGACAGATGGCTGATCACGCGCACTGGCGCGGCTGGCTCCGCGAGCACGGCGCGGCACTGCACGCGGTGCTGCCGAAAGCCGGCGCCGAACCGCCGCCGGCCGGCCTGTTCGACGGCGCCCTGTAGGGTCGTTGCTGCTGCGGTTGTTTCCGCTTTCCCTGCGCGCTACTGTCGGTTCAGGCGAGGGGGAGAACACAAGAATGGCAACACTGGATTCCGTCAAGGTCCGCGATTACATGACGACCAAGCTCGTCACCTTCCATCCGGACATGGAAGTGATGCACGCCGTGCACACGCTGGTCGAGAAGGGCATTTCCGGCGCGCCGGTGGTCGATGCCAAGGGCAACCTGGTTGGCATCCTGTCGCAGCGTGATTGTCTGGAAGTAGCGCTGACCGCCGCCCAGGACAGTTGCATCGCTGGCCCGGTCGCGCAGTACATGAGCGAAAAGCCGAAGACCGTCGACCCCGACACCAACCTCACGCAGCTGGCGACGATGTTCACCACCGCGCCGTTCCGGCGTTATCCGGTGATCGAGAACGGCCAGCTGGTCGGCCAGATCTCGCGTTCCGACGTACTGCGCGCGATCAGCCAGATGTGCTGAACCCCGCTCCGGCTGCAGCGCTCCGGCGCAGCAGCCCCTGGCGCTTCAGGTGCACCAGCAGCAGGGACACCGCCGCTGGCGTGACGCCGGAAATGCGACCGGCTTGGGCGACGGTCTGCGGGCGGTGGGCGGCCAGCTTCTGGCGCACTTCGTTCGACAGCCCGAGCACGGCCGCGTAATCGAGATCGACCGGCACCGGTGCATCTTCGTAGCGCGCCGCGCGCTCGATCTCCACCTGCTGACGTTCGATATAGCCGGCGTACTTGACGCGGATCTCCACCTGCTCGGCCACCGCGTCGTCGAGTCCGGCGTCCATCAGCCCGAGCCGCTTCAGCGCGGCGACGCTGCCTTCCGGGCGGCGCAGCAGTTCGAGCGCCGACGCGCCGTTGTCGGTCGGCGCCGGACCGAACACCTCGACCATCTCGCGTGCCGCCAGCTGCGCAGGCTTCAGCCAGGTGGCCGACAATCGCGCGCTTTCGCCGTCGATGGCGTCGCGCTTCTTCTGGAACGCCTGCCAGCGCTGATCGTCGACCAGGTTCATCGCGCGGCCGACCGGTGTCAGCCGCAGGTCGGCGTTGTCTTCCCGAAGCAGCAGGCGATGCTCGGCCCGCGAGGTGAACATGCGGTAGGGCTCGGCCGTGCCGCGGGTGATCAGGTCATCGACCAGCACGCCGATGTAGGCCTCGTGTCGGGCCGGGCACCACGGTGCTTCGTCACGCGCCTTGCGGGCGGCGTTGAGGCCGGCCAGCAGGCCTTGGGCGGCGGCTTCCTCGTAGCCCGTCGTGCCGTTGATCTGGCCGGCGAAGAACAGGCCGTCGATGACCTTGGTCTCCAGGCTCGACTGCAGGTCGCGCGGATCGAAGTAGTCGTATTCGATCGCGTAGCCGGGGCGCGTGATGTGGGCACGCTCGAAACCCTTGATCGAATGCACCAGCGCTTCCTGGATGTCATAGGGCAGCGAGGTGGAAATGCCGTTCGGGTAGATCTCGTGGGTGTTCAGGCCTTCCGGTTCGATGAACACCTGGTGCGAGGTCTTGGCGGCGAAGCGGTTGACCTTGTCCTCGACGCTCGGGCAATAGCGCGGGCCGGTGCCTTCGATGACGCCGGTGAACATCGGGCTGCGATCGAAGCCGCTGCGGATGATCTCGTGGGTGCGCTCGTTGGTGTGCGTGATCCAGCACGACACCTGCGGCGGGTGTTCTTCGACCGTGCCGAGGAACGAGAACACCGGTGTCGGCGTGTCGCCCGGCTGCTCGGTGAGTCCTGCGTAGTCGATCGTGCGGCCATCGATGCGCGGCGGTGTGCCGGTCTTCAGCCGTCCGACCCGCAGCGGCAGTTCGCGCAGCCGCGCCGCCAGCGCATTGCTCGGGGCATCGCCGGCGCGGCCGCCCTGATGATGGGCAAGGCCGACGTGGATCTTGCCAGCCAGGAAGGTGCCGGCAGTCAGCACCACGGCGCGTGCGGTGAAACGCAGACCGGCGCGCGTGACCACGCCACGCACGGCGCTGCCTTCGAGGATCAGGTCATCGACTTCCTGCTGGAACAGTTTCAGGTTCTGCTGGTTTTCCAGCAGCGTGCGGACCGCAGCGCGGTACAGCATGCGATCGGCTTGGGCGCGGGTGGCACGCACGGCCGGGCCCTTCGAGGCATTGAGAATGCGGAACTGGATGCCGGCGCGATCGGCAGCCCGTGCCATCGCGCCGCCGAGCGCATCGATCTCGCGCACCAGATGGCCCTTGCCGATGCCGCCGATTGCCGGGTTGCAGGACATCGCGCCGAGCGTCTCGATGTTCTGGCTGACCAGCAAGGTGCGGGCACCGCTGCGGGCCGACGCCAGCGCGGCTTCGGTACCGGCATGACCGCCGCCGATGACGATGACATCAAACTGATTCTGGGACATGACGGCGACCACTCGACGAACTGCGCCCCTCGCGCGGGGCGAATTCTACGCCCCGCGCTCGCGCCGGCTCAGAACGGGATGCGGCCGGTCAGCATGTCCCTGAACATCACGAAGTCGCCGGCCAGGCTGTAGAACGGCGCCTTGAAGGTCGCCGGGCGATTCTTCTCGATGAAGAAATGCGCGACCCAGGCGAAGCCGTAGCCGAACAGCGGCATGAACCAGAGCGCCGCATAGCGGCCGGTGACCAGCGCGTAGATCGCGGTCAGGATCACCAGGCTGGTGCCGACGAAATGCAGGCGCCGACAGGTCCGGTTGGCGTGCTCGCCGAGGTAGTACGGATAGAACTCGCGAAAGCTCGCCGTGGGCGGCGCACCGATATCGACCTTGTTCATCCCATTGCGCTCCTTGAACGGCTCAGGCCGCTTTCGCGGCGGCGCGCCGGGCGCGGTGCATGCGCCAGGCCTTCTTGTACTCGTCGGTCAGATAGCCGACGAAGGCCCCGAACACGCCAAGCTTGAAGTTCGGCTTCAGGCCATCGGCCAGCCGCAGCAGCTGCAGGTAATACCAGCCCTGCTGGCCGAAGACGTTGATCAGGCGGAACAGGTGCACCTTGGTGGTCGGCGCGAAGATGCCCGGGCCGAGCTGCATGTTCTTCTCGTAGCGCGGCAGTTCGCGGATCGCGCCATCGAGCAGACGCTTGGCCAGATCGGTTTCGCCGCACAGCGGCCGGCCAAGGCCGACGACATCGCAGTCGCCGCTTCTAAGCGCTTCGTCCATGCCCTCGCGGGTGCGAAACCCCCCGGTGACCAGCATCGGCATCTTCGCGACCCGGCGGATCGCGGTCGCGTATTCGAGGAAGTAGGCCTCGCGCTTCCGGGTGCTTTCCAGCTGCTTCTGCGGTTCGGCCTGATCCGGGCCGCGATAGCCGGCGACATCCTTGGCCTTGCCCTCGTAGCCGAGCAGGCGTGGCTGCTCGTAGCTGCCGCCGGAGACCTCGAGCAAATCGATGCCGGCCTCGTTCAGCCATTCGACGACCTGCAGGCATTCCTCGTTGGTGAAGCCACCTTTCTGGAAATCGGCCGAGTTCAGCTTCACCGAGATCGGGAAGTCGGGCCCGACCGCCTTTCGTGTCGCCTTGATCGTTTCCAGCAGCATCCGCGCGCGATTCTGCAGGCTGCCGCCCCAGGCATCGGTGCGCAGGTTGGTGACACCGGACAGGAATGACGACAGCAGATAGCCGTGGGCGCCATGGATCTGCACGCCGGTGAAGCCGGCCTCGCGGGCGGTGGCGGCGACGCGGGCGTAGCGCTGGATGAAGTCGAGGATCTCGTCCTCTCTGAGCGCCCGCGGCTTCGCGTAGTTGGCGAGCAGCTTGAGCTGCACGGCACTCGGCGCCAGCGGCTCCATCGTCACGTACATCGGCGACTGCCGGCCGGCGTGGCTGATCTGCATCCACAGGTGATTGCCGCCGACCGTGCCGGCCTTCGCCCAGGCCTTGAGCCGCCGCATCATCTCGGCATCGGTCGGTGCCGGGTCGATGGCGACATTGCCCGGGCGTTCGAGCACCCGGCGGTCGATCTGCACGTTGCCGGTGATCAGCAGGCCGCAGCCGCCTTCCGACCACTGCCGGTACAGCACCTCGTGGCGCGAGGTCGGCCGCAGATGCTCGTCCGCCACACCTTCGGTCATCGCGCTCTTGCAGAGCCGATTCGGCAGCACCGCGCCGCAGGGAAGGACGAGAGCATCGGAAAGTTGCGGCATCTGCTGCACGGTCAATCTCCTGGCGATTCAACGCGGGTGAGCGGTCGTTCGAAATTTCTGGGCCGGTACGAAGCGCATCGGCGGCCGTGAGACTAGACGGGAGCATCGCGCTGACGCCACGGCCAACGTTCGTCAGCGGCATCGACCCGGCGAACCGAAATGGGGCGCAGCTGCTGTCGGTCCCCAATCCTGAGAATCGCGATCATCCTGGAATCGGGCAGCGCGCGGCGTGCCGCAGGCCGATTTCAGCGCCGCCGAGGCCGCCCGACGGCCTGCGGAATCGTGGCAAACGACAGATTTCGCTTGTTCTGCCGCTGCTTTCACGCCGTCGCAACGCGGCGGATATATCTTAAAGATCAATTTCTTGTGAACGACCTGAGCCGCGCGTCAAACGGCTCGATCGCCGGTGTGGTAAAAAAAATCACTTGTCAGGTACGTTTTTTGCGTAGTCGCTAACTGACTGTCGCGGAAAAGTAGATAAAAGCTGCTGTTGAATTTGAGGCATTTTTGACACGCTGCTATGTCGAAAACCGACAAGACCAAGTTTTCGGAGTTTCCGAGGGCTGATTCTCTATCAAGTGGTTTGTTTTTACTTCTGGCCGCTTTCGTATATCGTCGCGACCGGTGCTACATGAAAAGTGACGCCTAAAAGGTTGTAGGGCTTGAGATTTACAGGGCAAACGCGGTCATCGGTACAAAAGAAGGCCGAGACACGCGGGAGAAAACCCTTGCCGCACGGGTGAGTTGCACGGCTGAGCAAGGGTTACGGGGTTTATTCCAAAGCTGTCCTCCGGGGAACAACATGTTGGGTTTCAAAGCGATTCATTTCGCGACTATCGCCGCGCTCTTCGTTTTTGGCGCTGCGGAAGCAGCCACACCAAACTGCAGCAGTTCCGATATCCAGTGCATTTCCGGCGTCGATCCCGGCAGCCTGCAGACCAGCGGCACACGAGCCGCTGCTGCCGGGACGGGGCCGGGTCGCGTGATCCCGTCGAGGATTTCCGTTGATGTCGGCAGCTACCGGATCAACAACGGGGCCTTCACCTCGGCACCGGGCACCATCGCCAATGGCGACAAGGTCACGCTGCAGCTCACTGCTGCCAACGCGTATGACACCGACGTCGCCCAGACGCTGAGCATCGAAGGGCAGCCGAACCGAGTGTTCCGGGTCATCACGCGCGCGGACACCGCCGTCGTGGCGCCGCCGGAGGAGCCGACCCCCGAAACGCCCGAACCCGAGGTGGTACCCGCCCCATCGCCGGATCCGGTCACGCCGTCGCAGCCGGGCGCGACAGTGGAAGCTCCGGGCATCCGCTGGTCGCAGTACGGCAAGCTGACGCTTCCCGTGGATGAGGACGGCAAGCCGGGTGCCGATGAAATCGAGGCGGCCGATCTCGACAACTATTCATCGAAGTACTGGTACCAGCCGGCGCCCGGCCAGCTGACGCGTTCGGGTTACAACGCGACCGGTAACGAGACCGTGTTCTGGACGCCGGTCAACGGCAACGGGATCACGAAAACGGCTTCGACACCACGAACGGAGATGCGCGAGCAGAAGAATCTCGGGAAAAGTCGGGGTAACTGGGGCCTGAGCGGGACCCATATCCAGACGGGCACGGTGGCCATCACCGCCATCCCGACGCCCATCAAGTCCAGCACCAAGACCTTCATCGTCTTCGCACAGATACACAGCGTCGACAACGCGCCACCGATCAAGCTTTTCTTCCAGCGCTTGTCGAACGGCTCGACCGAAATCCTCTCCAACTACAACACCAAGCCGGCATCGGGCTCGTCAGTCAATTCGCCGGTGCGGGTACCGATGCACCTTGGCGACAAGTTCAACTACGAAATCCGGATGGTCAACGGCATCGTCACGACGTTGATCAACGGCAAAGTGCTCGACACCCAGAACCTGAACAAGGCCTGGAAAGGCGCCGAGTTCTTCTTCAAGGCCGGGAGCTACCTCGGCAACAACGACCAGACTGCGCGCGGCTACGGCGAAGTGGCGTATTCGAGCATCGAGGTCACGCACCAGTAAGTGCGCGCTTGCCTGCGGGTTCCGCGATGCGCGGCCCCCGCAGGCGGGCCTTGATGCTTCATCGCTGGCAGCCCGGACACCAGCAACTGGCCCGATTGCCGAGACGCAGGCCCTTGATCGTGCCGCCGCAGATGCGGCATGGCTGGCCCTCGCGGCCGTAGACGTAAAGGTCCTGCTGGAAGTAGCCCGATGCGCCATCGGCGCCGGCGAAATCGCGCAAGGTCGTGCCGCCCTGGGTGATCGCTTCGTTCAGCACGGCGCGGATGGCGTCGGCCAGTCGCGCGTATTCGTCCCGGCTGACCCGGCCAGCCGCGCGCGTCGGGCGGATACCGGCCCGGAACAGCGATTCAGCGGCGTAGATGTTGCCCGCGCCGACCACCACCTGGCCGTCCATCACAAAGTTCTTGACCGCGACCTTCTTGCCGCGTGAGCGGGCGTACAGATAGGCGCCGCTGAACGCGTCCGACAGCGGCTCCGGCCCCAGCGCATCGATCAGCAGGTGACCGGGTTCGTGGCGGGGCCAGGGCAGCACGGCCCCGAAGCGGCGGGGGTCGTGATAACGCAGCAGGCGGCCGTCATCGAGCAGCAGGTCAACGTGATCGTGCTTGATCACCGGATGCCCGGCATCCAGCACCAGCACCCGGCCGGTCATGCCGAGATGAACGATCAGCCGGTCACCGCCGGCCAGACTGAAGATCAGGTACTTGCCGCGACGATGCACCGCTTCTATGGTCTGGCCGCGCGCGAAATCGGCGAAGTCGGCCGGCACCGGCCAGCGCAAGCGGGCGTCACGAACGGTCACCTCGGTGATGCGCCGGCCGAGCACGTGCGGCTCGACACCGCGGCGGACGGTTTCGACTTCCGGCAGTTCAGGCATTGCGGGTGGCCTGTCGATGCGGCGGTGCCGCGGCGGCTCGCCTGCGCATCATCGCGCAGCACCGGCGGGAGCGCGCGCGGCCGACGCCGCCGGCCACGTCAGCAGCCGGTCGGCGTCGGAGGGTGACAGCTGATAGCTGATCGGCACATCGAGCCGCTGCAGGAAACGGGCGCCGGCCTTGTCGACAATCCGGAAAGCCAGCCGCTCGCCCTGGCCAAGGGTTACCGTGATGTCGGCCGCCACGTCGCCGGCGGCAGCCGTGTCGATCATCGGCGGCAGGGTCGCGACCGCGCGGACCTCATGCCAGGCGCGGACTCGCTGTTGCAGCTCCGCCTGACGGTCTGTAGACGAGGCGGGAATCGCCGTCCACGCATCCGCGGCCGCCAGGTCGCGCGACACGATCAGCCCGGGCAGCGCCAGTCGGGTGATGACGGCGTCGAACGGCAGCAGGGCCTTGTTGACCAGATCGGTGAAATCGTCATCGAAAGGCTCTGCGGGAAAGTCGTCAACCAGCTGGATGCGGGCCGCACCGGAGGCGCCGATGCGCTCGACATAGCGGCTGTGCTTCAGCGGCTCGGTCGCGCCGATGGCGATCACGGTGTCGTCGAACTGGATCGTGGCCAGCGGCGGGTCGAGGCCGAGTTCGGCGCGCTTGATGGCGGCGGGATCGAGACTGCCGCGAGTTTCGCGGGTGGCAAGCGCCAGCAGGTCGGCAATCGGCAGCAGGTCCGCAGCCAGCGCCACCGGCGCCTTCATCTGCCAGCCACTCGCGGCTTTCTCCAGCACGATGTCGGCGCCGTCCGGGTGATGCAGACGAATGCGGTGGATGGCATTCGGATCAAGCGTCGTCAGCGGCGGCTGGCGTTCGATGGCCTTGGCGATGCTGAGCTGCTCGGCGTGCTCGTCCATCGCCAGCCAGCCGAACAGGCCGGCGGCGATCAGCAGCAGCACCAGATTCAGTGTCGACAGTCTCATGGCCAGGCCTCAGCGACGGCGGCGGATCAGCCAGCGGCCGAGCCCGATGCCGAACAGCAGCAACGGAAGCCCGGCCGTGAAACCCGCGCCGTACAGCCACAGCGCCCACGGTGGCAGGTTCAGTGTCACGTCGGGCGCCCTGGGAATCTCGATGTCGATCTGTGCGTCCCGGGACGACAGCCACTGGATCAGCGTGGTGGCGAACGGGCGGTTGCCGTAGCGCGACAGCATCAGATCGGACAGGAAATCGCCATCACCGAACAGCGCCACGCGCTGCACTCGCTTCGGCTGCCCTGCGCTGGCTGGCAGCTCGCGGGTCATCGCGAGGCCGATGGTCAGCGGGCCCGGCAGATCGCCGGCGTCGGGGTCGAAGCGGACGGTGCCGTCGAGCCGGCCAGTCTCCAGCCAGGCGTTGTCGTCGGTTTCAACGATCGGCGTATAGGTCCAGCCAGCCGCCGGGATCGCCGGATCGGGGCGCAGGGCCCGCGCCAGCGGATACGACGTGATGCTCCGGAAGCTCGGGACAACGGGATTCGGCGGGTAATGGGTTGCGAAGAATTCAACCGGACTACCGGCGCCGAGCTTGGCGTAGTCGGGCAGGATCACCGTGCCGTCAAGCCACTGCACGCCCAGCAGGCGGGCAATCTCCTCGAGGCCGGGCGGGTGGTCCGGATCGGCCAGCCACAGCAGGTTTCCACCGGCTTCCAGGTATTCACGTATGCGGACGATCTCGGCATCGAGCAACGTCTGCGTCGGCGTCGCGATCACCAGCGCCGAGGCATTGTCCGGAATCTTCTGGCTGGCCACGAGATTCAGTGGCAGCACCTTCAGGCCTTTGTCGGTCAGTGCTTCCCGAAGCCGGGACAGGTCGTACTGGGTTTCCTCGATCAGCACGTCGAGGCTGCGCTCGCCATGGCCCTGGAGAAACAGCACGTAGCGCTGCTCGGCGTCGGCGAGCCGCTGCAGCGCGGCACTGATCACCGGCTCGGACATCTGGGCAATCGATTCGTGGCGGCCCTGGTATTCGAGCACCACTTCGCCGGGACGCTGCACGTTGTAGTGGCGGGTGCGGACCGGATCGCTCCCCGGATCGACGAATTCGAGGCGGACGCCCGCCTTCACGCGTTGATAGCGGGCGACGAAGGCTTCGATCTCCGGGCGCGTCTCGGCACCCGGATAGTCGAACACCAGAAAACGGATCTCGTCCGGCATCTGCGCCAATTGCTGCTGGCTGCCGGCGCTGAGGGTGTTGCGGTTGCCGGCGGTCCAGTCGAAATCGCGCTTGTGCAGGGTGGAGACGCGCGCCGCCATCAGCACGACGGCCACGATCAGCACGCCGTTGATCGCGCGCTGCAGGCGACGGCGGGTAGCGGGCTTGGGCATCGGTTCGGCCATCCGGGTTCAGCCGCGCTCGCTGTCGAGCCGCAGCACGGCCAGCCACAGGAACAACGTGGTGAACAGCAGGTAGTAGATGACATCGGCCGAACTGAAAATGCCGCGCCGCAGGTTCTCGAAATGACTGGTCAGCGCCAGATAGCCCAGAACGTCACCCGTGATGCCAGGCCGGGCGCCCAGCACCTGCATCAGCCAGAAACCGAGCAGCAGGCCGAAGCTGCCGACTGCGGCGAGGACAGGTTCGCGGGTCAGCGTCGAGACGAACAGGCCGGCAGCGGCGAAGGCCAGGGTCAGCAGCAGGAGACCCAGCAACCCGGCCGCGATCCGACCGAGATCGAGATCGCTGCCGACCAGCAGCATCAACGGCATCGCGGCAATCAGCGCCACCGTAACCAGCACGAACGAGGCAAGGCCCAGAAACTTGCCGAGCACGATGTCGACCAGCGACGCTGGCGATGCCAGCAACAGGCTCAGGCTGCCGGACCGACGTTCTTCGGCGAATACCCGCATGGTGAGCAGCGGCATCACCATCAGCAGCAGCAAGGTGGCGAAACCGTAAAGTCCGTTGCCGATGTAGTCGGCAAGCCCGGTGTAGTGCTCCTGTCGGTCAGGAGACTGGGCGTATTCCAGCAGCAGCAGCAGGAACACGACGCCGAGAATGGCCTGGACGATCGCCAGCACCGACCAGGCCAGCGGCGTTGCGAAGATGCGGCGCGTTTCGTTACGGGCGATGGCGAGGGTCACGGACATCAGGTTCGGGTGCTCTCGGCAGATGTCGACGGGGCGATGCTGTCGCCGGCGGTCAATGCCACGAAAGTGTCCTCGAGCGTGCGCCGCTCGGCATGCAGTTCGATCAGTCCCCAACCACCGAGCACGGCGGCCCGCACGACGGCGGGGCGCGGGTCCTGACCCGCAGCGACGTGAAGGCGGAACTGGTGCGTGCCGAGGACGTCGACTTCGGATACGCCATCGATGACGGCGAGTTTTTCGGGTGGGGCGTGACCGGTGAATCCGACGCGAAGGGTGGCGAAGGCGGGGCGCGACGCGCTGTCGAGATGTTCGCGGTGAACGATGCGCCCCCGGTGCATGATCACCACGCGATCACAGACCGCCTGGATTTCCGGAAGGATGTGACTCGACAGGATCACGCTGTGCTGGCTGGCGAGGTTTCGGATCAGCTTGCGGATCGCCATGATCTGAATCGGATCGAGGCCGACGGTGGGCTCGTCGAGGATCACGACGGCGGGCCTGTGAATGATGGCCTGGGCGATGCCGCAGCGCTGCTGGAAACCCTTGGACAGGTTGCCGATCAGTCGCCTCGCGCAATCGTGGAGCTCGCAAGCCGTCATCGCATCGTCGATCGCCTGTTTGCGGTGAGCACCCGGGATGCCGTGCAACTGCGCGCAGAAACGCAGGTACTCGACGATGGTCAGTTCCGGATAGATCGGCGGCAGCTCGGGCAGGTAGCCCAGGTGCCGTTTGGCCGTCGTCGGCGCGTCGGCACGGCCGACGCCGCGGATCGTGACGGAGCCCGTTGTCGGCGCGAGCAGGCCAGCGAACATCTTCAGCGTCGTCGATTTCCCCGCACCGTTCGGGCCTAGCAAGCCGAGGACCTCGCCCTGTCGAAGCTGCAGGTTCACGTCGTGAACGGCATGGCGCGCGCCGTACTGCAGACTCAATCCTTGGGCTTCGAGAAGGACGGCGGGGTCGGTCATTTACGGGTATCGGTCATGCCGTTCGAAGCGGTCTGCAATTTTTTGCGGCAAGGGAGACACGTGCTGTCGGGTTGCTTCGGTCCCGTGATTGCCGTGTAGCCGTCTCAATTGTAGAAGGCTGGTGTGCCAGACGGACGGCGCCGGAATCGGCGGTAGCTCCACCAGTACTGACCCGGCAGCATTCGGACACAGCGTTCGATGCCGGCATTCAGCGCCGTTGGCCCTTGGACCGGGTCAGCGATGGTCGGTGGTGCCTTGAGAACATGAAACCGATAACCCCGAGTCCACGGTAAGCGTTCGGCCACTACATACAGCACCGGCGCGCCGGTGCGGGCCGCAAGCTTGGTGACCAGATCCATCGTGTTGGCTGGAATGCCGAAAAGGGGCGCGAAGACCGTTCCGGTTGCTTCCGGCGGGTCATGATCGGGCAGGATGCCGACCATCTCTCCGCCCTTCAATGCGGACAGCAGGGCCTTCACGCCTCGGCTCGTGGTCGGCACCGGCGTGATGGGTGCGCCGCGGGCACGCCCCTCAAGGATCAGCCGATCTGCCAGACCTTTCTGCGGTTTGTAGAGCACGGTCAACGGAGCGACTTGCGCGCAGTAGAAGCTGGCGAGCTCCCATGCGCCCTGATGCGGCGTCAAGAGAATCACGCCTTTTCCGGCTGCCTGGGCCTGGCGGATGGTGTTCAGCTGGTCAGCGCTGGCGGCTATCCACCGCCGACGGCGAGCAATCGGCCCAAACCAGATGGCGGGCGCTTCGACGATCGCATGCGCACTGGCAACGAGACTGTCCTTCGCAATCTGCGCGCGATCCTCGGCGGACATTTCTGGCAAGCAGCGCGCCAGATGAAGCTCGGTCGTCTGCTTGAGACGTGTAGGAAGCTTCGCCAGCACAAACCCGAGAAGCGATCCCAACATTCGAATCATCGCCAACGGCAGGCAGCCGATCATGCGGATGAAGATGTTTGGGAGTGTCGTCATCGTGGGATTATGACGGCCTGATTGGGATGACGACGGAACTCAGACAACGATGATCGGCTTACTGCAGCGTGTAAAGGAAGCACGCGTCGATGTTGGGGGCGTCTGCGCTGCACAGATTGGCGTCGGATTGCTGGTGCTGGTCGGCATTCAACGCGGCGACGACGCCATCAAACGAAAGCGGTTGCTGGAGCGCTTGCTCAACTATCGCGTCTTTGAAGATGCAACCGGCCGCATGAATACCAGCCTTCGCGATATGGGGGAAGGCAGCGGTGGGCTTTTGCTCGTTCCACAATTTACACTTGCTGCCGACACACGTCAGGGAACGCGCGCCAGTTTTGCAGCTGCGGCCCCTCCCGAAGAAGCTCGCCATCATTTCGAATCCTTGCTTGCCGAAGCCTGTTTGCAATGGAAAGGAACACGGGGAGGGGTATTTGGATCGAATATGTCGGTGAGTCTGGTAAACGAAGGACCTGTGACGTTCTGGCTTGAAAGCTAAGTATTGAGTTGATCGATGTGTTTTGCTGATGTTTGAAGCGAAGTGCGGGGCAAATAAAAAACCCCGGATCGTGTTACCGATCCGGGGTTCTTCATTTGGAGCCTGGCAGTGTCCTACTCTCGCATGGTCTTG
>NZ_JBIMKV010000023.1:0-50986 GCF_051860985.1 Nevskia sp. | reverse complement strand
GTACTTGTTGGTCAGCTGACCGCCCTGCGCTTCCATCACCGCCGGGCTCGCGTAGTTCTCCGATGCAATCAGCTCGATGTGCGCTTCCTGCCGCCCCGCTTCGGCGACCAGCGCTGCGTTGAGTTCGGGATCAGATACAGCCAGCGTCGGGGCGTGGGTGAACATGGACAGGAATCCTGGAAGGTGAATGGAAGATCTTCGGCAGCGGCGCCGTCAGCAGCCGGGCCGATGGCAGCCGCAGGCGGCGCCCGACGGCGGTTCGCACGCCGGGTTCAGATCGGCGTCGTCATCGTCGGCGTGGATGTAGCGCGCCAGCGGGTCGTCGCCGGGCGTCGCCGCCGGGGTGGCCGCCACGGCAGCGGACCGGTCGCCGGCGTTCGGGATGGCGGCGGTCATGCGGCACCGGGCAGTGCGGCTCGCAGCTCCCGCGCCGCCGCCACCATCCGCGACAGCGCCGCCTCGACCTCCGGCCAGCTGCGGGTCTTCAGCCCGCAATCCGGGTTGACCCAGAGCCGCTCGGCCGGCACCACCGCCAGCGCTCGCTGCAGCAGCTCGTGCATCTCCTCGCGCGCCGGGATGCGCGGCGAGTGGATGTCGTAGACGCCGGGGCCGATGTCGTTGGGGTACTGGAAGTCGCCGAAGGCATCGAGCAGCTTCATCCGCGCCCGCGAGGTCTCGATGGTGATGACGTCGGCATCCAGCGCCGCGATCGCCGGCAGGATGTCGTTGAACTCCGAGTAGCACATGTGGGTGTGGATCTGCGTCTCGGCCCTGACGCCGGATGCGGTGATGCGGAACGCCTGCACCGCCCAGTCGAGATAGGCCGGCCAGTCGGCGCGCTTCAGCGGCAGGCCTTCGCGGATCGTCGGCTCGTCGATCTGGATCACCTGGATGCCGGCGGCTTCCAGATCACAGACCTCGTCGCGCAGCGCCAGCGCCAGCTGCAGCGCCACCTCGCGCTTCGGCAGGTCGTCGCGCACGAAGCTCCAGAACAGCATGGTCAGCGGGCCGGATAGCATGCCCTTCATCGGCCTGTCGGTCAGGCTCTGCGCGTATCGCGACCAGGCCACCGTCATCGGCTGCGGGCGCCAGACATCGCCGTGGATGATCGGTGGCTTCACGCAGCGCGAGCCATAGCTCTGCACCCAGCCGAATTCGGTGAACGCGTAGCCGGCCAGCTGCTCGCCGAAGTACTCGACCATGTCGTTGCGCTCCGCTTCGCCGTGCACCAGCACGTCGAGGCCGAGCGCCTCCTGGCGGCGGACGGCGTGCGCGATCTCCGCTTCCATCGCGCTGCGGTAGCCGGCCTCGTCGAGCGTGCCGGCCTTGAACGCCGCGCGGGCGGCCCGGATTTCCGCCGTCTGCGGGAACGAGCCGATGGTGGTGGTCGGCAGCGGCGGCAGCTTGAGCGCCTGGCGCTGCGCCCGGATGCGCTCGCCGAACGGCGATTCGCGGCGCGCATCGGCCTCGGTCAGCGCGGCGACCCGCGCGCGCACCGCCGGCACGCAGGTGCTGGCGGCCGACCGGCGGCGCTCGACCGCCCGACTGGCCTCGTCGAGCGCCTTCCAGACCGCCTCCGGGCCCTGGTCGAGCGCCCGTTTCAGCAGGCCGATCTCGTCGAGCTTCTGCGCAGCGAAGGCCAGCCAGCGGCGCAGCTCGGGGACCAGCTTCCGCTCCTGGTCCAGATCCACCGGCACGTGCAGCAGCGAGCACGACGCCGAGACCCAGAGACGTTCGCCCAGCGCGGTGTGCGCCCGGTTCAGGCGGCCGAGCACCGCCACCAGATCGGTGCGCCAGGGATTGCGGCCATCGACCACGCCCAGCGACAGGATCTTGTCCTGCGGCCAGCCGTCGAGAAAGGCATCAAGCTGCTGCGGCGCCCGCACCAGGTCCAGGTGCAGGCCGGCGATCGGCAGGTCCTTGAGCCAGCCGGCATGCGCATCGACGGCGCCGAAGTAGCTGGCCAGCAGCAGCGGCGCGCCGGCGCCGGCGAGTTCGCGATAGACGGTCGGATAGACGGCGAGCCACGCCGCCGGCAGGTCCAGCGACAGGATCGGTTCGTCGATCTGCACCCAGGCCACGCCGAGCTGCCGCAGTTCGGCCAGCAGCGCGAAGTAGGCGTTCAGCAGCAGCGACAGCAGCGACAGCTTGTCGAAGCCGGGTTCGGCGTCGGCCAGCCACAGCCAGGTCAGCGGCCCGGGCAGCACCACCTTGACCGGATGGCCGAGGGCGAGCGCCTCGTGCACTTCGGGCAGCAGCCAGTCGCGGTTCAGTCGCGGCCGGGTCTGCGCGCCGATCTCGGGCACCAGGTAGTGGTAGTTGGTATCGAACCACTTCTTCATCGCCAGCGCCGGCTGCTGCGGCGTGCCCCGGGCCATCGCGAAGTAGTCGGCCAGGCTGATCCGTTCGCCGAAGCCGAAGCGGGCCGGTGCCGCCGAGAACAGCGCCGTCGCGTTGTGCAGATGGTCGTAGAACGCGAAATCGCCGACGGTGACGTAGTCCAGCCCCGCCGCCCGCTGCTGCGCCCAGTGGCGGGCGCGCAGGTCGGCGGCAGCCTGTTGCAGCGATTCCGCCGGCAGGCTGCCCGTCCAGTGCGCCTCGACCGCAGTCTTGAGTTCGCGGCGGGCGCCGATGCGGGGAAAGCCGAGGATGTGGGCGACGGTCATGGCGGCAGGCAGGTGTGAACGAGGCGCGCATGGTCGCGAGCGCCGACCCATGATTCAATCGCAGCGTTCTAATCAAACTCTTGAACGAAATTCATGGCTCAATCCCAGCTGGAAATCCGCCACCTGCAGACGCTCGCGGCGCTGGCCGACACCGGCTCGCTCGGCAAGGCGGCCGATCGCGTGTTCGTCACCCAGTCGGCGCTGTCGCACCAGCTGAAGGCGCTGGAGACGCATTACGGAACGCCGCTGTTCGAGCGCAACACCAAACCGATCCGCTTCACGCAGGCCGGCGCGCGGCTGCTGGCGCTGGCCCGCGAGGTGCTGCGCGGTGTCACCGATGCGGAGCGTGACGTCGCCCAGTGGGTGTCGGGACGCGGCGGCCAGCTGCGGATCGCGGTCGAATGCCATACCTGTTTCGACTGGCTGATGCCGGCCATGGACGCCTTCCGCGAGCACTGGCCGGAAGTAGAGCTGGACCTGGTCAGCGGCTTCCAGTCCGACGCCGGCGCGTTGGTCGAGGCCGGGGCGGCCGACTTCGGCGTGATCCACGACGCGCCGCCACCGCGCGCCGGCATCGCGGCCGAGCGGCTGTTCCGCTACGAAACCGTCGCCATCCTGTCGCCGCGCCATCCGCTGGCGGCGCGCAGCCATCTGGACCCGCAGGACTTCGCCGACCAGACGCTGATCAGCTATCCGGTCGACGACGCGCTGCTCGACGTCGTCCGCCACTTCCTGGCACCGGCCGGCATCCGGCCGCGCCGCCGCAACGCCGAGCTGACGGTGGCGATCCTGCAGCTGGTCGCCAGCGGCCGCGGCGTGGCCGCGCTGCCCAGCTGGAGCGTCCGGCCGTACCTGGAGAAGGGTTACGTGGTCAGCAAGCCGCTGGGCGCCGAGGGCCTGCACTGCGAGCTGTATGCCGCCATCCCGGAGAGCCTGTCGACCAAGGCCTACCTGCAGGATTTCCTGGCCAAGGTCCGCAGCAGCGGCTTCGGCTGAGGCCGGCGGCGCGGTCTCAGGCCGGCGGCACCGGGCGGCGCACCGACTGCAGGATGAGGTCGAGGATCATCAGGCCGGCGCCGAAGGTGATCGCCACGTCGGCGACATTGAACGCCGCGAAGTGCCAGTCGCCGACGAAGAACTGGATGAAGTCCAGCACATAGCCGCGCGTCGCCCGGTCGATGGCGTTGCCGAGCGCGCCGCCGAGCACGAACACGAAGGCCAGCGCATTGAGCAGCTGGCCGTGGCGGTTGCTGCGCAGCCACCACAGGATGCCGATGCTGACCGCGCTGCTCAGCACGATGAACATCGCCGCCGGCGCGGTGTTGAGCATCGAGAACGCAGCCCCCGTGTTGTGCAGCCGCACCAGGTTGAAATGCGGCAGCACCGCGATGCTGTCGTACAGCACCAGCGCGCGGTCGACGAAGTGCTTGGTGAGCTGGTCGACGGCGATCACGAACGCCGCGATCCACAGCAGACGCAGGTTGTCGAGCGGCTTCTTCGCGGCGCGGGCCTCAGACATGCCGGCGCACCTCGCCCGGGCCGTCGATGTTGGCGACGCAGCGGCCGCACAGTGACGGATGGCCCACGTGCTGGCCGACATCCGGCCGGCGATGCCAGCAGCGGCCGCACTTATCGGCCGACGTGGCGCGGGCGGCAATCCAGAGCGAGCCGCCGCCGGCCAGCCGGGCTTCGCGGGCATCGTTCGGCTTATGTGCCAGCGGCGCGGCCGAGGCCGCCGAGGTGATGAACCAGAAGCGCAGTTCGTCGCCGATGGCGGTCAGCGCCGCACCCGACTCGCCATCGGCATACAGCGCGACATCGGCGTCCAGCGCAGAGCCGATGGTGCCGGCGGCGCGCAGGGCTTCCAGTTCCTTCTTGACCGCTTCGCGGGCTTCGAGCAGCGCGGTCCAGCCGGCATCGGAGACCGGGTTCGCCGCCACCGTCGGCACCGGATACCAGGTCTGGATGAACACGCTGCCGCTGCGATCGCCCGGCAGCAGCGCCCAGATCTCGTCGGCAGTGAACGACAGGATCGGCGCGATCCAGCGGACCATCGCCTCGGCGATGTGCAGCAGCACGGTCTGCGCCGAGCGGCGCGCATGGCTGGCTTCCGGCAGGGTGTAGAGCCGGTCCTTCAGCACGTCCAGGTACAGGCTGCCGAGATCGACCGCACAGTAGTTGTGCAGCAGCTGATAGACCTGATGGAACTGCTTGGCGCCGTACGCGGCCTGGATCTCGCCCTGCACGCGGGCCAGCTCTGAAAGTGCCCAGCGGTCCATCGACAGCAGCTGGTCCGGCGCCACCAAGTGCTGCGCCGGATCGAAGCCGTGCAGGTTCGACAGCAGGTAGCGCACCGTGTTGCGGATGCGTCGGTAGGCGTCGGCGATGCGCTTCAGCAGGTTGTCGCTGATCGCGATTTCGCCGGAATAGTCGCTGGCCGCGACCCACAGGCGCAGCACGTCGGCACCGAGCGTCTTGGTGACCGTCTGCGGGGCGACAACATTGCCCAGCGACTTCGACATCTTGTTGCCCTTCTCGTCGACCGTGAAGCCATGCGTCAGCACCGCCTTGTACGGCGAGCGGCCGCGCATCGCCACCGAGGTCAGCAGCGACGACTGGAACCAGCCGCGATGCTGGTCCGAGCCTTCCAGGTACATGTCGGCCTGAGGTGCCAAGCCATCGGCATCGAGCGCGCCCGGATGATTGGCGACGAAGCTGCACTGGTGCACGGAGCCCGAATCGAACCAGACGTCAAGCGTGTCCGGGCACTTGTCGTAGTGCTCGGCATCGCGGTCAATCCAGTCGGACACGCTGGAACCGAACCAGGCCTCCAGCCCGCGCGCGGCCACCGCATCGGCCACCCGGCCGAGGATCGCCGGGGAATCCGGGTGCAGGGTCTGGGTGCGGCGATCGACCAGCACCGCCATCGGCACGCCCCAGGTGCGCTGCCGCGAAATGCACCAGTCCGGACGCTCGGCGACCATGCCGCGAATGCGGTCCTCGCCCCAGCCGGGAATCCACTCGGTCTTGGCGATTGCATCCAGCGCCTGCGGGCGCAGGCCGTTGCCATCCATCGACACGAACCACTGCGGCGTGGCGCGGAAGATCAGCGGCGACTTGTGCCGCCAGCAGTGCGGATAGCTGTGCTCGAACTTCGTGGCATGCACCAGCGCACCGGTCTCGCGCAGCGCGTTGATCACCGGCTCGTCGACCTTGCGGACATGCAGGCCGCCGACCACCGGCGTGCCGGCGACATAGACGCCGGTGCCCATCAGCGGGCTTTCCACCGCGATGCCGTTGGCGACCCCGATGTTGTAGTCGTCGACGCCATGCGCCGGTGCGGTGTGGACCAAGCCGGTGCCGGCGTCGAGCGTGACGTGCTCGCCGCACAGGATCGGCAGGGCCGCACCCGCCGCATCGAACGGATGGCGGTAGGTCTGGCCGGCCAGCGCCGCGCCCTTGGCACGGCCGAGCACCACGGCTGCGGCCACGCCATATCGCTTGGCGCAGGCTTCGAGCAGGCCTTCGGCCAGCACCAGATGGCCGTGCTCGCCCATCTCGACCAGCAGGTAGTCCAGTTCCGGATTGACCGAGGTCGCCTTGTTGGCCGGGATCGTCCACGGCGTCGTGGTCCAGATGACGAAGCGGATCGGCGCGCTCCCGCTGGCGCCGAACACGGCGGCCAGTGCGGCGGGGTCGGTCGACAGGAAGCCGACGTCGATCGCGAAGCTGGTCTTGTCCTGGTACTCGACTTCCGCCTCGGCCAGCGAGGAGCCGCAGTCCAGACACCAGTGCACCGGCTTGAAGCCGCGGGTGACGTGGCCGTTGGCGACGATCCGCGACAGCACGCGCAACTGCTCGGCCTCGAAGATCGGGTCCATCGTCAGGTACGGCTTTTCCCAGTCGGCGAGCACGCCGAGCCGCTTGAAATCGGCGCGCTGGCGGGCGATCTGCTCGCCGGCGTACTTGCGGCACTCGGCGCGGAATTCAGCGGCATTCAGCTTGTCGCCGACCTTGCCGAACTTCTTTTCCACCTGCAGTTCGATCGGCAGGCCGTGGCAGTCCCAGCCCGGCGTGAACGGCGCGTGGTAGCCGTCGAGGCGGGCGGCCTTGACAATCATGTCCTTCAGCACCTTGTTGACCGCGTGGCCGATGTGGATGTCGCCGTTGGCGTACGGCGGGCCGTCGACGAACCAATAGGGCTTCCGGTCGCGCGTGGCGGCATCGATCTGCGTGTACAGGCCGTCGGCTTCCCAGCGCTCCAGCATCTTCGGCTCGCGGGCGGCCAGGTTGGCCTGCATCGGAAATTCGGTCTGCGGCAGGTTCAGCGTCTGCTTGTAGTCCGGGCCGGCGGCAGCCGGGGCGGCGTCTTTGACGGTGTCGTTCACGAGGGCATCAGCTCGGCGGTGAAATGGGTGCGCGCATCGCGGCCGTCGGCCTGCATCTGCGCGGCAAGTGCATCGAGCCCGTCGAAGGTGAGCTGCGGACGCAGGAACTTGTGAAATTCGATCGCCAGCTCGCGGCCGTACAGGTTCGGTCTGGCGTCGAACACGTGGGTTTCAAGCAGACAGGTGGTCAGGCCCAGGGTCGGCCGCACGCCGAGGCTGGCGACGCCGGGCAGGCCGTTCGGGGCTTCGTCCCAGTAGGCCTTGACCGCATAGACCCCATGCGCCAGCGCCGGTGGCCGGCGCAGATGCAGGTTGGCGGTGGCCATGCCCAGCTCGCGACCGAGCTTTAGGCCGTGACGGACGCGGCCGGTGATCCGGTAGCGGCGGTCGAGCAGGCGTTCGACGACATCGAGATCCGGCAGGGCCAGCGCCGCGCGCAGGCCGGTGGAACTGCTGCGCGCGCCATCGAGCGTGACCGTGCCGAGCCCTTCGGCGCTGAAGCCGGCACCGGCGCCGATCGCCTGCAGCAACGCCAGATCGCCGGCCCGCCTGGCGCCATAGCGGAAGTCGTCGCCGACGATCACTGCGCGGGCGCCGAGGCCGTCGACCAGCACCTGGCGGACGAAGGCTTCGGCCGACATCGCCGCCAGCCTCGGCCCGAACGGCAGCAGCAGCACGCGATCGACGCCGAACGCGGCCAGATCGCGCAGTTTGCCGCGCAGGTCGGCGATGCGCGGCGGCGGATTGTCGCGCTGGAAATACTCGCGCGGCATCGGTTCGAAGCAGACCACCGTGGCCGGCAGCCGGTGCTCGCCGGCGAGCATCCGCAGCCGCGCGATCAGCGCCTGATGGCCGCGATGGAGGCCATCGAAGTTGCCGATCGACACCACGCTGCCGCGATGTCGCGGCGCGAGGTTGTGCAGTCCGCGGATCAGCTCCATGGCGGGAAGGATGGCTCGGGAAAGACGCGGATTATAAAGGCGGATCAGCGGCTTATTGGGTGCTGCCGCGGAAGTGGCGAACCCGCAGGCCGCTCGCTGCGAGCACCGCGAAATAGACCAGCATCGCCACCCCGATCAGTACCAGCATGCGCCCGCCGCGCGCCCATTCGCCGGCCGCCAGCCAGCTGGCGAGATCGCCGGCCAGCCACAGAACGGCGGCCGCCATCGCGACGTTGGCAACCAGCAGCCGCAGGCCGAACAGGCCCCAGCCGGGCCGGCCGCGGTAGATGCCATCGCGCCGCAGCCGCGCGAACAGCAGCGCGGCATTCAGGCAGGCGGTCAGCGAGGTCGACAGCGCCAGGCCGACATGCGCGCCTTCGAAGGCCCGCAGCTTCGACCCAGCGAACAGCGCCAGACTCAAGGCCATGCCGACCACCAGGCTGATGATCGCGTAGCGCACCGGCGTCTTCGTTTCCTGGCGCGCGTAGAAACCCGGCACCAGCACCTTGACGAACGAGAAGCCCATGAAGCCGGCGCCGTAGGCCCACAGCGCCCAGGTGGTCATCCGCACGTCCTCGGCGGTGAATGCGCCATGGCCGTAGACGGTGGCGACCAGCGGCCCGGCCAGCAGGCACAGGCCGAGCGCCGCCGGCAGGCCAATCAGCAGGATCACCCGCAGGCTCCAGTCGAGCGTCGCCGAGAACGCCTCAGGCGTCTTCTTCGCGTGCTGCGCCGACAGCGCCGGCAGGATCGCGGTGCCGACCGCGATCGAGAAGATGCCGAGCGGAAATTCCATCAGCCGGTTGGCGTAGTACAGCCAGCTGACCGAGCCGTGGCCGACCTGGGTCGACAGGTTGGTGTTCAGCAGCAGCGAGATCTGGGCGACCGAGGAGCCGATCATCACCGGCACCATCAGGGTGACGATCCGCTTCACCCGGCCGTCGCCCCAGGCCCAACGCGGCCTCGGCAGCAGCCTGAGCTTTGCCATCAGCGGCAGCTGGAAAGCGAACTGCAGCACCCCGGCGACGAACACGGCGTAGGCCAGCACCTGCACCGAGCTGGCGTCGATGAACGCGGTGGCGATCAGGCACAGGTTCAGGATCACCGGCGTGAACGCCGGCACCGCGAAGCGGCCATAGGCATTGAGCACGCCGCCGGCCATCGAGGTCAGCGAGATGAACATCAGGTACGGGAAGGTCCAGCGCAGCAGCTCGGTGCCCAGGGCCTGCTGCGCGGGATCGGCCGCGAAACCCGATGCGAACAGCCAGACCAGCACCGGCGCGCCGAGGCAGCCGATCACGGTGACCAGGCTCAGCACGCCGCCGAGCGTACCGAGCACGACGGCCACCAGATCGCGCGCCTCGTCGTGGCTGCCGGTGGTCTTCACCTCGGTGAACACCGGCACGAAAGCCTGGGCGAACGCGCCTTCGGCAAACATGCGGCGGCCGAAGTTCGGAATCATCAGGGCGACCAGGAAGGCATCCATCGCAGCGCCGGCGCCGAAGGCGGTCGCCAGCATGACTTCGCGGACGAAGCCGAGCAGGCGCGACAGCAGCGTCAGCAGGCCGACGACGCCGCTGGACTTGAGCAGGCTTTTCGACATGGATGGGGCGGATGCGTCAGGACGGGCCAGGACAAGGAAAGCGATCTCGCGCAGCGGCCGCAGGGAACCTCGAAAACGTCAGGCGACCCGCCGTTCCGGCCGGTCTGCACGCTCCCCGTCCGGCGCTGCGGCATAACCGCTGCCGGCGGTCGATTCCGTTGACAGGCAGCGGGTCGGCGAAGATACTAGCGCGCTTCGATTTTGTCAGTTGCCGGTCACGGCTTCGGTCGAATCGCCGGTCGGCCTCGCAGGCCGTCACACCATCGAAACCGCTTTAAGGAGTTTTCACCTTGGCCAACACCCCGCAGGCGCGCAAGCGCGCACGCCAGTCCGAACAGAACCGCGAGCGCAATGCCAGCCAGCGCTCGATGATCCGCAGCACCATCAAGAAGGTCGTCGCCGCGATCGAAGCGAAGGCCAAGGCCGACGCCGAAGCCGCTTACGCCGCGATGGTGCCGGTGCTGGATCGCTACGCGAACCGTGGCCTGATCCACAAGAACAAGGCCGCTCGCCACAAGAGCCGTCTGCAGGCGCACATCAAGGCGCTCGCCTAAGCATCAGGCTGCAAACAAAACGCGACCTTCGGGTCGCGTTTTTCGTTGTGCCGCGCCTGCGTGGCCTGCCGGTGACGCTTCCGTGTCGCCCCGCGTCTGCCCTATCGATCGTCGCGCGGCGCCATCAGCCCAAGCACGGGTGCAGCCCCCGCAGCAGCCGGTGCGTCGCCGTCTTCATCGGCCGGCCTGAACCAGCGCGTCGCCCGCTCGCCGATCCGCTGCAGGTAGGTGTACAGCACCGGCACCACGACCAGGGTCAGCAAGCTCGAGGTGATCACGCCACCGATCACTGCACGGCCCATCGCAGCATTGGTTTCACCACCTGCCCCGCTGCCGATCGCCATCGGCAGCATGCCGAAGATCATCGCCAGGGTGGTCATGATGATCGGCCGCAGGCGCACCTGGCCGGCGTCCAGCAGCGCCTCGCGCAGACTGCGGCCTTCACGCAGGCCCTGGTTGGCGAAGTCGACCAGCAGGATCGCGTTCTTTGTGACCAGGCCCATCAGCATGATGAAGCCGATGATCGAGAACATGTTCAGCGTGGTGCCGGTGACCAGCAGCGCGATGAATACGCCGGCCAGCGACAGCGGCAAGGACACCATGATCGCGATCGGCTGCAGGAAGCTGCCGAACTGCGAGGCCAGGATCAGGTAGATAAAGATCACCGCCAGCCCCATCGCGGCCAGCGCGGCGGCGCCGGATTCATCCTGATCGGCCTGCTGACCGCCGATCTCCCAGCGATAGCCCGGCGGCAGAGGCCAGTTGCGGATGATCTTCTTGATGTCCTCGCCGACATCGCCGGCCGGACGGCCCTCGGCATTGGCGTAGATCGACACCCGGCGTTGCAGGTTCTGGCGCTTGATCTGCTGCGGACTGGCGATCGGCACGAAGTCGGCGACCTGGCGCAGCGGCACCAGCAGCGGCGCGCCATCGGCATCGAGCCGGGTGCTGGTCAGCGCCAGCTGGCCGAGATCGCCGGCCACCTCGCGATCAGCCTTCTTCAGCCGCACGATCACCTCGTAGTTCTGACCGTCCGGGGCCAGCCAGCGGCTGATCTGGTCACCCGCCACCAGCGGCCGCAGCGCGGCGCCGATCCGGGCGTTGCTCAGGCCGAGATCGCTGGCCAGTTCCTGGTTGATGCGCACGGCAATGCCGGGGCTGGCGCCTTTCTCGCTGCTTTCGAGGTCGGAAATGCCGGGGATCTTGCGCATCTCCGCCATCGCCGCCTGGGTGATCTCGGTGAGCTTCGCCGGCTCCGGGCCGAGCAGCGAAATGAAGATCGAGCCGCCGAAGCCGACCGTTAGCTCGACACCGGCCACCTGCTTGATGCGCGCGCGGATCGCTTTCTCGATGTCCTTCTGCGGCCGGCGATGGGTGACCGCGCGATCGGTCAGCCGCAGGTTCAGGCGCGCGTAGTTCTTGCCTTCCTCGGTGCCGACCTGTGTCGCGATGGTCTCGATTTCCGGGAACTCGCGCAGCAAGGCTTCCACCTGCTGCGCCTTGGCATCGGTGTATTCGAGGCTCGAACCCAGCGGCGTGTTGATGCGCAGCGAGGTGAAGCCTTCGTCGCCGCGCGGGAAAAACTCGCTGCCAATGAACGGCAGCAGCGCGAAGCTGCCGAAGAACGTCGCAGCGGCGATCCACAGCACGATGCCGCGATTCGACAGCGTGCCGATCTGCCGCCAGTCCAGACGGCGCGCCGCATGCGCCAGCCCGAAGATCGGCAGCCAGACACGCCGGCGCTCGGTGCGCAGCGCCCAGGCCAGCACCCGGCCGTAGACCACGTGCAGCGCCTCGATGCGCCGCTCCAGCCGGTCCATAAGCCGCCCCAGCCACGGCGCGTACTTGAAGCGATCCTTGACCGGATCACGCCAGACCGCCGACAGCATCGGGTCGAGCGTGAAGCTGACGAACAGCGACACCAGCACGGCGACCGCCACCGTGATGCCGAACTGGAAGAAGAAGCGGCCGATGATGCCGCTCATGAACGCCACCGGCACGAACACGGCCAGGATCGCGAAGGTGGTGGCCGTCACGGCCAGGCCGATCTCGCGGGTGCCGTCGAGCGCGGCGCGGACGTGGGACTTGCCCATCGCCAGGTGGCGCACGATGTTCTCGCGCACGACGATCGCATCGTCGATCAGCAGGCCGATACACAGACTCAAGCCCATCAGGGTCAGGAAGTTCAGCGTGAAGCCGAAGGCGTGCAGCGCGATGAAGGTGGCGACCACCGAGATCGGCAGGGTCAGGCCGGTGATGATCGTCGAGCGCCACGAATGCAGGAACAGGAAGACGATCAGCACAGTCAGCACGCCGCCTTCCAGGATCGTTTCCTTGACCTGTTCGACCGAGGCGGTGATATCGTCGGCAGTGGCGTAGATCTTCACGATCCGCACATCGGCCGGCAGCTCGGCCTTCAGCCGCTCGATCGCCTGGCCGACGCCGCGCGCGGCGCTGACGATGTTGGCGCCCTGCACTTTCCGGATGTCGAGCGTCACCGCGCGCCGGCCGTCGACGCGGGAGATCGAGGTTTCCTCGGCCTCGCCGTCGACCACTTCGGCGATCTCGTCCAGATGCACCGGCACGCCGTTCTGTCGGGCGACGACGATGCGGCCGAACTGCGCCGGCTGCTTGATCCGCCCTTCGATGCGCACCAGCTGCTCGCGGTCGCCCCGGGAGATGGCGCCGGCCGGCAGATCCTGATTGGCCGCCTGGATCGCGGCGATGACCTGATCGACACCGATCCGCGCGGCTTCCAGCGCTGCCGGCTTCAGGAACACCTGCACCTGCCGCGTCGACTGGCCGCCAACCGCGATGCTGCCGACGCCCAGCACGTTCTGCAGCCGCTTGACCACCACCTGGTCAACCAGCGTGGAGATCTCGCGCAGGCTGCGGGTTTCGGAGTACAGCGCCAGGTTGATGATCGGCTGCTGGTTCTCGTCCTCGTTGGTGCGCGAGATCAGCGGCGGCTTGGCCTCGCGCGGGAAGCCCGGCTGGATCTGCGCCACCTTGTCGCGGGTCTCCTGGGTCGCCCGGCCGATGTCGACCGACAGATCGAACTCAATCGACAGGAAACCGCCGCCCTCGCGCGCCGTGCCCCAGATGCGCTTGACGCCCTCGACCGCATTGACCGCTTCCTCGATCGGCTTCAGCAGATCGTTTTCGACTGCTTCCGGCGTCGCGCCGGGATAGGCGATAGAGATGCTCAGCACCGGCACCGAGACATCCGGCAGCTTCTCGACCGGCAGCCGCTGGTACGAGAACACACCCAGCACCAGCAGCGCGACCATCACCATGGTCGCGAACACCGGCTGGCTGACACTGATCCGGGTGATCCACATGACGGTCGCTCCGGTCTAGCGCGCGGCGCGTGCCGGCACGGTCACGGCAGCGCCGTCCTGCAGGCTGTCGATGCGCGCCGCCAGCACCGGCGTGCCGACCGGCGGCCCGTCGCGCAGCTCGACGAACGCGCCGTCGTTGGCCTCGATGCCCAGCGTCACTGCCTGCCGCCGCAGGTGCCCGTCCTCGATCACCAGCAGATAGGGAACACCGGCATCGCGGCGTATCGCAGCCGCCGGCACGGTGGCGACCGGCGCCGAAGGATCGAGCAGCAGATCGCCCTGCGCGAACATGCCGCCCTTGAGCGCGCCATCGGCGTTGTCGACCGACAGGTACAGCCTGATCGCCCGGGTGCCGGCATCGGTCGCCGGATTGATCCGCTCGACTGTCGCCTCGAAGGTCCGCTCGCGATAGCCGTCGACCGTGAAGCGCAGCGGCTGGCCGATCTTCACCGCCGGCACGTCCGAGGCCGGCACCGGCGCTTCCAGTTCCAGGCGGCGCAGATCGACGATCGCCAGCAGGGGCGTGTCGGCGGCGACCTTCTCGCCCGGCTGCGCCAGCCGCTGCGACACGACGCCGTCGATCGGCGCGCGGACCACGGCATCGTCGACGCCGACCTGGGCCAGCCGCAGCTGCGCTTCGGCCACCTTGACGCTGGCGGCAGCGGCGTCGAACGCGCTCTGCACGGCATCGAAGGCGTTCTGCGAAATGAACTTCTGCTCCAGCAGCCGGGCATTGCTGTCGCGATTGACGCGGGCCAGCGCCAGGTCGGCGCGCGCCTTGTCGAGCGTCGCCCGCTGGGCGTCGAACTGAGCGCCGAGGTTGCGAAGGTCGATGCGGGCCAGCACCTCGCCCTTCTGCACCGCCTGCCCTTCGCGGACCTGCACCGCCAGCAGGTCACCGGCGACCCGCGCCTTGACGCTGGCCTGCACCAGCGGCCGCAGGGTGCCGGACAGCGGCAACCGCCGCGTCAGCGCCCGCTGCTCGATCTGCGCCACGTCGGCTGCCGCCAGTTCCATTGGCCCGGCGGGCAACTTCGAGTCCTTCTCGGCCGCAGTGGCCTCGGTCTTGCCGCCGCGCAAGGCCAGCCCTGCGCCGACGACCAGCAGCAGGACGACCACAAGGGTCACCCATCGCCACGGTTTCGGCCGGGCGCGGGCGGGTGTCGCGGCGCGGCGATCGGTGACAGCACTCATGCAGGAATCCCCTAGGACACGCCGCCGCTGCGGGCGCGATGTCGATCGATGTGTGGGCAGGCGGCGCTGGGATGCAGCCAGCATGGCGCTTGGATGCAGCCGCAGCGATCGGGGTTTGATCGCCGCTGACCCACCGGGCGGCCTTGCGCCGCCCGCTTTCGATCAGACCGCGAGCACCAGGTTGTCGCGGTGGATCAGTTCCGGTTCACCCGGATAGCCGAGGCGCGCGGAAATCTCGCCGCTCGGTGCACCGGCAATGCGCTGGGCTTCGTCGGAGTCGTAGTTGCTCAGGCCCCGGGCGATTTCCCGGCCGGCGAGGTCGAGACACAGCACGAGATCGCCGCGTCCGAATTCGCCGCTGACCTGGCGCACGCCGACCGGCAGCAGGCTGCGCCCTTGTTCGCGCAGCACTTTGACGGCGCCGTCGTCGAGCGTCAGCCGGCCGCGCACCTGCAGCTGGCCGGCGATCCAGCGCTTGCGCGAGGCCATCACCGACTGCGCCGGCTTCAGCAAGGTGCCGATCGATTCGCCGCTGGCGATCTTGAGCAGCGCGTCCGGCGTGCGGCCGTAGGCGATCACCGTCGCGGCACCGGAGCGCGCGGCCCAATGCGCGGCGGTCAGCTTGGTGCGCATGCCGCCTCGGCCCAGTTCGCCCTTGGTCTCGCCAGCCATGCCGCCGAGGTTGGGATCAGACAGGTCGGCCTCGGACAGCAGCCGGGCATCCGGGTTGTTGCGCGGATCGGAGTCGTACAGGCCCTGCTGGTCGGTCAGGATCACCAGCAGGTCGGCTTCGATCAGGTTGACGGTCAGCGCGCCGAGCGTGTCGTTGTCGCCCAGCCGGATCTCGTCGGTGGCCACGGTGTCGTTCTCGTTGACGACCGGCACCACGCCCAGTTCCAGCAGCGTGTTCAGCGTGCCCCGGGCGTTCAGGTAGCGGCCGCGATCGGAGACATCGTCGTGGGTCAGCAGGATCTGCGCCGCGCGCAGGCCGTGCTTCTCGAACTCGGTTTCGTAGGCGCGCACGAGGCCCATCTGGCCGACCGCCGCCGCCGCCTGCAGGCCGTGCAGGTTCGTCGGCCGCTTGGCCATGCCGAGCCGCGCCATGCCCTCGGCGACTGCACCAGAGGACACCAGCACCACCTGGCGGCCCTGGGCCCGAAGCGCGGCGATCTGCGCGCACCAGTCGGCAATCGCTTCACGATCGAGCCCGCGACCGCGCGCGGTGACCATCGCGCTGCCGACCTTGATCACCCAGCGGCGGCTGGTATTCAGCGTTTCACGGCTTTTCGTCTGCGTCATGGGCGAAAGGGGCAGCTCAGGCGTCGAGGTCGTCGTCGGCGTCGTCAATGGGATCGGATTCGGCCGCCGGGCGCGCCGGCGGCGCATCGTCCAGCAAGGTGTAATCCGGCGCGGTGCGGACCGGCGCATGCGCCTCGACCCATTCCATCGCGTCCTTGCACAGCGGTTCCAGGTTGCGGCGGGCTGCGGCCGAGATGCGGTAGTGGCGGCCGGTCCAGCCGAGACGTTCGAGGGCGTCGTCGATCAGCGCATCGGCGTCCTCGTCGCTCATCAGATCGATCTTGTTGAATACCAGCCACTGCTCGCGGCCGGCCAGCTCCTCGCTGAATTCGGCCAGTTCGGCATTGATGGTGTCGATGTGTTCGACGATGTCGCCGCCATCGGGCGGCAGGATGTCGACCAGATGCAGCAGCAGGCGGGTGCGCTGCAGATGCTTCAGGAAGCGGATGCCGAGCCCCGCCCCTTCGGCCGCGCCTTCGATGATGCCGGGGATGTCGACCATCACGAAGCTTCGCGTCATGCCGACCGACACCACGCCGGGCTGCGGGTACAGCGTCGTGAACGGATAGTCGGCGATCTTCGGACGCGCGGCCGACACCGCGCCGAGCAGGGTCGACTTGCCGGCGTTGGGCATGCCGAGCAGGCCGACATCGGCGAGCACGCTCAACTCCAGCCGCAGCTCGCGGCGTTCGCCCGGTGTGCCGGGGCTGGCGCGGCGCGGCGCGCGGTTGGTCGACGACTTGAAGCGGGCGTTGCCGAGGCCGTGGAAGCCGCCGGCGGCTACCTTGATCCGCTGACCCTTGGCCGTCAGCTCGCCGATCAGTTCCTCGGTGTCGACATCGAACACCTGGGTGCCGAGCGGCATCGGGATGTCGATGTCGGGCGCACCGGCGCCCTTGCAGTCGGAGCCGCCGCCGTTCTCGCCGCGCTTGGCCTTGAACACGCGGTTGAAGCGGAAATCGGCCAGCGAGTTCAGGTTCGGCTCGGCGACCACCCAGACGGTGCCGCCGTCGCCGCCGTCGCCGCCATCCGGCCCGCCGAACGGGATCGCGCGCTCGCGGCGGAAGCTGACGCAGCCGTTGCCGCCGTCGCCGGCTTCGACGCGTATCGTGGCTTCGTCAACGAATTTCATGGTTCAGCGGCATCTCGTTCAGCAGCAGCGACAACTTCGGGAGCTTCAAATGACAAGGCCCCGTCACCGGGGCCTTGGTCACGCACATCCGCGCGGATCAGGCCGCGACGATGTCGACGAACTTGCGGCCCTTCGGACCACGCGTCACGAACTTCACATGACCATCCGCCTTGGCGAACAGCGTGTGGTCGGTGCCGATGCCGCAGTTCACGCCCGGGTGCACCTGAGTGCCACGCTGGCGAATGATGATGTTGCCGGCGAGGACCGCTTCGCCGCCGAAGCGCTTCACACCGAGGCGCTTGGCCTGCGAGTCGCGACCGTTACGGGTTGAACCGCCTGCTTTCTTGTGTGCCATTGCTGTTCTCCTGCTGGAAGAACGCCGCCCTTAGGCGACGATCTCCGTGATCTTGATCGCGGTGAAATTCTGCCGGTGGCCCTGTTCCTTGTGGTAGTGCTTGCGGCGGCGGTGCTTGATGATGCGAATCTTGTCGCCGCGGCCGTGGGCCGTGACTTCCGCCTTGACGACGGCACCGGTGACGACCGGCGCGCCGATCTTCACCGCTTCGCCGTCAGCCACCAGCAGCACTTCGCTGAAGCTCACCGTGTCGCCGACGGCGGCCACGATCGTTTCCACCTTGAGGGTCTCGCCGGGGGCAACCCGGTACTGCTTGCCACCGGTCTTGATGACTGCGTACATGCTTGATGCTCCAAGAAAAATTACGACTATCTAGTTGCTTTTGTAAGGCCGGTCGCGGCGTGACGCCAGACGATCGGCCCCGGGAACTCGACATTCTAGTTTCCGAGCGCGGGTCGGTCAAACCCGATCAGCACCGGCAAGATGTTCGCGGACCAGTGCGGCACAGTGCTCCGGCATTTCCGCCACCGCCCAATGGCCCGCTGCCTCCAGACGCTGCACGTCCGTCGTGCCGAAGCGGCCAGCGTAATGATCGGGGATGAACGGATCGCGCATCCCCCAGATCACGCGCGTCGGGCGGATCGCCGTCACCGTGTGCAGCACGTCCAGCCAAGGCGCGAACTTGGCCGGGTCGGCTTCGCGATAGATGCGCAGCACCTGGGCGCGGGCGCCGGCGTGGAAGTGCCGATAGGCGTCGTCGATCTGCGTTCGCGACAGGCCCGGGCCGCCCTGCTGCATCGTCAAGCGGTGGCCGCTGCGACCGATCAGCGGCCAGTCGAACGCCCGCATCGCCATTTCACCGAGTCGCGAGCGCCAGAGGCGCGCCCAGACATGCCAGCGGTAGTCGGCGTGCAACAAGGTGTTGGTGATGACCAGCCGCCGCAGCCGTTCCGGGTGGCGTACCGCCCAGGCCAGGCCGTAGAAGCCGCCGACGTCGTGGACGACGAGGTCGATCGGCTCGCGGATCGCCAGCGCATCCAGCAGGGCATCGACCCAGCGCGCGAAACCGGCCAGCGTCACGTCGTTGTGACCAGCGACGCCGGACGCTCCGAAACCGGGAAGATCGGGCGCGATGCAATCGTGGTACGCCTGCAGGCAGTCGATCATCGGCAGCCACAACCGGTGCGAATCGGGATTGCCGTGCAGCATCAGCAGCGGTCGACCGCTGCCCCGCCGATGCACGAAGACCGGCGCGTCGTCGACCCGAACGGCCGGTTGCCGCAGGCCTTCGCTCACCAGCGCAGCAGCACCGTGCCCCAGGTCATGCCGCCGCCGACGCCCTGCAGCATCACCAGATCCGAGGGCTTGATGCGGCCGTCCTTGACCGCCGCGTCCAGCGCCAGCGGCACCGACGCCGCCGAGGTATTGCCTTGCTGGGCGACGGTGACCACCACCTTTTCCTTCGGCACGCCAACCTTGTCGGCCAGCGTGTTGATGATCCGGATGTTGGCCTGGTGCGGCACATACCAGTCGAGCGCGGACGCTTTCAGGTTGTTGCGGTCCAGCGCTTCCTGGGCGCATTCGCTCAGGTTCTTCACCGCCACGCGGTAGACCGACTGGCCATCCATTTCCAGGTAAGGCGAGCCGCGCAGCTGGCCGCCGGCGATACCGCCCGGCACCCGCAGGATATGGCTCAGCGAACCGTCGGAATGCAGATGAGAGGACAGGATGCCGGGCGCGTCGGAAGTCTTCAGCACCACTGCGCCGGCACCATCGCCGAACAGCACGCAGGTGCGCCGGTCGTTCCAGTCCAGGATCCGCGAGAACACTTCAGCGCCGATCACCAGCGCGCATTTGTGCTGGCCGCAGGCCACCAGCTTGTCGGCGATCGCAAGACCGTAGACGAAGCCGGTGCACACCGCCTGCACGTCGAAGGCCGCGCCCCGGGTGACGCCGAGCTTGGCCTGCACCAGACAGGCCGTCGACGGGAACACCATGTCCGGTGTCGTGGTGGCGACGACGATCAGGTCGATGTCGTCGGCCGTGACGCCAGCCGAGGCCATCGCGGCACGCGCGGCATGCAGCGCGAGATCGCTGGTCAGTTCATCGTCGGCCGCCACATGACGAGCTTCAATGCCGGTGCGGCTGACGATCCAGTCGTCGCTGGTGTCGATCCGGCCTTCGAGTTCCCGGTTGGTGACGATGCGCTTGGGCAGATAGCTGCCGGTACCGACGATGCGTGAGTAGGTCATTCCGCGATTCTAATAAATGCCAGCCGTCCTCGACGACCTTCGGGTGCATCCTCCCCCGCGCACCCCGGACTTCAGTCGAGCTCGATCAGCAGATCGCGGGTGTTCACCGTCGCGCCCGGCTGAGCGTGAATGGCCTTGACCCGGCCATCGCGCGGCGCGCCGAGCACGGTCTCCATCTTCATCGCTTCGAGCGCCAACAGCGGCTCGCCCTTGGTGACCAGCTGGCCCTTCTGCACGGCAACGCGCACCACCATGCCCGGCATCGGCGCGCCGACGTGACCGGCATTGCCTTCTTCCGCCTTCGGCGTCTCGAACGCCGCCTTGGCACCCGCCTTCGGCACTCGCACCTGGCGCGACTGACCGTTCAGCTCGAAGAACAGCTTGACCACGCCGTCGTCCTCGGACTCGGTGCGGCTCTGCAGGCGGATCACCAGGGTCTTGCCGGTGTCGATGTCGACGCTGATCTCTTCCTGGTCGCGCAGGCCGTAGAAGAAGGTCGGCGTCGGCAGGGTCGAGACATCGCCGTACACCTTGCGGTGCTCGACGAAGTCGCGGAACACCTTCGGGTACATCAGATAGGACGCGACGTCGGCATCGCTCAGCTCTTCGCCGACCAGGGTTTCAGCATCGGCCTTGGTCTGCGCCAGATCGACCGGCGCCATCGAGGCACCGGGACGTCCTTCGAGCGGCGGCTTGCCCTTCAGGATCTTGGCCTGCAGCGCCTTCGGCCAGCCATCCGGCGGCACGCCGAGCTCGCCCTTGAACAGGGACACCACCGATTCCGGGAAATCGATGTCGCGATCCGGATTGGTGACGTCGTCCGGCGTCAGGCCGTTGCCGACCATGAACAGCGCCATGTCGCCCACCACCTTCGAGGTCGGCGTCACCTTGACGATGTCGCCGAACAGCTGATTGACCGCCGCGTACGCGCGCGACACCTCCGGCCAGCGCGCTTCCAGGCCCAGCGCACGGCCCTGCTCGCGCAGGTTGGTGTACTGGCCGCCCGGCATCTCGTGGCGGTAGACGTCGGCGGTGCCGGAACGGATGTCGGCCTCGAACGGCGCGTAGTAGCGGCGCACGCCTTCCCAATAGTCGGAGATCGACTGCATGGCATCGAAGTCGACGCCAGGATCGCGCTCGGAACCCGCCAGCGCCGCCGCGATCGCGCCGAGGTTCGGCTGCGAAGTCAGGCCCGACATCGCATCCATCGCGCCGTCGACGGCATCGCAGCCGGCTTCGATCGCCGCCAGCACGCTGGCCGCCGCGATGCCGCTGGTGTCGTGGGTGTGGAAGTGGATCGGCAGGCTGATTTCCTGCTTCAGCGCCTTGACCAGCTCGCGCGCCGCGCGCGGCTTGCAGATGCCGGCCATGTCCTTGATGCCGAGGATGTGCGCGCCGGCCTTCTCGAGCTGCTTGGCCATGTCGACGTAGTACTTGAGGCTGTACTTCGGACGAGCGGCATCGAACAGGTCGCCGGTGTAGCAGATGGTGCCCTCACAGACGGCACCGGCATCGATCACGGCATCCATCGCCACCCGCATGTTGTCGACCGCATTCAGCGAGTCGAACACGCGGAAGATGTCGATGCCGTTCTTCGCCGCTTGGCTCACGAAGTACTGAACGACGTTGTCCGGGTAGTTCGTGTAGCCCACTGCGTTCGCCGAACGCAGCAGCATCTGGAACGGGATGTTCGGCACGGCGGCACGCAGGCCGGCCAGCCGCTGCCACGGGTCTTCCTTCAGGAAGCGCATGGCGACGTCGAAGGTCGCCCCGCCCCAGCATTCCAGCGACAGCAGCTGCGGCAGCAGACGCGCGTAATGCGGCGCGATCTCCAGCATGTCGCGGCTGCGCATGCGCGTGGCGAACAGGCTCTGGTGCGCGTCGCGCATCGTGGTGTCGGTCAGCAGCACCTGCGGCTGCGCCTTGATCCAGTCGGCAAAGCCCTTCGGACCGCGCGCCTTCAGCTCGTCGCGCAGGCCTTTCGGCGGCGCGGCGAGCAGGTCCAGCTTCGGCTTCAACGGCGCAGCCAGCGCGCCTTCCGGCGCACGGCGCCCCTTCATCTCCGGGTTGCCGTTGACGGCGACATCGCCGATGAAGCGCAGCACCTTGGTGGCGCGATCGCGGCGGGCGGTGAAGCGGAACAACTCCGGCGTCGTGTCGATGAAGCGCGTCGTGCAATCGCCGGACTTGAACAGCGGATGCAGGATGACGTTCTCGAGGAACTGCAGGTTGGTCGACACGCCACGGATGCGGAACTCGCGCAGTGCGCGGTCCATGCGGGAAATCGCTTCCTGCGCGGTCGGCGCCCAGGCCGTGACCTTCACCAGCAGCGAGTCGTAGAACGGCGTGATCACGGCACCCGAATACGACGTACCGCCGTCCAGACGCAGGCCGAAGCCGGCCGGGCTGCGGTAGGCCAGGATGCGACCGTAGTCCGGCGTGAAGCCGTTTTCCGGATCTTCGGTGGTGACGCGGCACTGCAGCGCGAAGCCGTCGAGTTTCACTTGGTCCTGCGCCGGCAGCAGGCGGTCGGCGGCACCGATCGTGGCACCTTCGGACACCCGGATCTGGGCCTTGACGATGTCGACGCCGGTGACCTCTTCGGTGACCGTGTGCTCGACCTGGATGCGCGGGTTGACCTCGATGAAATAGAACTTGTCGGTGTCGGCATCCATCAGGAATTCGACGGTGCCGGCGTGCGTGTAGCCAACCTGCCGGCACAGCCGCACGGCGGCATCGCAGAGCTCGACGCGCCGCTCCGGCGTCAGGTAGTGCGCCGGGGCGCGCTCGACGACCTTCTGGTTGCGCCGCTGCACCGAGCAGTCGCGCTCGTACAGATGAATGAGGTTGCCGTGCTGGTCACCGAGCACCTGCACTTCGACGTGACGGGCGCGGCGAATGAGCTTCTCGAAATAGGCCTCGTCATTGCCGAACGCGGCCAGCGATTCGCGGCGCGCCGATTCCACGGCGGCCGGCAGCTCGGCCTCGTTCTCGATCGCGCGCATGCCGCGACCGCCGCCGCCCCAGCTGGCCTTGAGCATCACCGGGTAGCCGATGTCGGCGGCGATCTTCTTCACTTCCTCGAGATCGCGCGGCAGCGCTTCGGACGCTTCCAGCACCGGCACCTTGGCAGCCTTGGCGGCCGCGCGCGCGGCCACCTTGTCGCCCAGCGCGCGCAGCACGGCCGGCTTCGGCCCGATGAACAGGATGCCGGCCTCGGCGCAGGCTTCCGCGAAGTTCGGGTTTTCCGACAGGAAGCCGTAGCCCGGATGGATCGCGTCGACCCCGGCCCGCTTGGCGATCCGGATCAGGTCCGGAATGTCGAGGTAGGCAGCGATCGGCTTCTGGCCGGCACCGACCAGGTAGCTTTCGTCCGCCTTGAAGCGGTGCAGCGCGAAGCGGTCTTCATGAGCGTAGACCGACACCGTCCGGATGCCCATTTCGGCAGCGGCACGCATGACGCGGATGGCGATTTCGCCGCGGTTGGCAACCAACAACTTGCGGATAGGCATGGTCCCTGCTGATCTGGGTCGAAACGGGTCAGGTTCTGGCACGGGTGAAGGCACCCCGTGGATGACGGTTACTGGCATGCTCGTCATCTTCGCTATTACAGCACAGGGGATGCCCGACCAAAGCACGGGAAACCCCGCTCCGGCAACGCTTCCCCACGAGACACGCGACCATTGCCCGGCGGGACGGCACCCCGATCCGGCCGCAGTCGCAGGCCCGCCGGCGCCAGCGCTGCGGATGGCAGGCCGGTCGGCGGCGCGCAGGGTATCCGAGCCCTGCCGGCAGCGCCGTATGTCTGGTGAATACGGCTTATTGGCCTGGCTGGCGTCGGTTGCCAATGCCTGCAAGACTTCGGCGCCGAGGCCCGTCATGCGCCGGCGCCGGCACCCGCCGCCGTCGCGATCCGCCATCGCCCATCACCCCGCCCGATCCTTCATGACCTCAGAAGCCTCTCCATCGCGCCGTCCCCGCCAGCGCGGCGTCCGCAGCACGATCCTCGAACTGCTGGCCGCCGGTCCGATGTCGAGCCAGCAGCTTCTCGACCGCGCGGGCTGCTCACCGGCGTCGCTCTACCTGAACCTGAAGGCGCTGAAAGCCGACGGCCACCTCGACACCACGCGTGAGGGCCGCACCGTGGCCTACCAGCTACGCACACGCGCCGGCGCGGTGGCGGTGGCCTCGCGTCCGGCCCGAGGTCGCCCGGCGCGATCGCAGCCGGATGCCGGCGCGGCGGACCTCGATGCCGCGCTGCGAGTGCTGCTGGCCCAGCTGTCGCCGATCGACAACGCCGCCGACAAGATCCGGGTGCTGACGCAGCTGGCGGCTTCGCTGCCGGCGCCGGTGTCGCACCTGCTGCAGGCCGTCGCCGACGATCTGACGCGGCTCGCTGGAAAAGGCTGAACCGTGCCGGCGCCCTCGGTCATGCCGCTGCAGGCCCTGATCTTCGATGTCGACGGCACGCTGGCCGACACCGAGCGCGACGGCCACCGGCCGGCCTTCAACGCCGCCTTCCGACAGGCCGGGCTGGACTGGCACTGGGACGAGATGCTGTACGGCGAACTGCTGGCCGTCACCGGCGGCAAGGAACGCATCCGCCACTACCTCGAACGCGACCACCGGGCGCTGCTTGATCAGCCCGGCATCGATACCCGGATTGCCGCCCTGCACCAGGCCAAGACGCAGGCCTACCTGTCGCTGGTCGCCTCCGGCGCGCTGCCGCTGCGGCCCGGCGTCGCCCGGCTGATCGCCGAGGCCCGCACCGCCGGCCTGCGGTTGGCAATCGCCACCACCACGACCGCCGAGAACGTTGCCGCGCTGCTCGAGCATTCGCTGGCCCCCGGCGCCGCCAGCTGGTTCGAGGTGATCGGCGCGGGCGACGTGGTGCCGGCCAAGAAGCCAGCACCAGACATCTACCAGTGGGTGCTTGCGAAGCTCGGCTTGCCGGCAGCGGCCTGTCTGGCGTTCGAGGATTCCGACAACGGCCTGCGCGCGGCCCGCGGCGCCGGCCTGACGACAGTGGTGACCACCAATGCCTACACCTGCAGGCAGACGTTCCACGGCGCCTGCGTCGTGCTGCCTGAACTCGGTGACGACGCCGCGACGCAGCCGGTGACGCTCAAGCAGATCCGGGCCTGGCACGCGGCCGCCCAGGCCTGAGCGTGGCGGCTGGGCGCCGCAGCGCCTTGTGGCGCGCTGCGCAACCTGATCGAAGAGGCTCGTTCAGTCGGCCACGAGGGCCCCGGACGACGGCGAGAAACGGGGTGCGCGCCCGGCAGGAATCGAACCTGCGACCCTCGGCTTAGAAGTTCAGTGTTCTGAGTGGCCTTCGTATTTGATACTATTGAACTTTCTGGACTAGGGTGCTCGCGTATACGCAGCATATCCGCACTGAGAGTTCTATGGCATCGATAAGAAAGCGGGTCCTCGAAGACAAATCGGTGAGGTACGACGTTACCGTAACAAAGCGCGGTGCGCCCCGCCTCTATGCCTCGCGTTCAACCAGGGCTCTGGCTATCGCCTGGGCGCGGGAGACCGAGCGGGACATCGAGCGTGGCGCGTGGCGCGGCACTGCGATGGCCGAGGAAATGACGCTCGGCCAGCTCCTGGAACGCTACTCGGAAGAGGTCCTACCCTCAAAGCGCTCGGGCGCTGACCTTCAGGGGCGCGTCAGGCGGGTGATGAAGCACAGCATCGTCCGACTGCCCCTGATCGCGCTCACGCCGGAGCAACTGGCGCAGTTCCGGGACATGCGGCTCAAGAGCACGGTCCAGTTGGGAGGCCCGAAGGGCAAGACCACCCGGCGCATCTCCGGGCAGACCGTGCGCCATGACCTGGCGCTAATCCGCGCCGCGATCCGGCATGCCCTGCGCGAATGGGGTCTCGTGCTCCCGGCTGGCGATCCGGTGCAGCACGTCCGCCTGCCACCTCAGAGCAAGGGTCGCGAACGCAGGACCGAGGGTGATGAGTTCGAGCGCATCCTTGCCGAGGCTCGCAGTTCAAAGTCGCCGAAGCTGGCCGCTGCCATCGAGTTCTCGGTCGAGACGACGATGAGACGTGCCGAGGTGTGCGCTCTTCGCTGGAAGGACATCAACTTCGAGAGGCGGATCGCCCGGTGCCTGGTCACGAAGAACGGCGACCCCCGCGATGCTCCCCTGTCCTTGCGTGCCATCGCCGTGTTGAAGTCCCTCCCGAGGCGGGACGGTGACGGCGACGAACTGATCTTCGGCATGAAGCCCGGCGGCTACACGCAGGCGTTCAACCGCATCGTTGACCGGCTCGGCCTACAAGACATCCGGCTCCATGATCTTCGTCACGAGGGCGCGTCGAGGGTCGCGAAAAAGCTCAACGGGAACGTAATCGCGCTGGCAAAGGTGACGGGACACAAAACGCTGGCGATGTTGCAGCGATATACCCACCTCAGAGCAGAGGATGTCGCCACGTTACTGGATTAAACTTACGTGTTCGCGCCCGTAGCTCAGGTGGATAGAGCAATCGCCTTCTAAGCGATCGGCCGGGGGTTCGAGTCCCTCCGGGCGCGCCAATTTGCACATCCGGCCCACTTTCGGTTCCGTGCGACTGCTGGGTACCAGGTCGAATGAGCGAGCAGCCGGAAATCAACCACGGGTCGAGCAGTTCGACCAGCGGTCGATGCGCGGTGCCGTCGCGGTTTTGATCTTACCCGTCACTGCGCCCCGTTTAGTTCACGAGCGATCCCGTTCGCGCACCACCCGAGGATCGCCACACCTGAAATCAGGAGCGACGTGACGGTCAGGTCAGTGACGACCAGGCTCGCCAAGCTAACGATCACGACCACACCGGGAACATGACGGAGATGGACCAAAGCTGTTTTGCTTTGGCCTTCAAGCCGTGCCTTTGCAGCCGACGAGTCCTGTAGCCTCCGCTCAACTTGCTCGGGACCAATAGCTTCTCTCACGGCCGCGAGAGCTTCTGTCGCTAGCGCTTCCTCTCTGCGCTGCCGCTCGCACTCAATTCTGCTGGCCCGGAATTGGGATAGCGAAGTGATGTTGCTCATTTTCTGACCGCCTTTGGCGTGGAACTTACAGCCGACCGTTGGGCGCTGCGCCACCGCTTTGAAAGAGCGAGCCTCATTGCCTCAGCAAACTCAGTGCGCTGCAAATCTTTGGAAGGCGGCGACGGATACTTCGCCCATTCATCTTGAAGTGCCGACAGTACAGCGCGCGATAACTCGGCGACTTCTCCCGCCAGTTCCGGAAGGTACTGCTGCCAGTATTCGACCTCTGACTCCGACTTCGCTCCGTCGGCGAGTGAGTCGACGACCGCTGCAAGGTGATTCTGCCCGGTGAATCGCGAGAGCTGCGCGGTCCGGTAAGGGCTCAGCTTCTGAGTAGTGCGGGCCTTGATGATCGATCCAGGGTCCCATTCAAGTTCGCGGGACAGCGCCCGTATGCCGCCAACCGCAGCGGCGGCGGCATCCAGAGTCGCTTCTACATCGAGGGCCTTGACATCGCGCATAAGTTCAATTAGCGTGCCGTTGGACACTGTCCTACGGTGACATGGAATTGCACTCAAATACGATACATCAAAGCGAAGTGTTGGACATCGACGGTTTGGCCGCCTTGCTCGGCATAACCCCGGACAGCATTCGATCTTTCCGCAGCCGTAATCCACTCGGCGTGCCGCCCCCGTTCATGGTGAGGCCGCACCTGCGTTGGCGGCGCGAAACCGTCGTCAGGTGGATGGAAGCGCGAGAGCGGGAAGAAAGCGAGCGTATCCGCCGACTGTTCCTGCCCTCGCCAACTCGCGCCCGGCACGGCCGCGCACGAGCGTAAGCAAAGCGCATGGCACGGCGAGCGTCATCCGAGGCAACTGGCGACGAACAGCTCGAACTGTTTGAAGCAGTGCTGAACGACGTGAGCGTGAAGGTGGACATGGCTTCACTCGAACACCCCCTGTTTTCGATTGGGAGGCAACCACTGAAGGTTCCGCGCTGCTACGCGCTCGGGCGCGACTGCGAGATCCGAATCGTGCCGAGCGCCGAGGGCGCACCCACCCTCGAAGACAAAGACATCCTCGTGTATCTCGCGTCGCAGCTCCGCGCCGCCCTGAACGCCGGATTGAAGGTCTCGCAGACCGTTCACGTACGCGCATACGACTTGTTACAAACCATCGGTCGCGGCGCCGGAGGAACTGACTACAAACGTCTTCGCGTCGCGCTACGGCGGCTTCGAGGCACGAGCATCGAAACACGCATTGAAACCGGCGGCGTCCGCCAGGAAAGCGGATTTGGTCTGATCGACGCCTGGTCGCTCATCGAACAGCCGAACTTTCATTCACCAAGGCTGCGGATCAAGCTGAGTGACTGGTTGTATCGCGCGATCCTGAACAACGAGCTGCTCACTGTAGAAGCGATTTATTTCACGCTTCAGGGCCTTGAGAAGCGGGTCTACGAAATCTTCCGAAAGCACCTCGGAGAGCGGCAGACGGAGTGGCACATAGGGCTTGAGAAGCTCCAGAACAAATGCGGCTCTCAGTCCCCCGCTCGGCGCTTCCGCTTCGAGGTGCGCCGAATTCTTGATCGGGCCGAGAAAAATAGGTTGGAGGAAGTCCACGATGCGTTCAGCGGATGGCTCCTGCGCCTGAACGGCGATGTCGTGTTCGGTTACCAGAACTCAGACATCGGGCGCGCCGCTCGCGCGAGGGACGCTATGAAGGTTCTGCGTTCCTCAATGCCCGTGTCCAAGCCCTCAGCCACGGCAGTCGCGGAGGCATCGGCATGACCTGCCAGCGCCCTGAACAAGCTGTGGGTGAACACGGGCATTGGGGAACGCCCGGACACGGGCCTTCAGGAACGCTGTCACGGGCCTTGAGGAACGCGACCATCGGGCCTTCAGGAACACCCCCTGTTCGCATCGCATTGATCAGGCGCGACTTTTCGGGCCTCGAAGAGGCCGTAACACGCGCGCGCGTCTTTAACTGTTTAACGAATCAAAAGCGGTTAACACGCGAGCACCTGTGCACAACCAGCAACCAAGCCCAAAGCACCCAGAGGTCAGCGTCATGAAATCGATCAGTCAAAAGGAGTTGGCCGGAAGGCTCGGCGTCAGCGAGATCGCGCTGCTCCAAATTCGAGCGCGCAATCCAAGCGCGCTGCCGACCCCGTTCTCGATCCGCCCGCTGCGGTGGAACGAACAGACGGTCGAGTCCTGGACCGAGGAAAGGCGGAAGTCGCCAGTCACTCAAAAACGCCGGGGCAAGCTGGTGTTCATCGCACTCGCCGCAGCAGCGCTTGCCGTTGCCGCCGCGCTGCTTTGGCCGAACGACGCCCATGCCGATTGGGTGAACGAGTGGTTCGATCAATCGACGAGCGTGTCGTCGGGCGGCTATCAGAATCAGCAGCGCGGGTTCTATTCGGCGGGCGGATTCTCCGGCCGCTATCGCATGACGAACGACTTCCTTGTTACCGCGTCGCCGCCGAGATTGGAAGTCGGCTGCGGCGGCATCGACTTATTCGGCGGCGGTTTCACGTATCTCGATCCGGAATATCTCGTCGAGAAGTTCGAGCGCATCATCCAGGCCGCTCCGGCCTTCGCCTTCGACCTTGCGATGACTCAATACTGTCAGGTGTGCAAGGACAGCATGAACACGCTCACGGCGATCACGGATCAGCTCAACAGCATCCAGTTGAACGACTGCCGCATGTCGAAGCGCCTGGTGCAAGCCGTCTCGGAAGATAAGAACGTCGCGAAAGAGCTGTGGGCCGAAGCGGCGGGCAACTTCTCCCTGACCGAAGCGCTCAAGAAGAACTCGCAGGACTTTCAAGATAACGTCCGCACGTCGAACGGTGCGGCACCCGACGACACGCAAGCGACGCTGCAAGACTGCCCTGATTTATTCAAGCGGATCTTCGTCAATGGCTCAGTGATGCAGAACGCTGCGGCCGAAGCGGGCCTCGCGGCTTTCGCTCCGGTCATGCGAGGACTCATCGGCGACGCGCGTGTGACGTACAACAGCACGCAGCGGCTCTACCAGGTCGAAACCTTCTCGTACTGCCCGAGCAATTCGCTGGTGCAGCCGGATAGCTTCGTCACGGGCACGGTGGATCAGATGAGTGCAACCGGCGCGTGTAGCGCGTCCGGCATGGCTCCCGTCATCGAGGTCGTCAATGACCAGCTCGTCAGCATTTCGACGAAGCTGCGCACGCCCGGCGGCGCTGCACAGTTGACGCCCGAGGAACGCGCGTTCGTGAATCGCAGCTCGTTCCCGCTGCTGACCCTGCTGTCGAACGCAGCAGCTCAAGGCAACAGCGAGGCGATGGTGGAGATTCTTTCGGAGCCGGTAGCTTTTGCCACCTCGTACCGAATGCTCAACGACTTGTGGGAAGTGATGCGGTTCGTGATTCATAAAGCGAACCAGGTCAGCTCGAATCAGTTCGGCCCGCCAAGCGGCGGTCCTGGACGGTGTGACCTCGCATTCGTAGATGACGCGGTACAGCACTTCAAAGCGCTGGAACCGCGCGTGGGCGGCTTCGCGAGCGGTGCTCGCGCGGCGTGGATGGCGAAGATGGCCGAGTACCAGACGACCTTGCAGGTCACGAAGGGTTACGCGGAGGACTACCGCCGCCAGCTCAACAGACAGACCCTCGGTCAAAAGTAGGAATTTCGCATGCGAAAGTTCACGACTCCTGTCGTCCGGGGCTACGACCTGCGTGCCTGTGTCGTTTCCAACACCCCCTGGGCCTGCCTATTTTTCTGCGTTCTCGCCGCAGCAGCCATCGTCGATCAGGACTGGTCGGCCGCTGCGAGCAGCGGCGGCGTCCTTGCCGCATTGATCGCCTTGAGGACCTTCGCTCAGCACAAGCGTGCGTGGGACAGATGGACCGCCTGGCTTCCGGAAACGCTGAAGGAGCCACGGTCATGACCCGCCTGCTGATTCTGCTGGCACTGCTCGCCGCGCCCGGCGCTTCGTTCGCACTCGAATCCGACTTCTACACGTACAACGGTTTCGATGAGACGGTGGCTGCATTCACGCGCCTCGGGCTCATGCTCTCCGACAACCACTTTCTCGTTTTTGCGACGATTTTCGCGATTGCCGGTGCGTCGCTCGGCGCACTCAGCACCGCCTATCGCGGAATCAGCGGCGAACAGGTGAACCCTGTCGGGTTCCTCATTCCCATCGCCCTCGGCCTCGCTGTGTTCAAGTCGTTCGTGATGAGCACGGGCACCGTGCACATCTACGATCCCGTGCGTAACGCCTACCAGCCGGTCGGTGGTGTGCCCGACATCATCGTGGCCGTGGCCGGCGGGCTGAACAAGTTGGAGCGCGGAATCATTGAAATCGCCGACACGGCGAGCGCGAACCCGTACTCCGACAACGCGGGCGCGATCAATTTCGCGCTCATCAAGGCTGCTGTCAGCGCGAGCGTCAACGACTGGTATCTCAAGCAGTCGCTGGTGAACTACTACACGGCCTGCGGCATGCCAGCACTCGCCAACATGGACACCGGTGCGCGGCAGCGTCTGATGCACGGATCGACGGACCTGCTGAACGAATTCGGTGAATGGACGAACGCCGCGTTGTCGATGGTCTATCACCCAGCGGGCGACGACACCGGAGAAGCGCGCACCTGCACCGATGCCTGGTCCGGCACTGGCGGTCTCAACTCTCGCCTGACCAGCGCTTCCACGTTCGCTGGCGTTACTGAATCGATCTGCATGCAATCCGGGTTCAACGTCGCAGACGGCGCGCAGTCCGCCAAATGCCGGACGCTGTTGCAGGATTCGACGGCGCTCTACAACGTCTCCGTCGGCTCCGAAATCCCCTTCCTACGTTCGATCCTGCTAGCCGAAGCCGTCAGCAACGCGATGAACTCGGCCGACGTGGATCGGTCCACGCGCGCCCTGGTGAGCCGTCAGGTGATGGCCGAAGGCTTCGGCAATGCCGAAGCGATGAACCAATGGATTCCGAAGGTCCGCGCCTTCATGCTGGCCGTGGTGCTGGGTGTCGTTCCGCTGACGCTGCTGTTCATCGTGACCCCGCTCATCAAGCCCGCGCTCATGCTCAACTTCGGGCTGTTCGCCTGGCTGTCGCTGTGGTCGATTGGGGACGGCATCGCGGTTCAGATGGCGTATGACGCGGCATCCGATGCGTTCGATCAGATTCGACGCCAGCAGCTCGGCGTCGAGGCCATCATGATGTCGCCCGAAGGATCGGTCCAAGCCCTCGGCGTGTTCGGCAAGTCGCGCAGCACGGCGCTCGCGATGGCGAGCGTGCTCGCGTTCGGTCTGTTCAAGTTCGGCGGCTACGCGCTGACCGGCCTCGGTCAGCAGTGGCAGAACAATATCGAGGGCGCGGGCGACCAGGCCGGACGCCAGACGCTCTATCCGGAACAGAACGCCGCCGCGCAGCAGAGCTTGATGTCTGTCGGCGGGACGATGGGTCAGGTCAATTCCGGCGGTGGATTCCGTCAAGGATCGCTGGCCAGCGGCATGGGCGCGATCCGTCAGACCGCCGGAGCGGGTGCCTACATCGACGACTCCATCACCACGGGCCGCGCGCCCGGCGGCACGCTGGGCGATGTCGGCCGACTCGATGCTCGGGAACAGATGGGCGATGTCAGCGGCACCAGGCTCGGCGCGGATCGCGCCGGCCTCGGCCTCGGTGAGTTCCGCGAGCGCAATGCAGAGACGCGGGCGAGCCTGGGCGGTACCGAGCTGAACACGCAACGCCGCGAGGCGGAAGGCGCGTTCCCCGGCGACTTCCAGCGCGGCGCGGAAGCCAGGGCAACTCAGGGCGTTGCCGGCGACGCGGCGCTCGCAGCCGAGCAGCCCAAGGATCTGTTCGCGTCCGCTGCTGCTGAGACGCGCCAGCGCGTCGAAAGCGGCGTCACGCTGGGTAGCATCGCCCCGAACGCGCCAACGGATGCCGGTCGAGCGCAGGGCACGTTCACCCATGCGCAGTCGCAAGGCACGCTGCGCACGCTCGAAGATCGCGGTCTGCCCGCGCTCATCACCGGGGAGGAAGTCGCTCGGCAGCAGAACGTCGCGCAGGGCCTCGCTATCCAGGGCATCAGCCCGAATCTCGGCCAGACGACGGACGAGCTGGCTAGAGCGTCAGCGGCCGAAAACTTTGCTCGCGCCATGATCGGCAACGATCTGGCGCAGCAGCTCGGCATGAACGGAGCGGATGTCCGCGACCGTATCGACCTGTCGATGATGCAGAACGGGCAGATTGGCCTTGCTGTGACCGATGGCAATCGCGGTCAGCTCGTCGATTACTTCCGCCGCAGTGGCGCGATGAACGAACGCGAGCTGGCGGACTTCGAGAACAGCGGCGGCGGCTTCGTGCGCTTCACCTTCGACGGTGAATCGGGCCGAGCCGATGCGGCACAAGCCGACTTTGTTTCGAGCACTCAGGCCGGGAATACCACGGGCTACACGGACGGCCGGACTACCCGCGTCGGCGACAACACGCACTTTGGTGATGTTCGCCGCGAAGGCAATGAAACCCGTATCGGTGATGTCACGACTATCGGTGACGAGGTTCGCAGGGGTGATTCGACCGACATCGGGGATCGCAAGATCCTCAGTGAGTCGCTGTCGATCAGCGATCCGAATTCGCTGCGCGGTCCGCGCGCAGCAGAGACGTTGACCAACCTGGTCGATGACCTGACCGGCAAGCTCGATGATCGTGAGATTTATGCGGTGGCCGACGCCTATTCCCGGCGCTTGCAGCTCGAAGGCTATGGAGCGAACGCTTCCGCCGATGCGAGCGAGGTTGCCGCCGCCGACGCGGGGCTCTCGGGAGCCGCTGGCGTTCGACGTGGGACCGGCGGCAGCGCCAACGTGTCTGCTTCGGTGAGAACGCAGTCGTCCGAGGGTAACAGCGCTCGGCAGGATCTCGTCGTTACAGGCTTCGTCGATCAGCTCGCGCCCAACCTGGCCCGTGCACAAGAGATCGCCTACCAGGAATACGGCAGGCCGGATTCATGGAATCCCGAAACGGCGCTTGAGGCCGAACGCATGATTGCGGAGCAGTGGGCCGGGAGGAATGACGTTTCCTTCGCAGAAGCGAAGTACGCCATCCAGAACCAGACCTACATGCCCGCCGCCAAGGCTGACGAACAGACGTTCATCCAGAAGGCCCGTGAAGCAACGGCTGGCACGTGGGCCGACAGGGCGTACTCATATGTTGATCGCATGTTCGAGTGACGCCGACATGCAACGAGCGTTCGCCGTCAGCCCCGCGCAAGCCTTACACGATCCCGTGTTGACGATGGAGGGTGTCGTTCATCTGGCTCGCCAGCTCATCCTGATGTCGCCGATGAATCCCTGCCGGCGAAACAGGATTGTTCGGATCGTAATAGGTCCAGAACTCACGATCCCTCTTCACTGCCTCGTCGATGAGCGAATCGTCGTCGAAGGCAGCGTTCACGCGAGACAGCGGTCGGTTGCGAACCGCTTCATAGAGCACGGCCACCGGGAAAAGCGCGAACGCGAGCGCGACAAGAGCCACCACGGGCGAGCTGATCGAAACGCCGAGAGCGACACCAAGCACGACGGGCACGAGCAACACCAGGGACAACACGCCCTTGGTGATGCGAACCGCCTTGCTGTCGTTCATGGATTTCTCCCGTTCCTGCTGTCTCGACTTTCGCATGCGAAAGTTCTACGGGTTGGACAGTACGCCGCCGGGGGCGTTCCTTCAATCGGCTCTGACTTTCGCATGCGAAAGTCGCCGAAGCTGCGGCCGAGGGTCCCGGCATGATGTCGATCGGCAAGATTACCGATGCAGGCGTCGCCGTTGCGTATTACGAGAAGGACGACTACTACTCGGCGGGAGGCGCTGATCCCGACGCGCAGGGCGAATGGTACGGCGAGGGCGCGGCCCGGCTGGGCCTTGCCGGGGCCGTGGATCGTGATGCCTTCAAGTCATTGCTCGAAGGGCATCTGCCGGATGGCCAGCAGCTCGGGACGGTCCGTGAGGCTGGCGGCCCGGTTGAGCACCGGCCGGGGTACGACCTGACCTTTTCGGCCCCTAAGTCCGTCACCTTGATCGCCGAACTGGGCGGCGACAAGGCTGTGATCGAGGCGCACCAGCGCGCGGTTCGGTCGGCCCTCGGCTGGGTTGAATCGAATGTCGCGGCGACTCGCGTGAAGTCTTCCGGCGAGATCCATCGCGAAAACACCGGCAACCTGGTCATCGCGACGTTTCAGCACGATACGAATCGCAACCACGACCCGCAGTTGCACACGCATTCCGTGGTCATCAATGCCACTCAACGCGACGACGGCAAATGGCGGTCGCTCGATGGCAAGGCGTTCTTCGAGTCGCAAAGCGCGAGCACGGCAGTCTACCGCTCGGCTCTGGCGCTGGAACTGCAACGCCTGGGCTACCAGCTCGAAACCGAGGGCCGGGATGGCAGCTTCGAGATCGCTGGCGTTTCGGCGGAGGCCATCGCGGAGTTTTCGACTCGCCGAGCCGAGATCAAGGCGTCGCTGAAGGATCGCGGCCTCGGGCCGGAGGCTTCGGACCAGGCGGCGTTGATGACGCGGCACGCGAAGACGGTCGAGGACCGCGCGGCGCTCGGGAAGGAATGGGATGCACGCGCAGCGGCCATTGGCTTCGATCCGCAGTCGGTCATCGCGCAGGCGCGGGAGCGCGGCGATCAGACCAATCCGCTGAGCGCGGCCGAGGCGCGCAAGGCGTTGCAGAGTGCCATCACGCGTCTATCTGACCAGGAAGCGGCCTTCACGCACTCGAACCTGCTCGCATGGACGCTGGCCGGGGCTGTGGGGCGGCTGTCGGTCGCCGATGCGGAGAAGTTGATCGCTGCGGAGAAGTCTGCGGGGCGGCTTCATGATGCGCAGCTCGGGCCGCAGCGCGGCTACGTCACGCTGTCGTCATTGCAACAGGAAGAGCGCATTCAGGCATCGCTTGTGTCGGGCCGAAATGCGGTTTCTGCCGCGTACAGCGCCGATGAGGCGAGCCGCTTGCTGGCTTCCCTGCCCGAGCGTCGGCAGCGCGAAGCCGATGCGGCCAGGAATGAAGCGCTGTGGCGCGGCGACTCCGCAGAAGCGGTCGCTGCGATCCGCTCCGGCACCTTGAACGAGGGTCAGGCGCAGGCGGTGCAGATGATCCTGAGCAGTCAGGATCGGATTGTCGGCGTGTTGGGTCGGCCGGGCACCGGCAAGACGTACATGCTGGGCGAGGCACGGCAGTTGCTCGCCGAGAAGGGCCTGAACATGGTCGGCATGGCGATGAACGCCGAAGCCGCCAGGCAGCTCGGATCGAGTGCGGGTATCGAGTCGCACACGATTTCGCGGCACTTGAAGACGCTGGGCGAGGACGCCGCGCGGCTGCGCAGCGCCGATCCTGCGCGTGCGGCCGAGATCCGTTCTGCCTATGCGAAACAGGTGTGGGTGGTCGATGAGGCCAGCCAGGTCAACAACCAGAAGATGCGCGGCCTCACGACGCTTGCCGAGAAGCTCGGTGCGCGCCTGGTGCTGGTCGGTGATCCCGACCAGCTCGGCGCGATTCAGGCTGGCAAGCCGTTCGCGCGAATGCTGGCCAATGGCATGCAGCATCGCGAGATGTACGAGATTCGGCGTCAGACCGATCCACGCCATGTCTCGGCAATCCGGGACGTGTTGGCGAAAGACTTCGGATCGGCGATGGAGAAGCTGGCGCCGGAGACTCGCGAGATTGCCGACCGCTCGGATCGACTGCGTGCGATGGTTTCGGCGTGGTCTGCGTCCGGCGATGCGCGTGATTCGACGCTGATGCTGTCGGCGCGCAATCAGACGCGCACCGAACTGAACGAGATGGCTCGGGATGTCCTTCGGTCCGAAGGCAAGCTCGTTGGGGAGCAGCCGGCGCGTCAGCTCCAATCGGTTTACGCGCAGCGGGCTGATACGGCGCTGGCTTCGACGTACCGTCCTGGTCAGACCGTGCAGTTCCCGCGCGCGTTGAAATCACTCGGGGTCGATGCCGGGGCGTATGCGCGGGTCGAGTCCGTGAATGCGCGCGACGGCATCGTGTACCTCGATGTCGGCGGTCGCCGGGTGCCGTGGGCACCCGGCCTGGTGGCCGGGGGCGCGAAGATGCCGCCTTCTATTTTCGTCGAGCGCGAAACGACGCTCGCGCCTGGCGAGCGCATCACCTGGAGCAAGAACGATCCTTCGCTGGGTTTGACCAACGGCCAGCGTCTTAACGTCATCGCGACGGATGCTCAACGTATGACGGTGCAGACCGAAGACGGTCGGCGCGTCGAGATCGACCGGGGGGTGCAGTCTGGCCGACATTGGGAGCACGGCTACGCGACCACGATCTACAAAAGTCAGGGTCAGACGGCTGCTCAGGTGCTCGTGGATGCGGCCAGCTCGGATAAGTCCCTGTTGTCACAGAAGGCGTTCCTCGTTGCGGTGAGCCGCCAGACCGAGGGGCTGACGCTCTACACCGATTCGGCCGAGAAGCTGCGAGATTCGGTGGCAGAGCGATCCGGCGACAAGCTGTCGGCAATCGACAGCCGAATCTCGGTTTCGGACGTGACGGATCGCGCGATCTTGGCGGCCTTCCGTGAGTCCGATACGCGGCGCGATGCGGAGCGAGCTGCCGCTGCTGCTGCGCGCGAGCTTCGTGCGGCTGCGCCTGAATTCAAACGACCGGCCCCGTCGCGGGGCTTGGACCTGGAGCGATAGCCATGTCATTTCTGCCCGTTTCCCGGCCGCGAAACTTTCGCATGCGAAAGTTCGCATTGGCATCGACTGCAAGGCCGCGGCCTCGACCTACGGTCGATGAGCTGCTGGCGGAGGCTGGCCAGCTCGAAGCGGTGATCGTCGCCGCTGGCGAGCGCCTGGCGCTGGTCGCCGACGAGCTGCGGCGGCATCGGCGGTCGCCTGCGGAACTCGATCCCCGGTGGGGCCTTGGCACCTGGCAGACGGCCTACGAGATCGCGCTTGCAGCGTTGCAGCGGCCGATGACTCAGGAGGAATTCGAGTTGTGCTGTCTGCTCCTGGAAGGTTTCCGGGAGGACTCGGCGGCCGTATGAACATCGCGACTTCCACGGGTGAAACCGCTCCGCGCGTTGATCGGCGTCGGCGATCCGATGAGGTGGTCGTCGATGAACGTCTGGTCGAGCGCGCGCGCTCGGTCCTGGCTTCGCTGAAGTTCCCGCTGGTGGCGGTCGCTGTGGTGTACCGCATGACCGGACGGTTCGTCGTGATCGACGGCGAGCGGGCCGATGCGTCCGGGCGCGAGGCCCTGCGTGTGGCGTCCGATCCGGTCATTTCTGCCGCGCGCAGCACTATCCGGCCGGTTTCTTGGATCGGATTGGGATCGCGGGTGCAGCGGGATTCGCTGGAGGCGTTGGGGTTTCGGTTCGGCGTGACGGTGCCGGTGCATGGGCCGCTGGGGTCGATGGTGCTGGTCAGCGTCGCGGGACGGCCGTTCGTGGGTAGTCAGGAGTCGGAGGCCGTGCCGTTGAAGCTGCGGGAGATCGGGACTGCGTTGCTTGATGGGGTTCGGATCGGCGACGACGGTGCTCATCGACAGCAGCCGTTGAGTGACTTGCAGCGTGAATCAATTCGGCAGATTGCCCGTGGGCTTCCCGTACATGAGGTTGCGAGGTTGGAAGGCGTGAGCCGCGAAGCGGTGGCGAAACGGATTGAGCGTGCGAAAGATTCGCTGGGCGCAAGGTCGATTTCAGAGCTGGTCGCGAGGGCGCTGCTGTCTGGCGAGTTGGGCGCGATGCGGCTGGATGGGCTTTGAAATGGCCGGCTCGCTCGTTGTTCAGATGGATCTGACGGGACGGTTTCGTCATAGCGTCGGGCGCTATGGGGTTGGTAGTGCGGCGCGCTATGACTTGGTTCGCGGTGCGAAAAGTTTCGCATGCGAAAGTTGCCGGAGGTCACGGGGGCCATGCGCTGACGCGCACCGGGCTTTCGTGCTGCGCATCGAGCCGCCGTTGGCGTCTCGCCCCTTCGGGCTTCAATCCCTTGTCCGAGAGGCATCGTTCGGCCATGCCGATGGCATCGCCTGCCGACCCGGCGGGACACCGCGACGGCACTGCCGACGCCGTGTCCTTGTAGCGCCGCGCGCTACGACGTGGCGCGAAAGTTTCGCATGCGAAAGTTTTCGGTCGCTCCGCGGGGTGTTGGGTGGCACTTGCTCCGCGCGCGTCAACCGGACCGCTCGACGCCCGCTGCGCGGCCGACGAATCTCGCTGCGCTCGACCCTTCGGGCGGCAATTGACCCGTGCTCGACGGCGTGCCGAACGGTTTCCCGTTCACAAGCGCGGCGGGGGCCTGCCGCGCTTGCGACCAGTGATTAGGAGAATTCGATGAGCAGAGTTTCGGGTGAGAAGTTGGAGGAACACCGGATCGAGGTTCGGACGTTCCGGCACAGGACGGGTTGGACGTTCACGGTGGACGTGGATAACGCCGGGGAGTTTTCGACGGACCGGACTTACATCACGCGCCAGTCGGCGATTGAGGCGGCGACGCTGCGCTTGCTGCGCGAGCTGCCGCCGCTGTTCGAGCAGGACCTGATCGAACAGGTGCCTTGCCAGATGAGGGGGCTGTAATGGTTTGGATGATCGAGGTGAAGACGGCCATCGCGCGCGAACACGAATTCGACGTCCTGTTCGTCGATTCGGAGTTCGGGCAGCTTCCATTTAAGGGGCAACACATTCAGGAATGGGCGCGAACAGCACAGGTGCTGTCGTACGCCGTAGTGCCGATGTCAGAGGACGCCGCTCCGTTCTACGCGGTGAGGGGCTTGAGCAAAGCCTCGCAGAAGGGGTATTCGGAATTCGTCGTCAAGGAAGTCCTGCCTCACATCGAGGCGGCGGACGTGACGTGCCGATTCTCGACCGGGCGGCAGTTCCGACGGGCTTGGGACGCATACCTCGCCAAGCGGCGAGAGGCGACCGGGTTGCCGCCCCTGATCGTCGCCGACTGGATCGGCGATGCAATCCTGGTGGAACTCTTCCTGCCTGACGACGCCGACGTTCTGGTGCTGGACGAGGTACCGGCGGTACACCGGACATTCGAGACGTTTTTCACGGGAAAGCTGCGGCGGCATAACGCGGTGCATGACGCGATGGCGCTGCGGCAGGGCTACATCAATCACAAGGCTGAATTGGCGAAACAGGAGGGTGCGTGATGGCGACGATGATGGTGAGGCGGGATCGCGACCAAGTGATCGCGGATATGCGGGCGCGGCTGGCGTCCTACGAAGTGGCGAAGGCGGCGGCGCGTGAACGGGCGATTCCGGCGCTGCGCGTGATCGTCGGCGCGATCCGCCGGAATCCGGGGACGGGCCAGGTGCAGCGGCTGACGGCATTCCTTGGCGGGCTCTACAACGGGCCGCGCTTCCCGTTCGACATGACGGATCTGCGTGCGCTCGATACGGAGCTGGCGGATGCTTGCATGGATGTCCTGAACTACGACCGCTACTCGCAGGCGGAGATCCACACCTGGGGCGTGATCGACAGCGACGAGCTGAACGACTTCCTGGTGCGTGACGGGCACTACTACTCGGCGCAGCAGCGGCGGATCGGCCGCGAGCTGTACGAAGGCAAGTTCGGGGAACGCGGGCACCCGGACGAAGGCTTGAGCGGGTGATGCCATGAAGATCATGACTGTATTGATGCTTGCGCTGATCGCGTTGCCGCCACGAGTGTCGGCAGTGGACTCGCCCTGTGATGTTGCCGCCGACCTCGCCATGTGGGCTTACTTTGCCGCGCGAAATGGCCAGAATCTGAGCGAGTACGTGGCCATTACCCGTAACGATCCGATCTACTCGCCGCGCCAGAAGGCGTACTTCGAGGCGATCCTGCTGGACGTGTGGCCGGATGCTCACAATCTGACGAAGCAACAGGCTCGCACTCGGGGCGAAGTGATGTGCTTCAAGCACTACACCGGCCCGGTCGAGCCGTAGGCTGGCCGCGCGATGACTTTCGCATGCGAAAGTCAGCTCTCTGGACAGGAGTTTTCGTAGCGAGCGGCGCTACAGAAAATATGAAAAAGTCACTGAGAGTTACTCAGCGCGAGATTGAAATGCAATACAAGCAACAAACCGAAGTCGCGAAGCTCGCCGAACTGATGGAGCGGGCGAAGAGTGCCTGCGCCCACCATCAGAAAGCCGCCGATACATTCATCGCGAACATCCTGAATGTCCGCGCTGCTATTGAGGCCGGAACTGAGCGGCCTGCGAATGGCGACAAGCTCCGTAGCGTTGATGCGAATGTTTCATTGTGGATGGACAGGCCCTTCGACGAGCAAGCGCGGGCGGCGGTCATTCGACAGCTTGCGACGCACGCGATCAAAAGCCCGGAGGCGATCGAGGCGGCACGCAGGGAGTTCGGTAGGCGGTCCCCACCAATCCCTGAGCCGTCGGGGCCATTGCACGAAAAGCTTCGGCTGGTCATATCGGATGAAAAAGACAAGAACCTTCCGGTTCTGATCGGATCTTTGAAGAGCTGTTTGCACGCGAGGCTGCGACGACATGACGTAATCGGTTCAGTTGGTCCCGACGACAACGTGTTCGAGTCGGTAATCAATTTCTCAAAAACCGCTCGGTGCGCTTCAACGTGGATTGATCTCGCGGGGCTGCACGGCGTAACTCCTGCACGCGGAGCCGTACCTCGGCTATTCCGAAGGGTCGATTGGCAGGCGTATCCTCGATACGTCCAAGGCGCACTGGATCGGGCACTTGAACGAGACAAGCGATGGGCCGAGATCGCAGATCAGGTCGCGGATGATCACCTCATCGCGCTAATTGAGATGCGGGAGCAGCTCAAGGAGGTTGAGCCAGACGCAAGCGAAGAGCAGCGGAAGTACGCCCGACAAATTCGCGCGACAGCGGTGATCCTCGGAGTCGAGCGTACTATCTTCGGGCGGTTATCTGCTGCATCTTCGATCATTGACCGGCTGGCTCCAATCACCAGTGAGAGGCGGAAGCAGAGGTCATCGGAGCCGGAGTTTCCGGGACGTGAAATGTCGAATCGAAAAAAGCCCTCTGATATGCCGCCACGGCCTCGACGATCATTTCTTCGGCCCTGTCCACAAACTCAGGCTTAGGGACGATTGCAATTTTCGCATGCGAAAGTCGCGATGGAGGATGGCACCTTCGAAAGCTTGGTCCGCGTAGGGACGCCGCTTGATCGACGAGGGTTCAGACCACCAGCCCGGCATACCGCAAGATCAAGCCGCTCGCCGCGCACGCGGCCAGCACCCACATCAGGTTCACGTGGAATTTCAGCAGCGCGAGCATCGCTGCGGCACCCAGCAGCAGGGCAGGCCAGCGGATCGATGCCCATTCCGGCACCGGCACGCTGAGACCAAAACCGCTCCATGTCGGTCCATCCGCGAAAAGCACGTGCAGCGCAAACCAGATCGAGAGATTGAGGATGACGCCGACCACCGCCGCGGTGATGCCGGTGAGCGCTGCGCTGAGCGCGCGGTTGCCGCGCAGGCGCTCGATGTACGGTGCGCCGAGGAAGATCCACAGAAAGCACGGCACGAACGTGACCCAGGTGCTGAGCGTGGCGCCGAATACGCCGGCCATGAGCGGATCGAGGCTGCCGGGATCGCGATACGCGCCCAGGAATCCCACATAGGTCAGCACCAGGATCAGCGGACCCGGCGTGGTTTCAGCGAGTGCCAAGCCCTGCACCATCTCGCCCGGTGACAGCCATCCATAGCGCTCGACGGCTTGCTGCGTCATGTACGCCAGCACCGCGTAGGCGCCGCCGAAGGTCACGACCGCCATCTTGCTGAAGAACACCGCCTCCTGCGTGAAGACGTGCTGCGCACCCAGCACGGCGAACAGCAGCAGCACCGGGAGTCCCCACAGCGCGACGCCGGAGAACAGCACGCGCAGCGTCCAGCCCATGCTCGGGTGCGCGTGCTCGGGGACGGCTTCATCGGCCTCGTTATTCTTCGATCCGTTCTTGCTCGCGGGCAGGAAGATCTGCGGCGCATAACGGCTGCCGGCCCAGCCGATCAGGGCGGCGGCCAGCACGATGATGGGAAACGGCACCTGCAACGCGAAGATCGCCAGGAAGGCGAGGCCCGCGAGCGCATAGAGCGCGCGATGCTTGAGTGCTTTCTTGCCGACCCGGATCACCGCCTCGATGACGATGGCCAAGGTCGCCGCCTGCAGGCCGAACAGCAGGCCCTGCATCCAGTCGAGTTCGCCCCAGACTACGTAGGCCACGGCGATCAGGGTCATCAGCACAAAGCCCGGCAGGATGAACAGCAGGCCCGCGACGAGCCCGCCGAGCGTCTTGTGCATCAGCCAGCCGATGTACGTCGCGAGCTGCTGCGCCTCCGGCCCCGGCAACAACATGCAGTAGTTGAGCGCGTGCAGGAAGCGGGTTTCCGACACCCACTTCTTCTCCTCCACCAGGATGCGGTGCATCAGCGCGATCTGGCCGGCCGGTCCGCCGAAATTGATGAAGCCGATTTTCAGCCAGACGAAAAAGGCTTCGCGGAAGCTGACGGCGGGAAGCGTCGCAGGGGTTTGCATGAGTGGGGGCAGTACTCGATTCAGGCGGTGAGGCGGCGCGCGTGCTGGAAGCGCTGATCGACGATGTTCCAGTCGACGTTGGCGAGGAAGGCGTCGAGGTACTTCGCCGCCGCGCTGCCGTAGTCCATGTGATAGCTGTGCTCGTACATGTCGAGCACCAGCAGCGGCAGGCCACCGACGGCGCCGTGCATGTGATCCCAGGCCCACTGGTTGCGCAGTTCGCCGGTCGCGGCGTTGAGGCTCAGCACGCACCAGCCCGAACCGCCCGCGAGCGACATCGCGGTGCGCCGAAACTCCGCTTCCCAGGCCGCCACGCTGCCGTAGACCTGCGCGAGCGCCTTGGCGACTTCGCCGCCGGGCTTGCCGTCGCCTCCGAGGTTGTCGAAGTAGTGCTCGTGCAGGATCACCGAGCCGACGCGATGCAGTTCTTCGCGCTTGAGGCCGCCGTAAGCGATGGGCGGAAAATCCTTGTCCTGCATCGCGCTCGCGAGGCGTCCTTCGATGACGTTCAACGTCTTCACCGAGCCGATGTAGTTGTTCTCCCAGTGCGAGCGGATCAGCTTCTCGGAAAGCCCTGCGAGCTTGGCCGGATCGAAGCGCAGCGGCTTGGGCGTGTGCGTGGCAGCGAAGGCGGATCGAAGCACTTTCGGCGCGTTCATGGAGGTCTCCTGAGCAAATGAAGGCAGTGCGGCTACGGTCGCGGCGGCACCCATCAGGCCCAAGGCATCACGACGGCTGAGCAGCGAATCGGATTCATCGTTCACGGGCGTATCTCCATTGCGGTGGGCTTCCAGTCGTGGGCCTCACTGCCTGCGCTGCGACACCACGCATACAGTGCGTCGTACAAGGTCATGCCCTGTTCGAGCATCGCGTGGTCATCGGGGAAATTCGCCGAGAGACCGAGCGAGATCGCGAGCAATCCGGAGGCCTGCGCGGCGAGTTCCGGCCGCGCCGTGTCGGCACCGCGGACGATGGTGGCCAGATGCTCCAGGCCGGGCGCGCGCAACTCGAAGTGCCGGATGAAGGCATCGAAGCTGCACTGGTCGCCGACGTGGGAAAAGCGCGCCTCGGGGATGTCGTAGGGCTCCGCGTCGAGCGCCCGGCCGCCTTCGCGCACCTCGGCGGTCGGCACGTAGAAGAACTCGGCCAGTGGGTCGATGAAGCGGCGGATCAGCCAGGGACAGGCGATGCGGTCGATCTTGGGCCGCTCGCGGGTGATCCAGCGGGTTGGCTTCGATCCCAGGGGTTCGCGCCAAGCGGTCGTGGGTCCTTCCTCGGCGCACCAAGCGGCGTAACCGCCTTCCAGGTATCGGGCCTCGATGCCAAGGTCCGTGAGCCGCGAACACGCCTCCTGGCTGACCGCGCGACCATGCGCGCAATACACCACCACGGGTCGCGCGCCGAGGTCCTTGCCCCAGGTTTCCAGCATCGCGGGATCTTTCCGCAGGCTGCCCGACACCAGGCGGCCGGCGGCCGTAAAGTCGGCTTCGCGGCGGACGTCGATGCACAGCGTGGGCTTGGCCTGCCCAAAGGCGGCGAGCAGTCCGGCCGGGGAAATCGAAGGAAGCGGCATCACTCTGATCCGTTTGTCGTTTCTTTATTATGATACGAACGTATCTTTATTTGGGTGATCATGGCTGAGCCCCTGGACTGGCTTCTGTTCCTGCATTCGCTTCCGCCGAAGCCGGACTACCTGCGGGTAAAGGTCTGGCGGCGCCTGCAGGCGCTCGGCGCGGTGGCGGTGAAGAATTCGGCTTACGTGCTGCCGGGAAACGAGCGCACGCGCGAAGACTTTCAGTGGCTGCAGAAGGAGATCGAGGGCCTGGGCGGTGAGGCGTCGATCTGCACGGCGCGTTTCGTGGACGGGCTATCGGATCAGCAGTTGCGCGGCCTGTTCAATACGGCACGCAACGCCGACTACGCGCAGCTCACCGAGGAGCTGCGCGAGCTGCGAGTCTCGGCAACGGCGCCGGAGAACGAGGATGACTGTCGGACGCGGGCACGCAAGCTGCGCAAGCGATTCGACCAGATCGTCGCACTCGATTTTTTCGCGGCCGAAGGACGCGACAGCGCCGCTGCGCTGCTGGCTGAAATCAATGACGCTCTCTCGCGGCGCTCAGCCCCGGACACGGTCCGCAACGCCGGCAGCCAGCAGCACGGCCGCACCTGGGTTACGCGCCAGCGCGTCGGGGTGGACCGAATGGCCAGCGCGTGGCTGATCAGGCGATTCATCGACCCCGCAGCCAAGCTGCTATTCGTGGATCGCGATGCGCCGGTAGTCAGTGGCCAGCTTCGCTATGACATGGACGACGGCGACTACACGCACGAAGGGGACCGCTGCACGTTCGAGGTCCTGCTCGACCGATTCGGTTTGGGCGACCCGGCGCTGCAGCTGATGGGCCGGATCATTCACGACCTTGACCTGAAGGACGGCAAGTTCCGCGAAGAGGAAACGCCGGGGGTGTCCATCCTGCTCAAAGGCATCGAAAGCGTTCATGCGGACGATGACGCCAGGATTGCGGTTTCTTCGCAGTGTTTCGATGCCATCTATTCGGCTTCTCGAAGAAGCGGAAGAAGCGATTGATTCTTACCCCTTCTTGGCCAGATTGGGGGAACTTCAACTTTCGCATGCGAAAGTGCCGGACGAGTCTCGGCCGCTCCGACGCGCTTGAACCGCCCCGTCTTCCTGGGAGGCTTCAGACCTCGCGAGGATGAAGCGACGATGACTTTCGCATGCGAAACTGCGGCTGACACCGGATCTATGCGCCTCGATTGGGCCGACGAACGGTATGCGGTACTGGATCGCTTGGTGCTCACGGGTTGAAATCGGGCAGCCAGTGCCTCATAGTGATCGCAAGACGACAGATCGGTTGAGGCTCTGCAAGGAGTCAACAGCGTCTTCTCTCCGGGAAACCGGGCCACGCGTGAGCGAGATAGCCGCAAGGCGAAGTAGAAACCGAGTTTCTCTGAAAGGCACCTTCGGGTGCCTTTCGCCTTTCTAGCGTCGGCCTTTGAAGCTAATCGGCTGGTTCTGGAACACCTTGGCGGCCAAGACCTTGAAGCGAACCTGCCCTGCTGTCGGGTTGGGGTCTGGATCGCAATACGCTGACTCGACGAACAGCGACAGGTGGTGGCCTTCCTCACGATTGCGTTTGAGCGTGAAAAAGACGCCGTACCGGGGCTGATCGGGGTCAACCGTCACGAAGCGGACGTAGTTGCGGCCTTCGTGCGTTTGCTCAACCTTGGCCGAGGGCAAAGCCGCCAAGATCGCCGGGAGATTCTTGGACCACGCATATCGCTGACGACAGAAGACGCGACGTTGCTTGTGGTCCATCCACAGCAACGGGGGTTCGCTGACGCCATCGGCGTAATGGTCAGTGAAGCAATGACAGCTATACCTCACCCCGATCAGCAGCTCGCCGGGAACCCCGGAGACCGCCGGCACGATGGGACAGCCCAGCGACCACGGCACTAGATGCGTGAAATCGACAGCGTTGCCGTCAACATTGAACGGCGGCCAGCTAGTCGCCAATGCAGCAATCCCGAAGTACGCACCGCAATATTGAATCTCTCAGTGACTTTCGCATGCGAAAGTTTACGACGGGTCCGGCTGTTGACTGCGCGCCGCCATCGCGGCCATTCGCCGACGCTCGGCCTCTTGCGGATCGAACGCAGCCTCGAAGGCATCCTCGAATTCGACGATGGTGTCGTCGTCGGTCTTGCCCTGGTAGACGATTTTCATGGTTGGCCCTCATGCCAAGGTGTAGTGCTACACGTCACTACACTACATATCACTACGCTACAGATGCCCCGGTAGCCGGAAGCTGGAACTTCAACGTTGGTAAGTATCGCGCATGGGTTCTGCTCATGCCGATGACCGCCAGGTGAAGATCGAGACGGCCCGTCACCTGACCGAACAACATGGTCGCGAACATCGCTGCGCCATTCGAGTTCTGGATCGTCTGCGACAGCAGACCAGGGTGATACCCATTCCGATGGCCAGCCATCGTCCTCAGCAGGCCGTGGGTGAACGAGTTCATGGCACCCCATGCGGCAGCCTTGAATTCGCTCAGCGCGCGCACCAGGGGCGGTGGAGCCTTGCCGTCGATGGCTTTGAGCATCTCGCTGACGGTCGGGAACAGATCGGGTTCCTTGGTCACGCCAGGCGGGATCGGGGCAACGCACTTCTCGACGGCGTGATCGGTCGCGGCGAAGTTGATCCATGTCGCGCGGAGCAAGGCTTCGTACTGCACCCTGACCAGGGCAAGCGCTGACGACGGCTTGTCCTCCATGACCAGCAGCAGGATCGAGTGCGCGTGCTCGATGACCAGGGTGGACAGCACCGAGGCAAGGTCCTGCCGGTGGTCAGTGACGACGTGCTCGACGGCGAGGTGGCCAGCCAGCTCGGCATGCAGTCGGTCGGAGCCCTCGATCATTTCTTCCAGCGGCACGAAGGGCGTCATGGTGATTCCGAGCAAGTCATGCGAGCAAAACGACACTTCATAGGAAAACTGTCAACGGATCGGTCATCAAGACGGCTGGTTTTGGGTCGAACACGGGGTTTGACCAGGGCAAAGACGCCCTGATCGTTGACACTTCATACAAAGTGTCAACGGCAAGGATCGGCGCGAGGGATTCAGTGATCGACCAAGGCACCGTAATCCGCCTCCAACTGGCGCAGCAGGCCCGCAGGGTGACCGCCGCATTGTTGATATTCAGCCATGAGATCCAGTCGCGTACCCCAACCGACGACGCCGCTGTTTCCGCGCGGGGATATGAAGCTCCCGCTCAAGCCGCCGCGAGCACCTCAATGATGGGGCAGGCATCCCCGCCATCACCGGCATCGCACTGCTGGATCAGGCCGGTCAGCGCTTCATGCATTGCCGCGAGATCGCCCATTCGCTGTTCGATGAGCGCCCGTTTGCGTACAGCCAGTTCCCGCGTGTCGGCGCACATGCAGGCGGTCTCCAGTTTGAGCAGGCCGCCGACCTCAGACAGCGAGAAGCCGAGGCCCTGTGCCCGCTTGATGAAGCGAAGCTGCTTGGCTTGCTGAGGGGAATACCGACGATAACCGTCACATGGTTTTGGCGGTTCGTCGAGTAGGCCCAGCCGCTGGTAATACCGCACCGTCTCGATATTCACGCCAGCCGCTTCCGCGAGCTTGCCAATCGTCAGTCCCGTCACCATCGCCTGCTCCTTGACTCCGTACCTTGGTACGGGGTTTAGAGTACCACCTGGTTCACCGGATCAAGGACGCGACAGATGCAACTCACTGGGAAAACCTCGCTGCTCGCCAGTGTCGCTGCCGCCATCGGCGCGTCAGTGTGCTGTGTCGGGCCGCTGGTACTGCTGGCCCTCGGCATCGGCGGATCGTGGATTGGCAATCTGACGGCAATGGAGCCCTACCGTCCGATCTTCATCGCCCTGACGCTGGCATTTCTCGGCCTCGCATTTCGTCAGCTCTACCTCGTGCCACAGGTCTGCGCGCCGGGCACGCCATGCGCCGATCCGACCACCATCAAGCGCCAGCGTCTGATCTTCTGGATCGTCGGCGTCCTGTTGCTCGGCTTGCTTGCGGTACCCCTGCTGGCCCCGCTGTTCTACTGAAACGGAGATTCCCCATGCGCAACCCTTTCTTGACGTTGCTGGCCCTCACGGTGCTGCCACTGGCCGCCTCCGCGATGGCCCCGCAGACGGTCACGCTCGATGTTCAAAATATGACTTGCGCGGTGTGTCCGATCACCGTGAAGAAGTCTCTGCAAAACGTTTCGGGCGTGAGCGACGTAAGCATCGACTTCGCGAAGAAGACGGCGCGCGTCACCTACGATGCGGACAAGGCGAAGTCTGCCGACCTGACAGCCGCGACGACGAACGCAGGGTATCCGTCGACCGTGCAGAAGTGACGCCGGCCGTGAACACCATCGTGTTCGAATCGGTGATTACCTGCCCGCGATGCGGGCTCTCGAAATCCGAGACCATGCCGGCGGATGCCTGCCAGTTCTTCTACGAGTGCAGCCACTGCAAGACGCTCCTGCGGCCGAACCCAGGTGACTGCTGTGTGTTCTGCTCGTTCGGCTCTGTGAAGTGCCCTCCGATTCAGCAGCAGAGTCGATGCTGTGGCCGATCCGGCGACTGACCCTCGACGCTGCGATAGCGTCCGCAGGCCGTCGCATGTCCTCGCGTTCTGGCTCGTTCCCGGCAGCATTGCCGCAGGCGCCTTCGTCGGCGCTGATCGGCTCCCAGCGCTTCTTCTGATGGGTGCGGCGGCCTGTTTCGTCATGGGCGTTGCCTGCCTCGTCAACGCTGCGCGCTGTCACCGGCTGCACTGCTATCTCACGGGACCCTATTTCGTCTTGTTGGCGGTCGGCGCGGCAACTGCCTACGGGTTCGACACAGGCAATGCCCACCACTCCAGGGAATGGTTGCTGCTCTTCCTCGGTATCGCGCCAGTCCTCATTTGGCTACCAGAGCGAATTTCGGGTATCACCTATCGGAAGGTATGAGGCACTGACGAAACCGGCGATCACGCTGCGAACCAAGCGCCTGGCCTGCACTCGGCCTGAAAGTTCATGAAGATTTGAAGCAAGCTGCGCCACTTCGCCGTGATCTGCGCAAGCGCCGGATCGGAGCTGCGGAGCTTCGCGCCGAGCGAGTTCACGCGAACAAAAATCTCCGTCACCTCGTCATACGACAGCGTGCGTTCGAGCACGTCCATGCGGTAGACGTACTTCCGGATTCCACGCAGCTTGGCGAGGCGTTGGCTGTATTATTCGTAGCGCTCGTCGTCGAATCCGGCAACGCCCGCACGCTTCAAGAATGGTGCGTCGCTGTCGGTCTTGAACACCTCGGAAACCTTCACCCACTGCGGCAACTGTTCGAGCTTCCGCGTGGCAACGACGAATGTCATTTTGTTGAACCGGCGCAGCAACTCGTCCTCGTCAGAGTCAGCATCGTCGCCGACAAGCTGCGTGTCGTCGTCCTCATCTTCGTCATCACCTTCGTCAACTTCCGTGATGACGGCGAGCTGATCCGGGTGATCCAGATTGAACAACAATTCGATGGGCCGGACGCGGCCTCGTACCGACACGGGCGCACCACGGATGACAGCAGAGAGCGAGGTCAGCCGTTGCTGTCCGTCCAACAGAAGGCGCGTCGATTGGTACGGGTTGGCTGACTGGCTGACGGCGAAAGATTGCAACGGAACCGCCTCGTCGGTTTCCCACAGAAGGATCGCCCCGGACGGATAACCGCGATACAGGGAGTCGAGCAAATCGCGAACGCGAGTTGAGCGCCAAACGTACTGCCGCTGCATCTCAGGCAACCTCAGTTCGCCACGCTCGATCATCGAAACCAGTTCTTCTACCGTCGCCTCGGCCTTCGCCATCGTTCTCCCCAATCTGTTGACGCCGGCATCGCGCAGGAACGAACAACGGTTCATGCGGAGTGCCGACAACTTGTCGTCAAAGGCGACAGCATGCTGATGGTTTCCCGAGTGGGCAACCTGTGTGCAGCAGCGCAGCGAAGGGCTCCCCAAAAAGCCCGTAGCGGAGCGACCGCTGTGCACAGGTTGTCCACGCGAGGGCTTGCATGGTGATGGCGGTTCCGTCGTTCCGCGACTGTTCTCGGCGGGGCGATCGTGCTGCATCCCGCGATGGCTTCCGTGATGAACCGCCCCGTCTTTCTCGGAGGCTTCAAACCTTGAGAGGATGAAGCCATGAACAAGTTGACGCGTTACGCACCG
>NZ_JBIMKV010000022.1:0-55112 GCF_051860985.1 Nevskia sp. | reverse complement strand
GGGGCGGTGGGCTTGCCCCACCGGCTGGGGCGCGCGCCGGCGCCCGCGTTACACGCGCGCCACCCCTCCCCCGGTTTTTTTTGGTTTTTCCCGCCGGGGGGGGGCCTGCCGTGCAGGCCCGACGCCTTCGTCAGATTATCGCGGCAAACCGGCGCTCGGGTTGTCGGTCATTCAGACCGGTGGCCGGCCGGAAGCGACCGCCTATGCCGCCCGCCCGTCCCGGCGACAGCGAGCAGCGGTGGCCGTGCCGCTGGCCGGCGGTCAGCGCAGGGATGGCAGCACGCCGATCCGGTTCAGGAAGTCGACCTCGATGCTGCGCGATTCGGCGAGCTTGGTGCTGTCGTTTGCCCAGTCGTGGCCGAGACCGGCCTGATTGTGGAAATCGCAGATCCGGCCCCGGGTGCGAATCTGGCTGCACAGGCGCAGGTTGGCGGTTTGGGCGAATACCACGTCGGCGTCACCGTGGAACAGCAGGAATGGCGCGATGCCAGCGTCGATGTCGCGATCCGGGCTGATCGCGTCGACGAAACGGCCGAAGCGGGCCAGCTGCGATCGGCCGAGCGCGGCGTCATCCGCAGTCGAGGTCACGCCCGAGCGCAGCACCACGGCTGCGGCCCGAACGGGCGGCGAGCTGCCGATCGCGGTCGTGGCCGGCGGGTCGAGCAGCGCCGCCCAGGTGGCGTTGCCGCCGCCGGAGCTGGTGCCGGTGACCACGACGCGTGCCGGATCGATACCGAGTTCGCCGGCATGGTCCTGCACCCACTTCAGCACGCGGCGTGCGTCGTCGGCGTGCACGTAGGCGTAGGTGCCGAAGCGGTCGTTGACGCGCTGGTCGGGCGCGATCACCACCATGCCGTACTGGTCGGCCCAGAATTTCGATCGCGACATCGGCACGCCGCTCCGCGCCCAGCCGCCGCCGCTCCAGTCGATGTAGGCGGCGCGGCGGTCCGAGGTCCGCCAGCCGTCCGGCTTGAAGACGAAGGCGCGCAGCGGAACGATGCCGTCACTGCGCACGACATGGCTTTCGCTGGCGCCGGACAACGTGGTCGGCGTGTTGGCGACCGCGTCGATCGTGGTGCTCAGCGTCAGGCTGGCGCTGGTCGAGCCGATGCTCAGGCTGATGACCTGATCGGCCGAGTAGGTCGACGGCATGACCGCCCGCAGCGTGATCCGGTCACCGTTGCGGACCGTCCCGGCGCCGCTGCGGTAAGGCCCGTCGTTGATCCGGTACTGGGCGTTGCTCGCCGATACCGTCTGCGGTCCGTCGGCGTCGCTGACGGTGACCGGTTCGGTGGTCTGCACCGAGCCCGGCAGCACCAGGCCGTTGGTGTAGATCGAAGCCGGGCTCAGCGTGAACCGTGCCGGACGCGCCGGCGACAGCTGGCTGCGAACCTGCCAGCTGGTCGTGCCGTTGCCGATGGTGACGTCGCCGGTGTAGCGCCGGCCGTAGTCCGGGCCGGTGTCGATCCGCAGCCGCAGGCTGTCACCCCAGCGCACCATCCCGGCGGCCCCGGTGAATGGCCCGTCGTTGAGGCTGTAGCGCAGGCCGGACGACACGCTGATCGGCACCGCGACATTGATGCCGCGGATCGTCATCGGCGGCGTGATCACGGCGCTGTTGATCGCGGCCGTGCTGATCGACGGCAGCTGGATCGCGTCGGACGCGCGGTCTTCCGGCGCCGAGGTGGTGACGCTGAAGCGGGTCGCGTAGCTGCCGAGCGTCAGCGTCGCGTCCTGCCGGTCGTCGAGGTTGGGCGCGGCGATCAGCGCCACCCGCAGGCGATCGCCGTTGACGACGACGCCGTCGAGCGTCGTGTAGGCGCCGCCGTTGATGCTGTAGCGGCCATTGCCGACGCGGACCCGGGCCGGCGCGGCGAGGCCGGCGACGGTGACCGTTGCGCTTTCGGCGAGCAGCAGCGGAAAGCCCGGCGCGGCCGCGAACGAGAACGCGCGCGGTGTCGCATTGCCATCAGCCGTGGTCGCTGCGAAGCCGGCCGACAGCGTGCCGATCCGCAACTCGGCGCGGCTGACACTGCCGCTGCTGCCGGCGGTCACCATGACGCGCACCTGGCGGCCGGCGGACACCGTGCCCGGCGTCGTCAGCCAGGGGCCGTCATCGATCCGGTAGGCGCCACCGGTCACCGAGATCGGCGTGCCCGGATCGATGCCGGACACCGTCGCCGGCGCGCTGGACACACTGCCGCCGGCGGCGGCCGCGAACACCGGCGCGAAGGCGAACGGCTCCGGCGTGGTGTCGCGCGGGCGCGCCTCGACGGTGAAATCCGCAGCCGCCGTGCCGATGGTCAGGCGCGCGCTGGCGCTGGCGCCGTAGCTGGCCGGCGTCTGCGCCTGCACTTCCACGATGTCGCCGTTGCCGATGTTGCCGGGCACATCGGTGAACGGCTGGCCGTTGACGCTGTAGCGACCGCCGCGGATCGAGATCGGCGCCGCCGTCGTCAGTCCGAGGATCTGCACCGGCTCGCTGGTTTCGCTGCTGCCCGGTTCCAGATGGGCGCGGGCCGTGAAGGCGAACGGATTCGGCGTCGCCGGCGCGGCCTGGTCGTCATCGACGATCGTGCCGGTCGCCTGGGCGCGATCCAGTCGTGCCCGGCCGGTCGGCGCGCTCAGCGTCACGGTCAGTGTCTCGTCGTTCTCGGCCACCGTGTCGCCGATCACCGGCACCTCGATGATCTGGGAACCGACGCCGGCGCCGAAGCTCAGCGTGCCGGAGGTGGTGACGTAATCGCTGCCTGCCTTGGCGCTGCCGTTCGCGGTTGCATAGCTGACGGTCACCGTCGACTTCGGCGCCGGCTGCGCGGTCACCGCGAAGCGCAGGCTGCGCCGCTCGCCATTGCCCTCGCTGACGGTGGCATCGGCGACCGACAGCGCCACTTCCGGCGCCGGCGTGTCGTCGTCGAGGATGGTGCCGGTGCCGCGCCGCTTGCCGAGCAGCAGGCCGTCCGGGCTCGACAGATCGACGAAGAAGGTTTCGTCTGGCTCTGCGGTGGCGTCGCCGTTGATCTTGACCGAGAACGTCTGCCGTATCTGGCCGCGCCGGAAGCGGACCACGCCGCTGGCAGAGTCGTAGTCGCTGCCTGCGTTTGCAGTGCCATTCGTGGTGGCAACCCGCACCGAAAACCGTTCGCTGGCCTTTTCCGATAGCGACAGGGTGAAGGTCATCGTGCTCTTCACGAGCTTCCGCTCGCCTTCCAGCATCTGGACATCGTCGATGCTGACCGTCGGCTTGGCCGCCATCGCGGTCCGCACCGGCGCCAGCACCAGCAATGCCAGCAGTGCGAGTGCCACCCGCATGGGGAGGGGAGAGCCGGGCGCAGCGCCCGACGGCGTCCCGGTTTGTGGACTCGATCGACGCAGGGCCGTTGCCAGGCACCGCGTGTTTCCGTCCATCAAGGTCTTGGTGTTCATCCGGTCAACGCGTGAAGTGTCGAGAGAGGGAAAGCACGCCGCTGCGCCTTCGCGCGCCGCGATGCCGCATATCGTTATTGCCCGAAATTTTCCAAGCAAGCTTGGTGCAAGGATGATCATCCTGCGGCGGCGTCTGCGACGTGGGTCACGATGGCGACGCAGAAAGACGATGAAACAGCGCCGGGAATGGCGCTGTTCGTGTCGCTTAGGGAATCCAGTTCCAGATGTCGGGCAGCGTTGCCAGCCAATCGTGCGCACGCTGTTTCATGTCATGGGAGTCCGCATGGATCGAGTAGGCGCTGCCCTCGCCGTGGTCTGTCTCGAGCACATAGCCGGCCTTGGTGGCTTCGCTTGCGAGATAGCGCAGGTAGTCGCGGATATGGGTGTCGTAGGCCGCTTCGGCGTCACGGCCCTCGCGCTGCAGCATCAGCGCACGGCTGCGGTAGGCAGTCAGATGGAGGGTGATCGTGGCGGTCATCGGAGGCCTCGTTCGGAGGAAGGTGGCGGTCCGGACGATCACCACCGGGCACCAGTATGGGCGGGATGACACCGCCATCGCCGCGAAGCGCCGCAGAACCGGGCACGCCCCAATGCCGCGCATGCCGCTGCAGGCATTGCGCGGCCTTAAAGAAGTGGTTGCCGCCATGCCTCGACAGCACGATGCGGCGAGACAGGAACCTCACGTTGCCTGCGGTATCCGAGTGGGCGAACGGGCTGGCGACCGCAACCGCCGCCCGGATGTGCGTGCTGACGTCATCTCGGGCGGCAGCGCGACCGGCGCTTGCGTTGGCCGAAGGGCATCAGCAAGTCGCCATGAGCCGCGCGGTACCGCTTGCCCAAGCCAAGGCCAAGCGGCGGTTTTGCATACGGGAACGCGGGCGCAACTAGCGGGGATACGGTGCCCGCCGGCGGTCATCAGCGTTTGCGCCGGCTCCCGCCTGGACGCCCACGCCGACGCGCAGGTCAACGCCAGCGCCCGCCTGATTGCGCGGTACCACGCGACCCTGACCGCGCCCGCTGGCACCGTTGTGGCCTGCCACGACGCCCACCGTGCCGCGTGTCACGTCGCGAGCCAGCCCGAGGCTGCCGCGCGTCGCGTCGCGGGCAATGCCGATCCCGCCGCGGGTGGCATCGCCGGCAATCGACAACGCACCGCGGGTCGCATCGCCGGCGACTCCCAGCGCGCCACCGATGATGCCGCCGACAAAGCGGCGGCCCGGCTGTGGGCGGTAGTCGTCGCGACCATCGTCCTCATAACGATCATTGCCACCGTAGCGGTGATAGCTGCCGTAGCGGTCTTCATCGTCGCGATCGCGCAGCGGGCGATGATCCACGCCGCCGGCGCTGACGCCGACATCGACACCCAGCCGTGCCGACGCCGAGCCGGATACATGGCTCTGCTGCGCCTGTGCCGGAAGGTTGAGCGTGATCAACAACAAGCTGCTGGCCAACAGGGAAAAGGGGCGGGTACTCACGATGACGTCTCCGTTTCTGCGCGCCAGGAGTGGCGGGTAACGGCAAGCTAGTAAACGGATGTGCACTTCGCAAGAATATTTTGTGAACGAATGTGATCCGCCGCACTTGCCTGTGAATACTGAAAATGACGTCATCAAAATCTGGTCAAACCGTCAGTGTCGTTCGCGGACACTGTCGTCCCTCAGCGTTCAGAATGCGGACATGACCCCCTTGCCCTCGCGGTATCGCCAGCGGTGTGCCGCCGGCTTCGTTCTGCTGTTGTCGATCGCCGGTCTCGCTTCGGCTGACGACTCGTCGACAGCTGCCGATGCCTCGACCCCCCTGGCGGAGGCGGCAACCGCGCCCGCTCCGCAGACGGTCGATGGCGAGCCGGTCTGGTTCGCCGGCGATGGCCGGCTGCGGACCGAGGCAGGGCAAGCGGTGGCGTTGCTGGTTGCCGCGCCCGAGCACGGGCTGAGTGCCGAGGATTACGATGCGGCGGGCCTGCAACGGGCGGTGGCACATGCCGAGGCCGTCGGTCCGCTGAACGCGCCTGCGCAGGCGGCGCTCGATGCGGCGCTGACGGCGGCAATGCTGCATTACCTGCACGACCTGCATTTCGGCCGCATCGATCCGGCACTCCTCCACGAGGATTTCGCGCAGACGGTGCAGCCGGATTTCGACCTGAGACTGCTGCTCCACGAAGCGGTCGCCCGGCACCGGCTGCCGGCCGTGGCTGCCGCGCTGGCGCCGCAGGTGCCGGCCTACGGCCGGCTGCGGGTGGCGCTGGCCGAATACCGGCAGCTGGCCGCCAGCAGCAGCGCCTGGCAGCTGCCGCTGCCGGCGTTGCCCGGCGCCGGCCGCAACCAGCCCGGCAAGCTGGTGCCGGGCCAGACCTGGTCCGGCGTCGATCGGCTGGCCGAGCGGCTGCGGGCGCTCGGCGATCTCGATGCCACCGCCACCGTCGCGCCGCTGTTCTACATCGAGCCGTTGGTCGGGGCGATGCGCCGCTTCCAGGCGCGCCACGGACTGCCCGCCGATGGCGTGCTCGGCAAGGCCAGCATCGCGGCGCTGGGGGTGACGCCGTCGAGCCGCGTGCACCAGATCGAGCTGACCCTGGAGCGCGCCCGCTGGACGCCGCTGCTGCAGGCGCAGCGGATGATCGTCATCAACATTCCCGAGTTCGTGCTGCGCGCCTACGAGGTCGGCGACGGCGGTGTCGACGTGCGCGAGGAAATGAGGGTGATCGTCGGCAAGGCGCTCGACACCCGCACGCCGCTGTTCGACGAAGCGATGCGCTACATCGAGTTCAGCCCGTACTGGAACGTGCCGCCGTCGATCGCGAAAGCCGAACTGGTGCCGAAGCTGCGCCGCCAGCCCGGCGAATGGGCCCGCGAAGGCTACGAGTTCGTGCTTGCCGACGGCAGCGTGCAGACCGCGCTCGACAAGGCCGGGCTCGATGCGGTGCTGCGCGGCGGCGCCCGCATCCGCCAGCGCCCGGGCGAGCGCAATGCGCTCGGCGACATCAAGTTCGTGTTCCCGAACCGCGACAACATCTACCTGCACCACACGCCGTCGGTGGGCCTGTTCGCCCGCGAACGGCGCGATTTCAGCCACGGCTGCATCCGCGTCGAACGGCCGCTGGCGCTGGCCGAGTTCGTGCTGAAGAACATGCCGGAATGGACCGAGGCGCGGATCAGCGAAGCGATGACCGCCGGCAAGTCGGCTACCCTGAAGCTGGACGAACCGATCCCGGTGCTGATCGCCTACGGCACGGCGCTGGTGAAACAGGGTCGCATCCACTTCTTCGACGACATCTACGGCCACGACCGGCTGCTCGACGAGGCGCTGCGCCAGCGCCCGAGGCGGTCGGCCGATGCCCCGCCCGCTTCTGGAGCCGACACGCCATGACCGACGATCTTCACAGCGGCCCGCGTCGGCGCTTCCTGCGCCAGCTGGCCGGCGCTGCCGGGGCGCTGCTGCCGGCCGTCGCCGCGCCGCCAGCCGCCGCCTTCGCCGGTACCGGGCCCGCCGCTGCCGGCCTGCGCCTGCTGACCATGCACCACACCCACACCGGCGAGCGCATCGAACAGGTCTACGCCCGGGGCGATCAGTACCTGCCCGAGGCGCTCGGCTCGCTGAACCGCTTCCTGCGCGATCACTACAGCGGCGATGTCGGCCGCATCGATCCGGCGCTGTTCGACCTGCTGCATCGGGTGCACCGGGTGCTCGGCCTTGGCGACCAGCCGGGCGCCTGCTTCGAGGTGATCTCCGGCTACCGCTCGCCGGCCACCAACCAGCGCCTGCGCAAGACCCGAGGCGGCGGCGTGGCCAGCCACAGCCTGCACCTGCAGGGGCAGGCGATCGACGTGCGGCTGGCCGGCGTGCCGCTGGCCGATCTGCGCGACGCGGCGCTGTTGCTGAAGGCCGGCGGGGTCGGCTACTACCCGCGCGAACAGTTCGTCCACCTGGATACCGGCCGCGTCCGGCGCTGGTAGCGCGCGGCATCCGCCGGCCGGTCGGGCGGCGGCGGTCTGGTCGAGGACGCATCCGGTTGAACCGGCGATGGCCGCTGCAATCGGGGTCCGCCGCGGCGGGGAATGCCGATTTTCGTGAACGATCGTGCACAATCGGCCCCCGTTCCGCCGTCGAGACGCCCAGCCGATGTCCGCCGTTCCGAAATCCCGCCGCCCGGCGCGCAGCGCGCGTGCTGCCCGCCGCCTCGTCAACCTGCGTGACCGCCTGTTCGACGCGCGCCAGCTGGTGCAGTCGGAACGCACGCCGTACACGCTGATCCACGAGGACGGCATCGTCCGCCTGCGGGCCTACGCGCCGGCCGCCACGGCGCCGGTGCAGCACGCGGTGCCGGTGGTGCTGGTGGCGCCGCTGGCGGTCAACATGACGATCTACGACCTGTTCCCGCAGCGCAGCCTGATCGCCGACCTGCTGGCGCGCGGCTTCCGTGTCTACCTGATCGACTGGGGGCGTCCGGGGCCGGCGCAGGATCACTGGCGGCTGTCGACCTACATCACCGAATGGCTGCCGGCACTGCTGGCGCGGGTGCGCGCCGATGCCGGCCAGCAGGCGCTGTCGCTGCACGGCTGGAGCTTCGGCGGCCTGTTCGCCTACGCGTACACGGCCTGGAGCGGCGACCGCGACATCCGCAACCTGGTGCTGCTCGGCGCCCCCTGCGACTACCACGACAACGGCGTGCTCGGGCAGCAGTACCGCCGGCTGGGCCGTGTCGTGCGGCGGCTCGGCCGGCTGCCGGGCCTGCGCCCGCACGCCACGCCGCCACGCTGGTGGCGGGCGCCGGGCTGGTTCAACAGCGTGCTCTACAAGCTGACCGCGCCGGTCGCCAGCCTGCGGCCGTATCTCGATCTGCTGGCCGACCTGGACGACCGCGACAAGGTGGCCGCGCATGCCACCAATGCCGCGTTTCTCGACGACATGGTGGCCTACCCGGGTGGCGTGATTCAGGACGTGGTGCAGTTCCTGTGGACCGACAACTGCCTGGCCGAAGGCCGCCTGCCGATCGCCGGCTGCGAGGCGCGGCTGGAGGCGATCGACGCCAACCTGCTGCTGGTCGCCGGTCGCGGCGACCCGATCGTCACGCCGGCCTGCGCCAAGGCGCTGCTGCGCTTCGCGGCGAGCCGCGACGTGCGGGTGCTGGACGCGCCGGGCGGGCACATGGCGATCGTGTCCGGCAGCCAGGCCCCGAAGGCGATCTGGCCGGAAGTCGGCGACTGGCTGGCGGCCCGCTCGGCCTGAGCGCGCCTCAGCGCGGCGGCGGCGCGGCGGTCTGAGGCGACGGCAGCCGCTCGCCGGGCGCGAACCGCCACGGGTGTTCGCGTTCGCCGGCATCGCGGCGGCGGAACTCGCCGGGCGCACTGCCGACCAGCCGCTTGAAAGCCTTGGAAAAGCTGAAGGCGTCCTGGTAGCCCACCTGCATCGCCACCCGTTCCAGCGGCGCGTCGGTGTCGACCAGCAGGCGCATCGCCTGCTGCAGCCGCAGGCTGCGCAGGTAGTTCAGCGGCGTGTCGCCGATGGTCTGCCGGAAGCGTTCGGCCAGCAGCGTGCGCGACAGGCCGACGGCGTGCGCCAGCGTTTCCAGCGTCCAGGCGCGGGCGCAGTCGCCGTGCAGCAGGGCCACGGCGCGGCGCACGGCATCGTCGCGCGGTGCCAGCGGCAGGCCGGTCGCCGGCGCGTGGCGATCCAGCAGGTCACGCATCAGGTAGACGAACAGCAGGTCGGTCACGGCGTGCAGCGCGAGGCCGGCGCCGGCCTCCGCCGCTGCGATTTCCGGCGTCAGCAGCGACAGCGCCCGCGACACCGGCCCCTGTTGCGGCAGCGCGTCGGCGCGCAGCAGATGCCAGTCCGGCAGCGCCGCGAAGAACGGATGCACCGGCCGGTTCCACAGCTGGTAGGCGCCGCTGACCAGCGTCGGCGCGGCAGTGCTATCGGCACCGGGGACCGGCGTCGGCCCGGAGACCGACATCGCCACTTCCGGCAGCCCGGCCAGCGACGGCTGGCGGGCGATCCGGTGCTCGCAGCCGCGCGCCATCAGCACGATATCGCCGCTGTCCAGCCGCAGCGGTTCGCGCAGCCCGCTGGCATGCAGCCACAGCGGACCGGCCAGCGCGACGTGGAACGCCAGGCTGCGCTCGCAGGGAAAGCGCAGCGCCACGCCGGCCGGCAGCGCCCGGGCGTGCAGCAGGCGGCGGCGCAGCCCGGCCTGGTGCAGGACATCGGCGAGCAGATCCATGACGGTTCCTGGTCAGCGCCCTTCCCGGACGCATAGACATTCTAGACGGACTTGAAGCCATTTTCCGTACGGAGATGCCGATCGAAGATGGCCGCACGGTCCATCCCCAATCGGAGTACGCAATGTCCAGAATTCTGGTGGTCGGTGCCCACGGCACCGTTGGTTCCTCGCTGGTCACGGCCCTGCGCCTGCGCGGCCAGCAGGTGGTTCGCGGCACCCATCGGCCAGCCAGCGGGCCGGAAGACGCGCATCTCGACCTGGTCAGCGGCCACGGCGTGGCGGCGGCGCTGGCTGGCGTCGATGCCGCGTTCCTGCTGTCGCCGCCCGGTCATGCCGACCAGCACGCGCTGCTGGGCGGCTTCATCGACGCCGCCCAGGCCGCCGGTCTCGGCAAGCTGGTGCTGATGAGCGCGATGGGCGCCGATGCCGATCCCGCCGCGCCGCTGTTCCGCGCCGAGCAGCAGCTGCAGGCCTCGGGGCTGGCCTGGAACGTGATCCGGCCGAACTGGTTCATGCAGAACTTCAACACCTTCTGGCTGCACGGCATCCGCGAGCAGGGCCGCATCCTGCTGCCGACCGGCAGCGCACGCGGCAGCTTCATCGATGCCCGCGACATCGCCGATGTGGCCGCTGAGCTGCTGGTCAGCGACCGCCAGGTCGGCCGCGCCTTCGACCTGACCGGGCCGGAAGCGCTGGACCACGACCAGGTGGCCGCGCTGCTGAGCCGCGAAACCGGCCGCGACATCCGCTACACCGAGATCACGCCGGAGCAGATGCTTGCTGGGCTGCTGGCGGCGGGTGTGCCGCCGGACTACGCGACCTTCCTGAACCTGATCCTCGGCTACTTCAAGCAGGGCTATGCCGAGCGCATCACCGACGCAGTGGCGGCCATCACCGGCCAGCCGCCGCGCCGTTTTGCCGACTACGCCCGCGACTTCCGCCAGGCCTGGCTCTGATGACCGGGGCGCGATCCGGCCATGCGCCGGATCGCGCCTGATGCAGCAGGTGCCGGCCGACGGCCGGGGCGGTGCTCAGGCGGCGGCGGGTCGGCCCAGCGTGGGCGGTTCGGCGTCGTGCGCCGTGCCGCCGAGCGTGGCGCGCACCTGCGCGGCGATCCGGACGCGGGCGGCGCGGGCTTCAGGGAAATCGAGCAGCGGCCAGACATGCATCATCGTCGGCGCGTGATGCACATCGACACTGCCGCCGGCCGCCCGCAGCCGTTCGGCATAGGCCAGCGCATCCGGCCCCAGCAGTTCGCGTCCGCCGACGTACATCGACATCGGCGGCAGGCCGCGCAGATCGCCATGCGCCGGGCTGATCAGCGGATGGTCGACGCCGAGCGCACCGGCATAGGCGCGGCCAGCGCGGCGCAGGCCGTCGAGCGACAGCATCGGATCGGCCGGCTGCAGGGCCATCGCCTGTGGATGCGGCACAGCGACATCGAGCCAGGGCGACAGCAGCAGCAGCCGGCGCGGCGGCGGCAGGCCGTGATCGCGCAGCCAGCCGGCCAGCGCCACGGCCAGCCCGGCACCGGCGGAGTCGCCCATCAGGATCAGCGGCAGCGTGCCGTCCGCTTCCTTTCGATAGACCGAGGCCACGCAGCGGAAGGCGCTCAGGCCGCTGTGGCGCGGCGCCAGCGGGTACAGCGGCACCACGATCTCGCAGCCGCTGCGGCGGGCCAGGTCGGCGATGAAACGCCAGTGATGCCGGTTGATCGGCCGCACGTAGGCGCCGCCATGCAGGTAGAGGATCCGGCCAGCCGGCGCCGCGGCGGACGCGGCTGCGGTGATCCGGTACAGCGGCTGGCCGTCGAGCGTCGATTCGCGAATCTCGAGCCGCCGCAGCAGGCCGGCGGACGGCCGGGCCGGCACCGGTGCGGCGCTACCGCCACGCTGAGCGGCGCGTTGCCGGCGCAGCCGCGCCCAGCGCATCCACCACATCACCATCCGTGCTTCGAGACTGGGCATCGCCGGTCATCCGCAAGGCACAAGCGCCACAGCAACGGCCAGAGAGATGGCCCGAGAAGTGGCCTGAAAAAGGCTGAAGAGGTGGCACCGGTCCGGGGCTGCGGATGCCGCTGCGCAGCCAGGCCGGAGCGGTGCCTGCACCGGAGACTACGCAAATCGCAGGCGGTGCTCTGACTGTCGAATCAGTCAGTTCCGATGCCGTGCGCACCCGGTTGCAGGCACGTCGCTAGTGCAGCGCACTCACGATCTGCTGCACGCGCTGCACTAGACTGCGCCGCACCGTCGTTCGGGCAGGGTCGAAGGAATCCGCAGCATGCAGGCTGGCAACAGGACGTGGCGTCGATGACCGTCGTCGGACAGGACGCGCCGCGCGTGCGGCTGGCGCGCTGGGGTGGGGAGATGCAGCTGGTGGCGGATGCCGACGTCGAGGCCGGCGCGCTGCTGGCGGCGGAGTTTCCGATCGCCTTCGTCAGCATCGAGGCGGACGAGGAAGACGAGGCGCCGATGCTGCTGCTGGCATCGATCCTGGCCAGCGACGACGTCCACGCCCGGGTGGTGGCCGAAGACTTCAAGCTGACCACCTGGACGCTCGGCAGCCGCGACCTGCAAACGCTCGACGCGCTGGCGCGCCAGCACAAGCGCAACCCGAAGAAGCTGGCCCAGCTCTATCACCGGGTGGCGGCCAACAACATCCGCTATGCGCAGGGCGGCGTGATCGGCTACGGCATCTGGCCGATCGTCAGCCGCTCCAATCACTCCTGCGATCCCAATGCCCGGCTCGGTGCCACGCCGCGCCAGCCGCTGGCGGAACTGCTGCTGGCCACCCGGCCGATCCGTCGCGGCGAGGCGATCTGCTGGAACTACCTCGGCGACGAATCGTTCCTGGCGCTCGACTGGTTCGCCCGCAACCGACAGCTGCTCAAGGATTTCCAGTTCCTGTGCCGCTGCCCGCGCTGCGAGGCCGAGCGGCCGGCCGGCATCGCCAGCCTGCCGAAAGCGGAACTGGCGGCGCTGTTCGCCGGCCGCGAAGCCGGCGCCGGACCGCTGCGCTGAAGGCCAGCCAGCGCTGGCAGGGCGGCCGACGAGCAGCCGCGCCCGCCGCTGCCGGCGCTACAGCAGCGCGTCGAGCGCGGTGGTCAGCCGGGTGACGTCATCGCGGCTGTTGTAGTGCACCAGCGACAGCCGCAGCACGCCCCGGGCCGGCGACAGGCCCATCGCCTGCAGCAGCCGCACCGCATAGAAGTTGCCGGCGCCGGCCAGGATGCCGCGCGCCGCCAGCTGCGGAATCAGCAGCGCCGGTTCCACGCCGGTATCCAGCGCGAAGGTCGGCGCCCGCAGGTGCGCCTGCCGGGGGCCGAGCAGGCGCACGTCCGGGCGCGTGTCCAGCCAGTCGAGAAACGGCTGCATCAGCTCCTGATCGGCTTGGTGCAGCAGCGCCCGGACCCGCGCCTGCCGGCCGGCATCGGCCTGGCCGCCGTGGTGGCGGTCGAGGGCATCGAAGTACTCGGCAACACCGCGCGCCGCCGCCACCTGGGCATGGTCGGCACCGGCCGGCACCAGCCGCTTGCGGGGCTGATCGGCATTGAAGCCGTGGCCCTGGTTGGCCAGCTGCGCCGCCAGCGCCGGGCGCACCACCATCAACCCCTGATGCGGGCCGAAGGTCTTGTACAGCGAGAACAGGTAGATGTCGGCGCCAAGCGCGGTGACATCCGGCAGGCCGTGTGGCGCATACGACACGCCGTCGACCACGCTGATCACCCCGGCCGCGCGCAGCTGCGCGCAGATCGACGCCACCGGATTCAGGTGCGCCAGCAGGTTCGAGCAGTGCGGGAAGGCAACCAGCCGCGTGCGCGCGTTCAGCAGTGCTTTCAGCGCATCCGGATCAAGCAGGCCGCTGGCCGGGTCCACCTGCCACTCGCGCACGGTGACGCCGAACTCCGCCAGCCGCCGCCACGCGCCGCTGTTCGCCTCATGGTCCTGGTTGGTGACGATGATCTCGTCACCAGCCCGCAGCAGCGGCCGCACCGCCTGCGCCAGCACATAGGCGTTCTGCGAGCTCGACGGGCCGAAGTGCAGATGCTCCGCCGTCACCCCGAGGTACGGCGCCAGTGCTTCGTAGGCGGCATCCATCCACTCGCCAGCCTCCTGCGCCGCCGGATAGCGGTAATACGGCTGCACCTTGAGCCGCCGGTAGTACTCGCCCAGCCGGTCGATCACCGTGCCGGCGGTGTACGAACCGCCGGCGTTCTCGCAGAACACCGTGTCGCGCAGCGAGGGCTCGGAGAATGCGGGGAACTGGCTGCGGATGAAGGCGAGGTCGAGGGTGGGCATGGGGTAGCGGGCCGATGGAGATGCGCGATGTCCAGCGTTCTGGATCGCGCACTCAATGCTGATCGAAAACCCGGTCGGCTGCTGCGGTTTGAGTGTGCCGGTCAAATTTAGCTTGGCCCTTCCTCGCTCCTCTAGGTGCAGCGTTTCGCGCTATCGCGCGACTTACTTTCTTTGGCGCAAAGAAAGTAAGCAAAGAAACAGGTCCTCGGCATGCCGTCGGATCGCGAGAAGCAGAAGCGCGATCCGATGCCCTGCGCTTCTCGCGTCTGCCGGTGCCCGCGATGACGGGCCATCCATGGCCCGGCATCGCTTGATCGGCATCCATGCCGATCAGCACCGGCAGCCGCTGCGATGCTCGGCGTCATGCAGAGGGCCGGCATCAAAAGCCGAGACAACTGCCCACAGCCGAATCAAAAGCCGGAAGCCGCCGCCAGAGCGCTTTTGATTTTGCTGGTGCGGTTGCTTCGTCCGTTGCCGTTGCTGTTGCTGTTGCCGTTGCGTTTGACGTTGGCCCCCTTGAGCGCGCCGAGCATCGCAGGACCTGACGGATAGGGCCCCGCAGGGGGCGAGGCAGGAGCCGAAGCCTTTTCGCCGCGCCATGGATGGCGCGTCGAAAAGCCCCGGCAGGTCCGAGAAGCGCAGGGTGAGGGGGCGCACGCTTGGCGAGCATTGCTCGCCGCGAACCCGAACGCCCGACTGCGGCAGCAGTCGGGCCGAGGACAGCGGCTTTTCGCTGGGCGACGCAGCGATGGGGTCTGTTTTCTTTGGTTACTTTCTTTTGCGTCAAAAGAAAGTAACTCGCGCGATAGAGCGAAAGAGCAGCGATGCTGGCAGCCTAAGAAGACACAGGCATTTCGACAAATTGAGCCAGGCCCCTTTAATTCCACTGTTCCTGTATGTCGATGCCACCAGCGGTGATCTCGCTGCGCACACGGCCCCGGCCGTACCAGCCGTCGAGGCGCTGGCACCGATGGCCGAAGCCATCGCCTCAGCCGTCGACAGCGCAACCGCGCTCCGGCATTGCCGTGAATTCCTGGGCACGATCGGTATGCGCCATATCGAGACGCGCCCGACCTCGATCCACGCTAGGCTCAGTGCAGTGAACGCGAGGCCGCAGGAGTTTCCGACGCTGGCGCACGCCGCGCGGCATGCCGCCCTGTCGCCCAGCTGTTTCCAGCACAGACTGTGAGACGCAACCGGTGTTACCTTCCGTCGCTACCGGCAATTGCGGTGCATTGCACAGGAGCTGCGCTGCCTCGCGGTCGGCGGCAACCTCACCGATGCCGCGCTGGAAGTCGGATTTGCTACTTCCTCGCTCCTCAGCACGGCGTTCCGCGACCTGTTCGGCATGGCACCTTCACAGCTGGTCGCAGCCAATGTCAGGTTGGTGACGGAGCCGGAGCCGGACAGCGGATGAAAGTGGTGCGAGCCAGAATGTTAAGAGTCACGCGGTCCGAATTTCGACCGGCAGGTCATTAGCATCAGTAGGTTAGGTAAAAACCATACCCGCCGGACTTAATACAACTATTTTCTATCTGATTTGCAAGTAAATCAGGGGTAATCTGCTTCCGACTAAACGCCCAACGGACAATAGCTCTGAACAAGGGCTTTACTTCACTTTGAACAGGGCTCAGCGCCATATCTTTGATTATACGAAGCATTGAAAGCTCGGTTGATCCTTCATCTCGCCTTCTCCCCACAAGCATTGTGAATTTCGTTAGATCTCCACAATTGCGAAGTGCGTCCTCGTTAGTCGTACCTTTCAGAGCCGAAGAAATATATACCCAACGATTGTTGGGTCGCCAGACAGAGTTTTTCGGGAGGCCATCTGACTTAACTTCATCGCAATACTGTTGGAAAGCAAGAGAAATTTTTGCGTATTCAAGTGGAAATCGGAGTGGGGTGCCGGGTTCTGGAATAGCTTCATCTGGTTTACGAACTAAATCGGCGATCTCTTTCAGTCGCCCAGTCAGATAGTCTGTCTGTTGAATATGGCCTTCCTCCGAATTGAATACAACGCAATCAATTCGCAATATATCCGCTTGGGATTCAATTTCAGAGTAGAGAAGGTCAAGATTGGTTATGTAAACATCGTCTAGCGCGTTGTTCTTTTGCTGGAGAGATACGCCTCGCTCTGCAACTTTCAGCATCACTTCGGGCAAACGGAGTGGAAAGATACTATTCGATCGGAGATATTGAAAATCTACAGAGCATTGGAACATTGCTCCAGTTGCCAATCGGTCGAAACAATCGGCTATATAGTTTTCAAATCCAGTGTTACTAGAAAAATAGTTACCTATCTCCGTATAGAATTCGTCAAACGACTGAGTTGTAATTTCTTTCTCTCGCAAGCGCTCATTGGTGTAAGTAACAAGACCAGTGGTCCCAACGATTTCTTCTGGGGTTATGAAATCGGCGCTTATTGATTTCAAATAATTTTTTATAGTTGAAATATCTTTTTCCCAAGAGCCATATTTTATTTTTTGATCAACTATGTAGTATTGACGGTGGAATCCAAACTTTTCTCTCGGCGTAATTACTAAACGTTTTGACCCGGCGAGAAAGGCAAGAGCACAAGCGCTTGCGCATTCGCCCTTGTAAACAATTGTCGAAAGACCTTGGCTGTGAATTGTCTGACCAAGAAGAATGCCACCAAACAGGTCGCCGCCAGGGCTGTCCAAGTAGACATCCTTAATTTTTGGATTTGTTTTTATTAGATTATTGACAGCGATCGGTGTCTCACGTGATATTGCTCCTTCAATTAGAAGGGCTTCAGTAACATGATCTGTGCCGAAATGATCAAATCCTGAGGGGCGCAATAATTTTATCTCTCCTCCGAATATACTTTTACGCGTTTCGACTACGGAGTATGTGAAGCGCGTTCCGAAATAATTTTGATTGCTGGAGGCTGCCAATGTAGCCTCTGGCCTGCAAAAAAAAAGCAGTGCGGCAAAAATCGCCGCACTGCTGTTAAGGTATCGCTGCATTAACTTCTTCTCGAATTTTAACTCGTTAAGCCGTCGAATTCTTCGTAATCAATCCCAGCTCAAAGCCCCACCCGTCTGATACTCGGTCACACGGGTCTCGAAGAAGTTTTTCTCCTTCTTCAGATCCATGACCTCGCTCATCCACGGGAACGGGTTCTCGGCACCCGGATAAAGCTGCTTCAGGCCGATCTGCGAGCAGCGGCGGTTGCAGACGAACTTCAGGTACTCGTTGAACTGGCTGGCATTTAGGCCCAGCACGCCGCGCGGCATGGTGTCGTAGGCGTACTTGATTTCGAGTTCGGTGGCTTCGCGCAGCATCTGCGCGATTTCTTCCTGGAACGCGGCGGTCCACAGGTGCGGGTTTTCGATCTTGATCTGGTTGATCACGTCGATGCCGAAGTTCATGTGCATCGACTCGTCGCGCATGATGTACTGGATCTGTTCGGACACGCCGACCATCTTGTTGCGGCGGCCGAAGCTCAGCAGCTGCACGAAGCCGACATAGAAGAAGATGCCTTCGAAGACGACATAGAAGGCGATCAGATCGCGCAGCAGGCGCTGGTCGTTCTCCGGGGTGCCGGTGTGGAAGGTCTGGTCGGCCAGGCTCTGGGTGAACGGCAGGCTCCACGCGGCCTTGTCGTGGATCGACGGCACTTCGCGGTACATGTTGAACACTTCGGCTTCATCAAGGCCCAAGGATTCGATGCAGTACTGGTAAGCGTGCGTGTGGATCGCTTCCTCGAAGGCCTGGCGCAGCAGGTACTGGCGGCATTCCGGGTTGGTGAGGTGGCGATAGACAGCCAGCACCAGGTTGTTGGCAACCAGGCTGTCGGCGGTCGAGAAGAAGCCGAGCGAGCGCTTGATGATCATCCGCTCGTCTTCGGTCAGGCCGTTCGGGTCCTGCCAGAGCGCGATGTCGGCGCTCATGTTGATTTCCTGCGGCATCCAGTGGTTGTTGCAGGCGTCGAGATACTTCTTCCAGGCCCATTCGTACTTGAACGGCACCAGCTGGTTGAGGTCGGCGCGGCAGTTGATGATCTTCTTGTCGTCGACCTGGATGCGGCGGGCGCCGATGGTGATGTCTTCCAGGCCGGTGGCGCCGGATTCTGCCTTGGCCTGCGGCGGCGTCAGCTTGAATTCGCTGGCTTCCGGCACGCGCGGCGTGGCGCTCGGCGCCGGTGCGGCGTAGGCCGGGCGGGCAGTGGCGACCGGCGCACGCGGTGCGGCGAGGATCGGATCGACCATCGGCGGCACCGGCGGGGCGAGGGTGGGGGCTGCGGGGGCGTCGTCCCAGTCAAGCATGGTGGATCTCCGGATTTCTGAACGTTGAAAGATGGATATTTATACACCCGCCTCGCGGTTGCGGTGGGCAGGTGGCGGGGAATTCGTCAGCGGATTCGAGGGCGCAGCGGCCGCGTTGCGGACGCGCTGCACCGGCGGGCCACTATCGACAACAAGGCCCGGCCGGATGTTCGGCATCCGGCCGGGCGCGGCCTGTTCGGCCTGGGCCGTCCTTACTGGCACGCCTCGCAGTCCGGGTCGAGGATCGAGCAGACCTTCGGCGCCACCGGTTCGCTGGCCGCCGCCATCGAGGCCGGCTTCGCTGCTGCGGCAGCACCTGCGGCCGGCGCGGCGGCGGTCTTGCCGACCTGATTCAGGCGGCCGTCCTGGATGGTGGTCTTCTCGGCGTGCGTCGCGCCCAGGGTGCGCAGGTAGTACGTGGTCTTCAGGCCGCTCAGCCAGGCGTGGCGGTACAGCTCGTCCAGCTTCTTGCCGCTCGGTGCGGCCATGTACAGGTTCAGGCTCTGCGCCTGGTCGATCCACTTCTGGCGGCGGCTGCCGGCATCGACCAGCACCTTCGGGTCGATCTCGAACGCGGTCTTGTAGATCGCCTTGATGTCGGCCGGAATGCGGTCGATCTTCTGCACGCTGCCGTCGAAGTACTTGAGGTCGTGGACCATCACTTCGTCCCAGAGATCCAGCGCCTTCAGCTCGTTGGCGAGGTACTCGTTGACCACCGTGAAATCGCCCGACAGGTTCGATTTGACGTACAGGTTCTGGTAGACCGGCTCGATCGACTGCGACACGCCGGTGATGTTGGCGATGGTGGCGGTCGGCGCGATGGCCATGGTGTTCGAGTTGCGGATACCGGTCGTCTTGATCTGCAGCCGCAGGCCGTTCCAGTCGAACTGGCCGGACTCCTGCACGTCCTGCCGCAGGTACTGGCCACGGGCGTCGGCGAGCAGCTTGATCGAGTCCAGCGGCAGGATGCCCTGATCCCACAGCGAGCCCTTGAAGCTGGCGTAGGCGCCGCGCTCGACGGCCAGATCGGCCGAGGCCTTGATCGCGTAGTAGGCGATCGCTTCCATCGAGCGGTCGGCAAACTCGATCGCCTCTGCGGACTCGTACGGCAGGCGCAGCTTGAACAGCGCGTCGTTGAAGCCCATCACGCCGAGACCCACCGGGCGGTGGCGCAGGTTGGAGTTCCGCGCGGTGGCCACCGAGTAGTAGTTGTACTCGATGACGTTGTCGAGCATCCGCATCGCGGTGGTGATCGTCCGCTGCAGCTTCTCGACATCGAGCTTGCCGTCGACGATGTGCGCCGGCAGGTTCACCGAGCCGAGGTTGCAGACCGCGATTTCCTGGTTGGCCTTGGTGTTCAGCGTGATTTCGGTGCACAGGTTGGAGCTGTGCACGACGCCGACATGCTGCTGCGGGCTGCGCAGGTTGCACGGGTCCTTGAAGGTGATCCACGGGTGGCCGGTCTCGAACAGCATCGAGAGCATCTTGCGCCACAGGTTCAGTGCCGGAATGCGCTTGAAGTTCTTGATCCGGCCCTGGTCGGCCAGCGCTTCGTATTCGGCGTAGCGCTTTTCGAACGGCAGGCCGTACAGCTCGTGCAGGTCCGGCGTTTCTTCCGGGCTGAACAGCGTCCACTGGCCTTCTTCCATGACCCGCTTCAGGAACAGGTCCGGTACCCAGTTCGCGGTGTTCATGTCATGGGTACGGCGACGGTCGTCGCCGGTGTTCTTGCGCAGGTCGAGGAATTCCTCGATGTCGCGATGCCAGGTTTCCAGGTACGCGCAGACTGCGCCCTTGCGTTTGCCGCCCTGGTTCACGGCGACCGCCGTGTCGTTGGCCACCTTCAGGAACGGCACCACGCCGTTGGACTTGCCGTTGGTGCCCTTGATCCAGCCGCCCATGCCGCGCACCGGCGTCCAGTCATTGCCGAGGCCGCCGGCAAACTTCGACAGCATCGCGTTGTCGTGGATGGCGTTGAAGATGCCGTGCAGATCGTCCGGCACCTGGGTGAGGTAGCAGCTCGACAGCTGCGGACGCAGCGTGCCGGAGTTGAACAGCGTCGGCGTCGACGACATGAAGTCGAACGACGACATCAGCGTGTAGAACTCGATCGCGCGGGCTTCGCGGTCGATCTCGTTCATCGCCAGGCCCATCGCCACGCGCATGAAGAACGCCTGCGGCAGCTCGAAGCGGGTCTTGTTGCTGTGGATGAAGTAGCGGTCGTACAGCGTCTGCAGGCCCAGGTAGTCGAACTTGGCGTCACGCTCCGGCAGCAGCGCGCGGCCGAGCTGGTCCAGATCGAACAGGCACAGCTTGGAATCCACCAGCTCCAGCTCGGACGCCTTGTGGATGAATTCGCGGAAGTAGTCGGCGTAGATCGCCTTCATGTCCTCGAAGGTTGGCCGCGTCTCGGTCATGCCGAGGAAGCTCAGTGCCTCGTGGCGCATCGCGTCGCACAGCAGGCGGGCCGACACGTAGGTGTAGTTCGGCTCCTTCTCGATGCGGGCGCGGGCGGCCAGGGTCAGCGCCTGACTCAGCTCGGCTTCGGCAATGCCGTCGTAGAGATCGCGCAGCGCCGAGCCCAGCACCTCGCTGGCGTCGACGCCGCTCAGGCCGGCGCAGGCTTCCGTCACCACGCGCTGCAGGCGCGCCTGGTCGAGCGGCAGCAGGCGGCCATCGTCCATCTTCACGTGGAGCGCCGGCGTCTCGATCTGCACCGAACGGGCGGCGGTCTCGGCAGCGCGCGCGCGCGCCCGCTCTTCGCGATACAGCACGTAGTCGCGGGCCACCTTGTGCTCGCCGGCACGCATCAGGCCGAGTTCGACCTGATCCTGGATATCTTCAATATGCAGGGTGCCGCCGCTGGACAGGTGACGGGTCAGCGCGGCGACCACGGAAGCGGTCAGTTCGTTGACCCGATCGCGCACCCGGGCGCTGGCGGCCGCCTGGCCGCCCTCGACCGCGAGGAACGCCTTGGTCAGCGCGATGGCGATCTTGTTGGCGTCGAAGTTGGTGACCTTGCCGTTGCGGCGGATCACCTTGATCGCGCCCGGAGCGGTCGCGGCCAGTTCGGCGGCGCTGGCGGCCGGTGCGATTTTTTCGTTGCCGGCGTTGGGGTTGGGCGCGCGCGTCGGCGTCGCGGAAACGTTCTGGGTCTGCATGAGTTCGGATTCTCCCCGGGAAGAAGGGCGGCTGCGGCGGTGGGTCTTTGCGACCCGCCAATTATTGGTTTACCCAATATATAGGGGTTCAAACTTCGGTCAACCCCAACATGGTGTGTCCAAAGCTGTGCACAGCCATTGGCACCGGCGGTGGACAGGCTGTGGACAAGCCACTTAAGCCGCCGTCCTGATTGGGCTTATCGCAAGCCGCAACGGCCGCGCTGCGGGGCCGGATCCGCCGCTGCCGGCGCGGCCGCGCCCCAAGTCGGCGCAGCGAAGCCGACGAACGGTCGCTGGCGGCGGTGCAAACTATCAGCCCCGGCGAGGCCGGCCGCGGCGGGCGGGCGCCGGAGCGGTTCAGGTTCGACATGCGGCTGCCATCGGCCGGATCGAGAATGGCGCGGGATTTGCCTCGTACTCGAACTAGGCGGCGGTAAACCGCCGCAGGTCTGATCGAGGCTTCCGTTTGTGACCCCGTGCCGGAAACCCTGCCGGCAATGAATTATGACTACTAGCCCCCGGCCGGCACCGCTTCGCAAAATAGCGCCAGCCGGTCATAAACTTGCTGGCCCAACCCCCGATAAGCATTAGACAAGTTGCATATCCTTCCTCCGGTTTGCCCCGTATCCCAGGAATCGTTCCCATGACGCTGCTGCCTGTCCTTCTTGCCGGTGGTGCCGGCTCGCGCCTCTGGCCACTGTCGCGTGAGCAGTACCCGAAGCAGTTCCTCGCGCTGACCAACGCGCACAGCCTGTTGCAGAACACCGCGCTGCGCACCCAGACGCTCGCCAACGTGGCGCCGCCGCTGGCGATCTGCGCCGAATCGCACCGTTTCATCGTCGCCGAGCAGCTGCGCGCCGTGAACATGACCGGCGCCAAGGTGCTGCTGGAGCCGGAAGGCCGCAACACCGGTCCGGCCACCACCTGCGCCGCGCTGCTGGCTGCCGAGCTGTACGGCCCGGAAACGGTGCTGTTCGTGATGGCCGCCGATCACACGATTCCTGACGAGGCCGCGTTCGCGAAGGCTTCGGCGATCGCCGTCGAAGCCGCCAAGGCCGGCCACATCGTCAGCTTCGGCATCCAGCCGACGCACCCGGAAACCGGCTTCGGCTACATCAAGGCCGGCACGCCGCTGCCGGTCGACGGCGCCCGCCTGATCGCCGAGTTCGTCGAGAAGCCGCCGCTGGCCAAGGCCAAGGAATTCCTCGAGGTCGGCGGCTACTACTGGAACGGCGGCATGTTCCTGTTCCGCGCCGACGTCTTCCTGGCCGAAGTGCAGCGCCTGGAGCCGGAGATGTACGACGCCTGCGTTAGCTCGCTCGCCAACGGCCAGCGCGACGCCGACTTCGTGCGCCTGCACGGCCCGTCGTTCGGCAATGCCCGCAACGAGTCGATCGACTACGCGGTGATGGAAAAGACCGACAAGGCGGCGCTGGTCGTGCTCGATGCCGGCTGGGACGACGTCGGCTCCTGGAACTTCCTGGCCAAGCTGCCGCAGGTCGATGCGCGCGGCAACGTGGCCCGCGGCGATGTCATGGTCGAAGACTGCGACGGCACGCTGGTGCACGGCACCCATCGCCTGGTCACCGTGCTGGGCCTGAAGGACACCGTGGTGGTCGAAACCGTCGACGCGATCCTGGTCGCCTCGCGGGACCGCCTGCAGGACGTCAAGAAGGTCGTGCAGCGCCTGAAGGCGGCCAAGCGCACCGAGGCGCTGGCGCGGCCGCGCGTCTACCGGCCTTGGGGCTGGTACGAAACGATCTCGCTGTCCGACCGCTTCCAGGTCAAGCGGATCATGGTCAAGCCGGGCGAAAAGCTCAGCCTGCAGATGCACCACCACCGCGCCGAGCACTGGGTGGTCGTCAACGGTACCGCCCGGGTCACCAACGGCGAGAAGGTGTTCCTGCTCGGCGAAGACGAGTCGACCTATATCCCGCTCGGCCACACGCACCGTCTGGAAAACCCGGGCAAGGTGCCGCTGGAGCTGATCGAAGTGCAGTCCGGCAGCTACCTCGGCGAGGACGACATCGTCCGCTTCGAGGACGTCTACGGCCGCACGCCGGTGCCGGCCGGCATGCCGTAACCGCCTGCGGGCAGGCTCGACGCCGGGTGGCGCACCTCGATGCGAGGTGCGCCACCCGGCGTTTTTTATCTGCGGTTCTTCAGGCCCGCCGTGGTGATGCGACGGCCCTCGGCATCGATCACCGCTTCGCCATCTTCCTTGCTGAAGGCACCGCGCTGCGCGGCGGTCAGCAGGTCTAGCACCTTTTCCGACGGCCGGCACAGCGCCACGCCGAGCGGCGTCGACACGATCGGCCGGTTGATCAGGATCGGGTCGGCGAGCATCGCGTCGATCAGCTGGGCATCACTGAGACCCGGATCGTCGAGCCCCAGCGTGGCGTACGGCGTGCCCTTCTCGCGCAGGAAGCTACGCACCGGCTGGCCGCTGCGGGCGAACAGGTCGACCAGCGTCGCGCGGTCCGGCGGCGTCTTCAGGTATTCGATGACGGTCGGCTCGAGGCCGGCGTTGCGGATCATCGCCAGCGTGTTGCGCGAGGTGCCGCAGGCGGGGTTGTGCAGGATGGTGATGCTCATGTCGGAACCAGGTCGGGACGAGGGGAAGGCCACAGCCAGCCGCCGGCCAGGCCGCCGAGTGTGGCGCCCAGCAGCTGGGCGATGACGAAGCCGCCGACATCGGCGGGCGCGATGCCGGCGAAGCTGTCGGTCAGGCTGCGCGCGAGGGTGACGGCCGGGTTGGCGAAGCTGGTCGATGCGGTGAACCAGTACGCGCCGGTGATGTAGGCCGCGATCAGCAGCGGTGTCCACTGCGGGCGACTGGCGCGGCTGCCGAGCAGCGTCAGCACCAGGCCGAAGGTCGCCACCGTCTCGGCGATCCACAGCCCGGTGCCGTGGCGGAGCTGCTGGCCGGTCTGCAGCAGCGGCAGCGCGAACATCGCGTGGGCCAGCGCCACGCCGGCCACCGCGCCTGCAAGCTGCGCCGGCAGATAGGCCGCGAACCGGCGTGCCGGCAGCTCGCCGCGCAGCCAGCACAGCGCCGACACCGCCGGATTGAAGTGCGCGCCGGACAGCGGCCCGAAGATCACGATCAGCACCAGCAGGCCGCAGCCGGTGGCGAGGCTGTTGGCCAGCAGCGCCAGCGCCTGGTTCCCGCCGCTCAGCCGCTCGGCCATGATCCCGGAGCCGACCACCACCGCCAGCAGCAGGGCGCTGCCCAGCGCTTCGGCGATCACGGCCCGTGCCGCTGCTGGGCTGCACACCACGTCGGACTCAGCCGAAGCAGTTCGGTGCCGCCTTCGGCCCGCAGCTGCTGCGCGCGGCCGGTGCGGCCGTCGTCGCTGCGCCCACTTCGGCCGACGGCGTGCAGCTGCCGCCCTGGCGCAGCAGATCCGGCCCGGTGCCGCCGAACATCGGCACGCTGCCGAGCGTGTGGAAATTCTCCCAGGCGATGCCCTGCGGGTCCTGCAGCCAGGTCTTGTCGGAGCGCGCATAGCAGCAGGTGGCGCCGTGTTCGGCGACGCCCGCGAGGCCCGCTGCCGCGAAGCGCGTTTCGAGCGCGGCCAGTTCCTCGTCGGAGTCGACCTGCAATCCCAGATGGTTGATGCCGATCGTGCTGCCGCACTGCTGGTGCGAGATCGCGAAATTGATCCGCGGGTCGTCGAGCATCCATTTCGCGTAGCCCGGCTGGCTCACCGTCGGTGCGCTGCCGAACAGCTTGGAATAGAAGCCGATACTTTCATCGAGGTCCTTCACCGAAACATGGACGTGGAAGCGATTCATTTCAGTACTCCGGGGATGGGCAGGCAGTCAGGAAGACAGCAGGTGCAGCGGTCAGCAGCAGGAATCGGGCGTCGGGCAGCAGCCGGCTGCGTCGGCAGCGGCGCCGGTGTCGGCATTCGCTGGCGTACAGCCGGCGCTGTCGCCTCGGCAGCAGTTCTCGGTCAGGAAGGCCAGCAGCGCGCCCATGCGCGCGAAGTTGGCGGCGTAGATCACGTAACGGCCGTCCTGGCGCGGGATCACCAGCCCGGCGCGGTCGAGTTCCTTGAGATGGAACGACAGCGTCGCCGGTGCCACGCCCAGCGCATCGGCGATCCGCCCTGCCGACAAGCCGTCCGGGCCAGCCACCACCAGCGTGCGGAACACCGCCAGCCGGGTTTCCTGGGCCATGGCGGCCAGCGTTGTCACGGCATCCTTAATTTCCATGTTTCGACAATAATCGAAATATGGAAACTTGAGCAAGCGGTTGCCCGCCGTCGCCGATGTGCCAATCCGCCACCACCGCCGCCACTGCGGCTGCCGTTGGTACCCCCGCCAGCCGCGCCACAGCGCGTGATCGCCCGGCCTCGGTACAGTGCGGCATGCCCGCTCCACCGCTGCCGCCGCCGGCGTTCCATTTCATGCTCAAGCATGAAACGCGGGCGCTGGTGCGTCCGGTGCGGCCCAGCGACCTGCCGTACTTCGTGCGCGGCTTCGCGCAGCTGTCGGCGGAATCGCGGCACCTGCGTTTTTTCTCGCAGGCGTCGGAGCTGAGCCCGAAGCAGCTCAAGTTCATGACCGAGCCCGATCATCGCCAGCACGAGGCCTGGGGCGCGCTGGACCTGAAGGGACCGGAGCCGACCGGCATCGGCGTGGCCCGCTATGTGGCGATTCCGGAGCGGCCGGGCGTGGCCGAAGTGGCGCTGACCATCATCGACGCCTACCAGAACCACGGCGCCGGCACGCTGCTGCACGCCTGCCTGCACCTGACCGCGTCACGCCACGGCATCCACACGTTCTACTACGACGTGCTGTGGGAGAACTCGAAGTTCCTGCGCTACCTGCGCTCGATCGGTGCCCGGGTGACCGGCAGCGAAGCGAACGTCGCCAGCCTCGAACTGCCGGTCTACGCCGCGCCGCGCGAGGTGCCGCAGAACGACGGCACCTCGGTGCGCTTCGCCCGTCTGCTGCATGACGTGATGACGGCCACGCCGGTCGAGGCCTGAACGCCGGCTTCAGCCGGCAGCCGGGGTCTCGCGCAGCGCCGGCTTGCGGCTCAGGATCATCGACAGCACGATCGCCGGCAGGCCGAGCGCCGCCGTGTAGCAGAAGAACAGCGGGAAGCCAATCGCTTCGATGATCGCGCCGGAATAGCCGGCCAGCCACTTGCATGGCGCCGACCAGAACATGCCGAGCAGCGCGTACTGGGTGGCGGTGTAGGCCGGGCTCGGCAGCGCCGACAGGTAGACGACGAACGCGGTGCCGGCAATGCCGACGCCGATGTTGTCGAAGGCGATCGCAACGGCCAGCCCGGCGAGATCCGGCGGATGCGAGGCGATCCACGAGAAATACAGGTTCGCCAGGCTCACCGTGACCACGCCGACGGTCAGCGTCCGGCCTACGCCCCAGCGGGCGATCAGGCCGCCGGCAACGGCGACGCCGGCCATCGTCACCAGCACGCCGAAGATCTTCGAGATGCTGGCGATTTCCTTCAGGGTGAAGCCGAGCGACAGATAGAAGTTGTTGGCCATCACGCCCATCGTGAAGTCCGACAGCCGATAGACGACGATGAAGGCCAGCACCAGCACGCCGTGGCCCGGATGCAGGCGCCGGAACAGGTCCAGGAACGGGCAGACCACCGCGCCGATGAACCAGGCGCCGGACTCGCGCAGCCAGCGCGGCCAGCCGGACCGCTCGTGCAGGAAGGCCGTGACCCGGGCTTCATGCGCGAAGCCGCGGCGCGGATCGGCGGTCGGCTCGGTGATCAGGCAGGTGGTGATCAGGCCGGTGGCCATCAGTGCTGCCATCAGCAGGTAGGCGCTGCGCCAGCCGAACTCGGCCGCCGCGAACAATGCACCGGCACCGGCGGCGATCAACGCGATGCGATAGCCGATCTGGAAGGCGCCGGTCAGCGGGCCGGCGCGGTCGGCCGGCGTCGATTCGATGCGCCAGGCATCGAGGGCGATGTCCTGGGTCGCGGCCGCGAACGCCAGCAGGATCGCCAGCACGGCGACGTGGACCACGTCCTGGGCCGGATCGGCGAGCGCCATCTGGATCAGTGCCAGCACCACGGCGAGTTGCGACAGCAACATCCAGCTGCGCCGCCGGCCGAGGCGGCCGAGCAGCGGCAGCGGCAGGCGATCGACCAGCGGCGACCACAGATACTTGAACGAGAACGCCAGCCCGCACCAGGAAAAGAAGCCGATCGTCGCCCGCTTGACCCCGGCCTGGGTCAGCCAGGCCGACAGCGTGGAGAACACCAGCAGGAACGGCAGCCCGGACGAAAAGCCGAGTGCCAGCATCGCCTGCATCTTCGGGTCGGCATAGGCGCCGAGCCGGGCGCGCCAGCCGCCAGCCGCTGCGGTCACGGCGCGTAGTCCAGCACCACCGGCGCGTGATCCGAGAACTTCACGCCCTTGTAGACATGGGCATCGGTGATTCGCGCCGCCATCGACGGCGTCACCACCTGGTAGTCGATGCGCCAGCCGACGTTGTTGGCGTAGGCATTGCCGCGGTTCGACCACCAGCTGTAGGCCTCGCCTTCCAGCGTCGGATGCCGGTGGCGGAAGCCGTCGACGAAACCGACCTCGCCGAACAGCGCGTCGAGCCAGGCGCGCTCGTGGGGCAGGAAGCCGGAGTTCTTCTGGTTCGAGCGCCAGTTCTTGATATCGATGTTGCGGTGGGCGATGTTCCAGTCGCCGCATATCACGTAGTCGCGGCCGCTGGCTTTCCACTCGCGCAGGCGCGGCAGGAAGAAGGCCAGGAAGCGGTCCTTCGATTCCTGGCGTTCCGGCCCCGAGGAGCCGGACGGCAGGTACAGCGACACCACCGACAGATTGCCCTGGCGCACTTCCAGGTAGCGGCCCTCGTCGTCGAATTCCGGCTCGCCAAGGCTGTCGAGCACGGCGTCCGGCGCCTGCCGCGCGTATACCGCGACGCCCGAATAGCCCTTCTTGACCGCACTGCGGAAGTGCGACGAATAGCCGGCCGGATGGAACAGCGCCTCGCCCAGGTCCTCGATCTGCGCCTTGGTTTCCTGCACGCAGACGTAGTCGGCATCGACGGTGGCCAGCCAGTCGAAGAAACCCTTCTTGGCCGCCGAGCGGATGCCGTTGGTATTGATCGAGACGATGCGCATGGGGCGACGGGCGGCGGACGGGATCGGGGAGCAGCGAATGCTAGCGCAGCCGGCTGCGGAGGCTTCCGGCCCGTGTGCGAAAATCGCCGCGCCCGGCCGTCACCGGCCCCGTCCTGCCGATGGCCCGACCGCCTCCGCCCGCCCGACCGAATCCGATCCGCATGAAGCCGTATCAGACCACCTTCCTCGACCTCGCCCTGCAAGCCGAAGTGCTGAAGTTCGGCAGCTTCACGCTGAAATCCGGCCGCGTCAGTCCGTACTTCTTCAACCTCGGCCGGATTTCCTCCGGCGCAGCGCTGCGGGCGCTCGGCCGCGCCTACGCCGAGGCGCTGATCGCCCATGGCGTGGCGTTCGACCTGCTGTTCGGCCCGGCCTACAAGGGCATTCCGCTGGCGGCGGCGGTCAGCATCGCGTTTGCCGAACTGACCGGCCGCGACCTGCCGTTCGCCTACAACCGCAAGGAAGCCAAGGACCACGGCGAGGGCGGCGTGCTGGTCGGTGCCGACGTCAAGGGCGCCCGCGTGGTGGTGATCGACGACGTGCTGACCGCCGGCACTGCGCTGCGCCAGTCGCACGAATTGCTGATTGCGTCAGGTGCGCACCCGGTTTTGGCCATCACCGCCCTGGATCGTCAGGAAGTCGGCGCCAACGGCCGTTCGGCGGTGGCCGAACTGGTTGAAAAGACGGGCCTTCCGGTGATCTCGCTGGTCACGGTCCAGGACTTGCTCGGCTACCTGCATGAACAGGGCGGACGGACGGACATCGTGTCGGCAATCACCGACTACCAGCGGCGCTACGGCGTTGCCTGAAGGGCTGCGCTGGCGGCGGCGCGGCTTCGGCGGCGCGGCCCTGCTGCTGGGGCTGGCGCTGCCGCTGGTGGTCGATGCCCAATCCCGGCCCGTATCGCCGGGGCGCAAGGCGCCGGTGCAGTGCTGGACCGATGATCGCGGCCAGCGTGCCTGCGGCGATGTCGTGCCGCCTGCCGATGCCCGTCGCGAGCGGGCGCTGATCGATCCGCGCGGCGTCGTCACCCAGGTGCTGCCGGCGCAGAAATCGCCGGCCCAGGTCGAGGCCGAAGCCAAGCGCGCCCGCGAGGACGAGCAGCGCCAGGCCTATGACCGCTACCTGCTGCAGGCCTACCGCGATGTGCCGGCCATCGAGCGGGCGCGCGACGAGCGTCTGGCCGCGCTCGACGCTCGCCGGCAGCTGACCGAGAAGGCGATCGCCGACACCCGCGCCGCGCTCGCCGAGCTGCGTGGCCGCCAGCCGGCCTCGCCGGCCCACGGCGCGCAGCTGCAGGCACGCATCGACGAGTTCACCGCCGCCGAGGCCGATCAGCGCAAGGCGCTGAGCCGGCTGCACGACGAGCGGGCCCGCATCCACGGCGATTTCGATCGCGACATCGGCCGCTTCCGGGAGCTGCGCCAGGGCAGCGGCGGCTGAGGCGCGACGGCCTCCGGGCCCCGGTTCCAGCTGCGGCCGGAATCGCCGACAATGCCGGCCATTCCCTTGTTTTTGATGACGGTCCATGGCGGTCCAGCTCTACCTTGCTTCGCGCTCGCCGCGCCGCGCTGACTTCCTGTCAGCGCTCGGGCTGCGCCATGAACGGATCGACGGCGAGGTGCCCGAAGTGCCGCGCCCCGGCCAGGCGCCGGCCGATTACGCGCTGGAGACTGCCATTGCCAAGGCGCGCGCGGCGGCCGTCCACGCCCGACTGGACATTCCGGTGCTGGCGGCCGACACCGATGTCGCCATCGACGGCGACATTCTCGGCAAGCCGCGCGATGCCGACGACGCGGTGACGATGCTGCGCCGGTTGGCCGATCGCCGGCACCAGGTGGTCAGCGCGGTGGCGGTGCTGCACGGCAGCCGGCTGGAAACGGTGGTGACCCACACCGACGTGGTCTTCGGGCCGATCGACGAACGCGACGCCCGCGCCTATGCCGACAGCGGCGAGCCGCTCGACAAGGCCGGCGCCTACGGCATCCAGGGCTACGCCGCGCGCTGGGTGCGTGCGGTGCACGGCAGCTACACCAATATCGTCGGCCTGCCGCTGCTGGAAACCGCCGAGCTGCTGGCCCGCTTCGGCGTTTACGCCGACCGCCCGGTACAGCCATGAGCACCGAGATCCTGGTCAACATCGGCCCGCAGGAAACCCGCGTGGCGCTCGTTGAAGGCGGCGCGACGCAGGAAATCTACGTGCAGCGCGCCCAGCGCCACGGCCTGGTCGGCAACATCTACAAGGGTACGGTGGTGCGGGTGCTGCCCGGCATGCAGGCGGCGTTCGTCGACCTCGGCCTCGATCGCACCGCCTTCCTGCACGTGGCCGACATGGTCGGTGCCGACCAGAACGGCGCGCCGCTGCCGCCGGTGGAGCGGCTGCTGCACGAAGGCAAGGAAGTGCTGGTGCAGATCCTCAAGGACCCGATGGGCACCAAGGGCGCACGGCTGACCACCCTGCTGTCGATCCCGTCGCGCTATCTGGTGCTGATGCCGTTCGAGAAGCACGTCGGCGTGTCGGCGCGCATCGAGGACGATCACGAACGCGTGCGGCTGAAAGGCATTCTCGAAAAGATCGTGCCGGAGCTGTCGCCGAACTGGGGCGTCATCGCCCGCACGGCGGCCGAAAGCGCCGACGAGGAATCGCTGCGCGCCGATCTGGCCTTCCTGACCCGGCTCTGGGTCAGCGTCGACCAGCAGACCGCATTCGCCAAGCCCGGTCACCTGGTGCACGGCGACCTGCCGCTGTCGATGCGCGTGCTGCGCGACCTGCTCGGCACCCAGGTCGAACGGATCCGCATCGACAACGCCGAGGAAGCGCGCCGCGTGCAGCAGTTCGCCAAGGTCTTCGTGCCACAGGCGGCGGCACGCATCGAGGCCTACAACGGCCATGCGCCGATCTTCGACCTGTACGGCGTCGAGGACGAATTGAACCGGGCGCTGGAACGCAAGGTCGATCTGAAGTCGGGCGGTCATCTGGTGATCGACCAGACCGAGGCCATGACCACCATCGACGTCAACACCGGCGCCTTCACCGGCCATCGCAATCTCGAGGAAACCATCCTCAAGACCAACCTCGAGGCGGCTGGCGCGATTGCCCGCCAGCTGCGCCTGCGCAACCTCGGCGGCATCATCATCATCGACTTCATCGACATGAAGCTCGAGGAACACCGCACCCAGGTGCTGCGCACGCTGGAAAAGGAAATCTCCCGCGATTCGGCGCGCACCCACATCTATCCGTTCAGTCCGCTTGGCTTGGTCGAGATGACCCGCAAGCGCACCCGCGAAAGCCTCGGCCACATCCTCTGCGAACCGTGCCCGACCTGCGAAGGCCGCGGCGTGGTGAAGACCGTCGAGACGCTGTGCCACGAGATCGCCCGCGAAGTGCAGCGCGCCGCCCGCATGTACGAGCCGAAGGCGTTTCTGGTGCTGGCCGCCCCGAAGGTCATCGAGCGGCTGCAGGAAGAGCAGAGCGGCGGCCTGGCCGAACTGGAGGCCAGCCTGAAGCGGCCGATCAAGCTGCAGGCCGAATCGCACTACGGTCAGGAAACCTTCGACGTGGTGCCGGTGTGAGCCGACGCGCCCCGGGTGCCGGCGACGCGTGAAGCGGACGCGCAAGCGCTGGTGGACGCGACTGATCACGCTGCTGGCGGTGCTGACCGTCGCCGCCGCCTCGATCAGCGCCGTCTTCACCGTGCTGGTGGACGCCGTGCCCGGCTACCGCCTCGACCTGCAGGACGCCATCGGCCGCGCGGTCGGCCATCCGGTGCGGATCGGCACGATGGCGCTGACCTGGCGTGGGCCGAGGCCGACGCTGGACCTGCGCGACCTCGCCCTGCTCGATGACCATGGCCATGCGCTGCTCGACCTGCGCCGGCTGCGCCTGGGCCTGAGCCCGACCCGGCTGATCGCCGGCCCGCGCACGCCGGACCGGATCGAGATCGACGGCCTGCAGCTGGCGGCGAGCGTCGACGCCGACGGCCGGCTGCAGATCGACGGCATCGACCTCGACCGCACCGGCGACCGCTCGCTGGCCGACGAACTGGCCCGCTTTGCCGAGCTGCGCCTGCACGATGCCCGCCTGAACCTGCGCGACAGCCGCCTCGGCGACGCCGCGCCGCTGGCCTTCCGGCTCGAACACGCCCGCCTGCGCCACGGCCGGGCCGGCTACCGGATCGAAGCCCAGCTGCTGCCGCCGGAGACGCTGGCGCGCCGGCTGCGTTTCAGCGCCCGGCTCGAAGGCAGCCTCGCCGAGCGCGACAGCCTGCATGGCCAGTGGACGCTCGATGTCGAGGATTTTGCCGGCTGGCCGTGGCTCGCCGCCCGGCTCAAGCCCGGCGCGGTGCTGACGCTGGACGACGTGCAGCTGAAGGCCAGCGGCACCATCGACGCCGGCCGGCCGGCCGCCACCCGGCTGAACCTGCAGACCGGCGCGCTGGCGGCGCGGGTCGGCATGCAGCCGCTGGCGGCGCTGCGCGCGGTCGCGCTCGAGGCCACGCTGACGCCGCTCGACGGCGGCTGGCAGCTGGCGCTTCCCCGCGCCTCGATCACCGGTCCGCGCGGCCCCTGGGCGCTCGATGGCCTCAGCGTCCAGCAGGCCGCCGACGGCAGCCGCACGCTGATCGCGCCGCAGCTGCGGCTCGACGATCTGGCGCCATGGCTGGGCCTGCTGGCCGAGCTGCCGGCCAACCGCGCGCGGCTCGCCGACCTGCGTGGCGATCTGCAGGCGCTGCGCCTGAGCCTGGCGGCGCCTGCAGCCGATGGCGGGCCGGCGGCGCTGTCGCTGCAGGCGCGGCTGCTCGGCGTCGGCCTCGACAGCGATGCACAGCAGCCCGGCTTCGCCGGCCTCGACGGCGAGCTGCAGGCCAGCGCCGACGGCGGCACCGTCCGGCTGGCCGGCACGCCGCTGCAGCTGCACCTGCCGAAAGCCTTCGAACAGCCGCTGCCGCTCGATGAAGTGCGCGGCGAGCTGCGCTGGACGCGCAGCGGCGACGACTGGTGCATCGATGCGCCGGCACTGGCGCTGCGCCTCGGCAGCAGCAGCGCCGACGGCCTGCTGCAGCTGACGCTGCATCCGGCCGGGCAGGTGCCGGACCTGAAGCTCGACCTTGGGCTCAAGTCCGATGCGGTCGCCGCGCTGAAGCCGTACATGCCGCTCAACTGGGGGCCGAACAGCCGCGCCTGGCTGGAGCGGGCGATCCGGCAGGCGCGCGTCACCGGTGGGCGTCTGCTGATCGATGCGCCGCTGACGCCGCGCGATGCCGACAACCACCCGACCATCCCGTGGCGGCTGACGCTGGATGTCGACGACGCGGTGCTGGCCTTCGCGCCGGACTGGCCGGCCGCCGAGGGCATCGCCGCCCAGCTGGTGTTCCACGACCACGGCCTCGACATCGTCGGCCGGCAGGGCCGGATCAGCGGCCTCGCGGCCGGCCGGCTGGAAGCGCGGATCGCCGATTTCTCGGCTGCCGAACTGGTGCTGTCGGCCGACATCGCCGGTGACGCCAGCCAGCTCTACCGGCTGTTCCGCGAGTCGCCGCTGAAAGCCCGGCTCGGCGGGCTGATCGGCCGCACCGAGGCCAGCGGCCCGGTGCGCGGCGACCTGCGGCTGCGGATTCCGCTGAACAGTCCGCAGCCGCCGGTCGATGCCAGCGGCAGCCTGCAGGTCGAGGGCGTGACCCTGGCGGTGCGCGGCATGGCCGAGCCGCTGCGCGAGGTGCGCGGCGAGCTGGTCTACGGCAAGTCGATCGCCGCCGAAGCGATCAGCGCACGCCTCTACGACACCGCGCTGGCCGCGCGCATCGCCACCGAGCCAGGCAGCAGCGAGCCGGTGCTGAGCGGCGATTTCAGCCTGCAGCCGGGCCGCGACGACGGCCTGTCGGCGGTCTATGTGCCGGCCTGGCTGCGTGTCGGTCTGAGCGGCAGCACCGAGGCGCGGCTGCGGCTGCCGCTGGGAGGATCGGAAGCCGGCCGGCTGAGCCTGACCAGCGATCTGCAGGGCGTCACGTCGAGCCTGCCGGTGCCGCTGGCCAAGACCGCCGGTTCGGCGCTGCCGCTGCGGCTGGGTCTGTCCGGCGATGGCGGCAGCACGCGCCTGCAGGTGGCGGTGGCCGACGAGCTGAAGGTCGGCATCCGCTTCGCCGAAGGCGGCGAGGGCGGCAGCGGCCCGATTCGCGGCGTCGAAGCGCTGTTCGGCGCGGCGCTGCCGGAGCCGCGCGCCGATGCCGATGGCCTGGTCATCGGCGGCACGCCGGAACTGCTCGACCTGTCGGGCTGGCTCGGCGTGCTGTCGGCCGCAGGCGGCGATCGGCCGGGCGGGGCGGCCGCAGCGCCCGCGCTGCCGCTGGTGCGCGCCGATGTCAGCGCCGCCCGCACCAGCCTGCGCCGCTGGCAGTTCGGACCGATGCGGCTGCTGGCGCTGCCCGCAGCGGCCTCCGGCGGCGGCATTCGCGTGCGCACCGAGGGTGCGGCGACCGGCACCGTCGACTGGCAGCCCGACGACGGCGGCCGCGTGGTGGCGCGCTTCGAGCGGCTGGCGATCGAGGCGCTGCCGCCGCTGCCGCCGCTGCCGCCGTCGGAAGCCGGTGTCGCGCCGCCGGATTCGCCGTTCGATCCGACCCGTGCGCCGGTGTTCGATCTCGATGCCCAGCAGCTCAGCCTGGGCGATGTCGCGCTCGGCCACCTGCAGGTGGCGACCGCGCGCATCGCCGATGGCCAGCGCATCGACCGGCTGGCGCTGGACGGCGGCCGGCTGGTCGGCAGCGCGCATGGCAACTGGCTGCGCCAGGAGTCGGTGTCGAGCGCGGCGCTGGATTTCGACCTACGCGCCGATGCCATCGGCGACGTGCTGCGGGTGTTCGGCTACACGCCGAACCTCACGGCCGAGGATGCCCACTTCACCGGCAATGTGGTCTGGCCACGGGTGCCGGCCGGGCTGGAGCTGTCGCAGGCGACCGGCGACATCGCCATCCACCTCAAGCGCGGCGCGCTGAAGGCGGTGGAGCCGGGCGCGGGCCGGGTGCTGGGGCTGGTCAACCTGTACGCGCTGCCACGCAGGCTGCTGTTCGATTTCAAGGATGTGGTCGATGACGGCCTCGGCTTCGACACGCTCAAGGGCCGCTTCGCGCTGGCCGATGGCAATGCGGTGACCGACGATCTCGACATCAAGAGCCCGTCACTGAAGATCGAGATGCGCGGCCGCATCGGCCTGGCAGCGCGCGACTACGACCAGAAGGTCACCGTGTTCCCGGACATCTCGACCGGCGTCACGGTCGGCGCCACCTTGCTCGGCGGGCCGATCGCCGGCGGCATCCTGCTGGTCGCCCAGCAGCTGTTCGACAAGCCGTTCAACCAGCTCGGCAGCTTCAGCTACCGTGTCACCGGCAGCTGGGACGACCCGACCGTGCTGCAGGGCAGCGCCGAGAGCCCGCCGCCGCCCAACCCCGCCAGCAGGACCCTCAACACCGTGGATGCACGCAATGGCTGAGCCGGCGCTGATCAGCGCGATCCAGATGAATTCCACCGCCGACGTCGCCGCCAACCTGGCGACCGCCGGCCGTCTGCTGGCCGAGGCCCGTGCGGCCGGCGCGGTGCTGGCGGCGCTGCCGGAGAACTTCGCGATCATGGGCGCCCGCGACACCGACAAGCTGGCGCACGCCGAGCCGTATGGCCGCGGGCCGATCCAGGACTGGCTGGCCGCCACCGCGCAGCGGCTCGGGCTGTGGATCGTCGCCGGCACCGTGCCGGTGGCGGTCGACGGCGATCCGGGCCGGGTCTGGGCGGCGAGCCTTGTGTTCGACGACAGCGGCCAGCAGCACGCCCGCTACGACAAGATCCACCTGTTCGACGTCGACGTGCCGAGCGCCACCGGCGAGCGCTATCGGGAGTCGCGCACCATCGCCCACGGCGATCCGTCCGGCTTCGCGGTGGTCGACACGCCGGCCGGCCGGCTTGGCCTGTCGGTCTGCTACGACCTGCGCTTCCCGGAGCTGTACCGGCAGCTGGCGGGCATGGGCGCGGAAATCCTCTGCGTGCCGGCGGCGTTCACCGCCAGGACCGGCGAGGCGCACTGGGAAATCCTGCTGCGGGCCCGGGCGATCGAGAACCAGTGCTATGTGCTGGCGCCGGGTGAAACCGGCAGCCATGCCGGCGGCCGCCAGACCTGGGGCCATTCGATGATCGTCGGCCCCTGGGGCGAGCGGCTGGCCTGCCGCGAGGCCGGCGAAGGGCTGGCCACCGCCGCTGTCGACTTGGCCGCGCTACAGGCGCTGCGCGCCAGCTTCCCGAACCTGTCGCAGCGGCGCATCGGCGTCTGAGCGTCCGCTGCGCCCGCCGATCGCCGTCCGCGTTCACACTGCACCTCTTTCCTTTTCGTCTGCCGACATGACCACCGCCCTCGATCTTGCTTCCGCCACCCTGCTGGCACCCGCCGCGCTCGATGAAGGCGCGATCCAGCGCGTGCTGTCCGGCCTGATGAAGCCGGGCATCGATGCCGCCGATCTGTACTTCCAGAACTCGGTGTCGGAGTCCTGGTTCTTCGAGGACGGCATCGTCAAGTCAGGCGCCAATCACACCGAGCAGGGCGTCGGCGTGCGCGCGATCGGCGGCGAGAAGACCGGCTTCGCCTATTCCGACGAACTGAGCCTGCCGGCGCTGGTCGATGCCTCGGGCGCGGCGACGGCAATCGTCCGCCACGGCCAGACCGGCTCGCTCGGTCATGTCGTCCCGGCCTCGCGCCCGGCGCTGTACCCGGCGGCGAGCCCGCTCGACAGCTGGCCGACCGAGCAGAAGCTCGCGCTGCTGAAGCGCGCCGACGCAGCGGCCCGCGCGATCGACCCGCGCATCACCCAGGTGATGGTGTCGCTGGCCGCGACTCACGACATCGTGCTGGTCGCCGCCGCCGACGGCACCCTGGCTGCCGACGTCCGGCCGCTGGTGCGGATGAACGTCACCGTGATCGCAGAACACCAGGGCCGCCGCGAACAGGCCGGCAGCGGCGGCGGCGGACGCGGCAGCTACGGCGATTTCTTCGGCGGCGATGCCGCCGAGCGCTACGCCGCCGAAGCCGTGCGTCAAGCGCTGATGCTGCTGGAAGCCAGCCCGGCGCCGGCCGGCGCGATGACCGTGGTACTCGGCGCCGGCTGGCCCGGCATCCTGCTGCACGAGGCGGTTGGCCACGGACTGGAAGGCGATTTCAACCGCAAGGGCACTTCGGCGTACTCGAACCGCATCGGCCAGAAAGTGGCGAGCCCGCTGTGCACGATCGTCGATGACGGCACGCTTCCCGGCCGGCGCGGCAGCCTGACGCTCGACGACGAAGGCACGCCCACGCAGTGCACGACCCTGATCGAGAACGGCATCCTGCGCGGCTACCTGCAGGACAAGCTCAATGCCCGGCTGATGGGCATGGCCCCGACCGGCAACGGCCGCCGCGAATCGTTCTCGCATCTGCCGATGCCGCGCATGACCAACACCTACATGCTGCCTGGCCAGTCGGACCCGGCGGAGATCATCGCCTCGGTGAAGAAGGGCCTGTACGCCGTCAATTTCGCCGGTGGTCAGGTCGACATCACCAACGGCAACTTCAGCTTCTCGGCCAGCGAGGCCTACCTGATCGAGGACGGCAAGATCACCCGGCCGGTGAAGGGCGCGACCCTGATCGGCAACGGCCCGGAAGCGATGAGCCGGGTGTCGATGGTCGGCAACGACCTGAAGCTCGACACCGGCGTCGGCACCTGCGGCAAGGACGGCCAGAGCGTGCCGGTCGGCGTTGGCCAGCCGACGCTGAAGCTCGACAACATGACCGTCGGCGGCACCCAGGCCTGAGGTCCGCGCGATGAAACCAACCCCTTCCGCCATCGGCCCGGTCGCCGGCCGTCGCAAGGTCACGCGCAGCGTCGACAACGGCAGCGCGCCGGCCGGCGCCGGCCGTGGCACCGTCGTGCGGCTGAGCCGCATCGGCGTCGTGCAGGTGATCCGCCTGCCGGCCGAGCTGCGCTTCGAGGCCGAATCGGTGCGCCTGATCCGCGACGGCGACCGGCTGATCGTCGAGCCGGTCGGCAAGGCCGAGACCGCAACGCCGCTGCCGTTCGCGGCACCGGCGCCGGACAGTGGCCCGCGACCGCGCCGCCGCGCGCCCGAGGCCGATGCCCGCGTGCCCGGCCCGGTCGGCCCGAAGATCGGCCGCTGACATTCCTGACCGCTTCCCACGACCCCGAATGAAAAGACCCCTTGGCCGCCTGCGCATCATCGGCGGCGAATTTCGCAGCCGCCTGATCGACTTCGATGCCGACGCCGGCGTGCGCCCGACGCCGGACCGTGTCCGCCAGACCGTGTTCGACTGGCTCAGCCCAATGATCGACGGCAGTGCCGTGCTCGACCTGTTCGCCGGCAGCGGCGCGCTCGGGCTGGAAGCGCTGTCGCGCGGTGCGGCGCAGGCCAGCTTCGTCGAGACCGGCGCCCGCCAGGCCGACGACATTCGCGCGGCGATCGGCAAGCTGGGGGTCGCGACGCGCGCCGAGGTGCTGCGCGGCGACGGCATCAGCTTCCTGCGCGGCACCGCCCACCGCTACGAGATCGTGTTCGTCGATCCGCCGTACGACTCGCCGCTGCTGGCCGCCACGCTCGCCAACCTGCCGCCGGTGCTGAAGGCGCTGAACCGCATCTACCTCGAATGGCCGAAGGGTCAGCCGCCGCAGCTACCCGCCGGCTACACGGTGCTCAAGGAAAAGGCGGCCGGGCAGGTAAGCTACGGGCTGATCACGTACGCGCCACCGGGAGATCTGCCGCCGTGAGTGTCATCGCCGCCTATTCGGGCACCTTCGATCCGATCACCCTCGGCCACAACGACATCATCCACCGCGCTGCGCGGATGTTTCCGAAGCTGATCGTCGCGGTCGGCTCGAACATCGCCAAGAACCCCAAGTTCTCGCTGGAAGAGCGCTGCGACCTGATCCGCGCGGCGGTCACCGATCTGCCGAACGTCGAGGTCGTCGGCTTCACCGGGCTGGTTGTCGATTTCGCCAAGGAGCATGGCGTGACGGTGCTGGTGCGCGGGGTCCGCAATGTCGGCGACGTCGAGTACGAGAAGCAGATGGCGGTGATGAACCGCGACCTCTACCCGACGCTCGACACCGTGCTGCTGGCGCCGAGCCCGGAGTACGCCCACCTGTCGTCGAGCCTGGTGCGGGAACTCACCGGCCTGGGTGCGCCGGTCAAGAAGCTGGTGCCGAAGGCCGTGATTCCGGCGCTGCTGGCGCGCTTCGGCCGCAAGCTGCGCTGACCGCCGGCATGAGCGGCGAGCGCGCGGCGGTGGATCTTCGCGAGCGCCTGCTGGCGCTGATCGGCCTGCAGCAGCCGGCGGCCAGCGCCGGCCCGCTGGCCGATGCGCTGCTCACGCGGTGGCAGCACGAAGCGCCGGCCGGCGAGCCGTTCGAGACGGCAATCGCACGCCTGCAGCAGCTGACCCGGCAGCAGCTCGGTCCACTGGCCGCGACGGCGGCCGATGCAGCGTCCCCGGTGACGATCGAACCCGATGCCGCCACCCGCAAGGCGCTGCGCGCCTGCTTCGCCACGCTCGGCACCGATGCCGCGAAGCTGATCCTGGGCTACTACGAGTTCGGCGGCGACGGCGGCGGGCAGGGAGCGCGGCAGCGCCGACGCCAGCAGCTGGCGACGCGGCTCGGGGTCACGCCGGATGCGTTGCGCGACCGGGCGCTGGCGGCTCGCGCCGGGCTTGAGGCCTGCGTCCGCGCTCGCTGCGCGGACGACGGCGCATGAGCGCGGTGGCGGAAGCCGACTGGCGCGGCCTGCTGCTGCGGCAGTTGTCGCTGGCCGAGACACAGCGGCTGGAATGCCTGCTGCTCGCCGATCCGGCAGCGCTGGCGGCGCTGCGCGATGCCGAAACCGATCTCCACGACGATGCGGCCCGGCTGCAGCTGACGGCGGCTGAGCAGGCGGCGTTCGATCGCCATCTGCTGAACACGGCGGACGGGCAGGCTCGCCAGCGCTTCAGCCAAGCGATGAAGCCGCAACCGCAGGAAGCCCGCCACGGCCGCCGCTACACGCCGCTGGCGCGGCCGCGCAGCCGCTACGGCCTGCGCATGGCGCTGACCGGCTTGGCGATTGCCGTCGGTCTGGCGCTTGTCCTCGGCGTGTTCCGGCGCGACCTGCTGACCGGTGTCAGCCGCCATCTCCACGCGACCGCCAGCCCGGCGGTCGTCGCGGCGGAGCCGACCTTGCTGCTGCTGGCGACCGGCGCGGCCGGCGCTGCGCGTCCGGCCGTCAACGTGGTGCTGCGCACCGGCGCCAGCGGGCTGCGCGTGCAGGCGGAAGTGACGCATGCCGAAGAAGCGCGGCTGTACCGCATCCGCCTGTTCGACGACGCCGATCCGTCGACCACGCTGTTCGAGGCCGGCGATCTGCCGTTGCAGACGCTGAATGGCTACCGCTTCGTCGAAACGCTGCTGCCGGCCTCGGCGCTGGCCGGCGGTGCGCGCCGCTTGCAGGTGGAAGCGCTGCCGCCGGCCGGCGCCTTCAGCGACCGCTGGCTGATCCGGGCGCGCACCAGCGACGCGCCGCCGATCGCGTTGCCGGACACGCAGCCGGGGCGCTGATCCGCCGTCGCGCGGCGTCGCTCACCGCGTCAGGCGGCTGCGGAAGGCGAGGTAGTCGGCCGTGACCCGGTCCGGCGCTTCGAGCATCGGCAGGTGGCCGATGCCGTCCAGCATCACCACGGTGGCGTTCGGCAGCAGAGACTTCAGGATCGCCGCGCCGGACGGATGCAGCACGCGGTCGCGGTTGCCCCAGGTGATCAAGGTCGGCGTCGCCAGCGGCGGCTGCAACGCGGCCAGCTGGCTGTCGAGCGCGCCGGACTGCTCGCGGATCTCCTCGAAGATTTGTTCGTTGAGCCGGAAATTGGCGATCTGCCGCTGCGCCAGCACCGCGCGTACCGGCGCCGGAATGAACGGTGGCTTCTGCATCACGAACTGCAGCAGGCGGCCGAAATCCTGCTTGCTGCGGGCGAACAGCGGCGGCGGCATGCCGGCGGCAATCAGCTTCGCCATCTCGCTGGGCTCGGCCGACATCACGCCGGCCGGCGCCAGCAGCCACAGGCTCTGGACCTGCTCCGGATGGGCCACGGCGTAGGCCGCCGCGATCCAGCCGCCCATCGAGTTGCCGGCCAGATGGAAGCGCGTCAGGCCCAGCTGCTTCGCGATCGCTTCGACGCGCACCACCTGATCGCCGATCCGGTAGCGGGCATCGCTTGGCTTGTCGCTTTCACCGAAGCCGGGCAGGTCGACCGCATAGACGCGGTAGCGCGCGGTCAAGCCGCTGGCGGCGACCCGGGTCCAGTTGTCCTTGTCGGCGCCGATGCCGTGCAGCAGCAGCAGCGGCGGCGCCTCGCGCGGACCGCCTTCGAGGTAGACCAGATGCCAGTGGCGGCCATCGGCCTCGATGTTCATTTCCGAGCGTTCGAGCCGGGCGCGCATCCGCTCCAGGCTCATCGCGGTATCGGCCAGCCGCGCCGGCGCCAGCAGGTACAGCGCGGCGTAGACCAGCACGGTGACGGCCAGCAGGGCGACCAGCAGCTTCAGGATCAGGACCACGGGATTCTTCCGGACGCGGGAACGGGGCGGGGCAGCGGATGGTAGCGGCGGCCGGCCGGTTGCCGGCGATCAGGCCGACAGCCAGCGCGCGATCAGGCCGTAGACGCGGGCATCGCGCACCAGCCGCAGATGATGCAGCGCCGGCAGCAGCACGGTGTCGGCCGGCGCGAACGGCACGCACAGCGAGCGGTGCGGGTGGCGGCCGGCGGCGCTGTCGGGCAGCACCAGGCCGTCGCCGATCAGGCGGCTGCGCGGATCGTCGGTGGAGTCGCCGAGCATCGCGCCGACCGCGCAGTGGCGGGCTTCCGGCAGCACCCGCACCGGCCGGCGCATGTCGCCGCCGACCAGATCGGGATCGTGGGCGTTCCAGTCGTCGTGGCGCAGGCTGCCGTGGCGCAGGTCTTTGATGCCGGCCGAGCGGGCATTGATCGCCACCGCCAGCGGCCGGGTGATGTCGACGAGGTCGAGCAGCCGCGTCGCGGCATGGCCGAAGCGTTCCAGTGGCGCGCCGTGATGCGGGCTGCCGAGGCAGATCAGGTGGCTGACCTGGGCCGTCCATCGGGCGCCGCGTTCCAGCCCGTGATGGCCGGCGCTGCGCGCGATCAGGCCGCCCATGCTGTGACCGATCAGCGCAATCCGGCGGACCCGGACCGGCCAGTTCGTCTGCAGCGCGTCGAGCAGTTCGGCAAAGGCTTCGCCGTTTTCGGAGATATGGCGGCCGCTGTTGTAGCGAACCCTGAGCGCGGTCCAGCCCTGTTCGCGGGTCAGCCGCGCCGGGAAGCTGTCGGCATCGGCGTGGACGCCGTTGCCGGCGTTCCAGATCCGCTCGTCGCAGCACAGGCCATGCAGGAAGATGGCGATGTCGCCGCCGGCAGCCGGGAAGGCGGTGGCCAGCGCGGCGCGATCGGGGGCGACCGGCGCGCCGTGCGCGTCGCGCAGGCCGAAGTCGATCGCCAGGCCGTTGCCGCTGCGGGCCAGGAAATCGCCGAACACGCCGTTGGTGGCGCTGATCACCGCCTGCAGCCGGCTCATCGGGGCTGGTTCTGGATATCGATGACGCGCACGGCGGCGTCGCAGCCGACCGCGCTCAGGCCGCGCACGGCCTGATGGACGCCGCGCGTGATGCCGTCGTGGAACTGGCGGACCACGCCGCTGACCTCGGCCACCACCGGCACCCGGGCCAGGATCCGGAACGGCTTGTCGGCGATCGCGAGGTGCATGTCCTCGACGCGGCGGCTGCCGGCGTCGATGCCCGTCTTCAGTAGGGCAATGGCGCCCTGCAATTGGCGCGATGATTCGGTGGCGGGCATTGGTCGGACTCGGTTGATGTGAACAATCGTGCACAAAAGCCGAGCGATTGTCCACCGGTCGATCATGCACCCGCTGAAGTTCCTGTCCGCCCATTTCGAGGAGCCTGTCCGTGTCGATGCCTGCCCTGCTGCAAAACGCGTTGCGCCTGCCGGTGATCGCCTCGCCGATGTTCATCGCCTCGAACCCCAAGCTGGTGATCGCGCAGTGCAAGGCCGGCATCGTCGGCTCGTTTCCGGCGCTGAACGCCCGTGGCGACGGGGCGCTGGAACAGTGGCTGACCGAGATCGAGACGGCGCTGGCGGCGGAGCGGGCGGCGCATCCGGGCAAGCGGGTCGCGCCCTACGCGGTCAACCAGATCGTGCATGCCTCCAACGACCGGCTGGCTGCCGACATGGCGGTGTGCGTGGCGCACCGGGTGCCGATCATCATCACCTCGCTGCGCGCGCCGGATGTCATCGTGCCGGCAGTGCACGGCTACGGCGGTCTGGTGTTCCACGACGTGATCAGCGTGCGGCATGCCGAAAAGGCGCTGGAAGCCGGCGTCGACGGCCTGATCCTGGTCTGTGCCGGCGCCGGTGGCCACGCCGGCACCCTGTCGCCGTTCGCGCTGATCGGCGAGATCCGCAAGTTCTACGACGGCCCGGTGATCCTGTCCGGCTCGATCGCCAGCGGCGACGCGATCCTCGCCGCGCAGTCGATGGGCGCGGATCTGGCCTATATCGGCACCCGTTTCCTGGCGACGCCGGAAGCCAATGTCAGCGACGACTACCGGCAGGCGATCGTCGATTCCTCGGCCGCCGACATCACCTACACGCCGTACTTCTCCGGCGTGCACGGCAACTACCTGAAGAAGAGCATCGTCCGCGCCGGCATGGACCCGGACAAGCTGCCGCACGCCGACGCCAGCAAGATGAATCTGGGCAGCAGCGCCGGCGAATCGACCAGCACCGCCAAGGCCTGGAAGGACATCTGGGGCGCCGGCCACGGCGTCGGCGTGATCGACGCAGTGCTGCCGACGGCGGCCGTCGTCGACCGGCTGGAAGCCGAGTACCGCGCGGCGCGGCAGCGGCTGTCGGCGGCGGCGGCCGTTTACCCCTGAAGCGGTCGGCCCGCTGCCTTGGCGGCGGCCATCCGGCGCGGCCCGAACAGCGTGTCGAGCATCGGCGCGACCAGTTCGTCGAGCCGCCGACCGATGGTCAGCTGGCCGGCCAGGTGCAAGGTCAGCAGGCCGTGCATCGCCGCCCACACCACATGCGAGCCGGTCAGTGCATCGCCGCTGATCAGGCCCTGGTCGACCGCCTGCTGATAGGCGGTCTGCAGCGTGGCCAGTGCCCGCTGCCGGGCGGCGTGCAGTTCCGGGTACTCGGCCGGCGGGGGCTGCCGCAGCGCGAACATCAGCCGGTATTCGGCCGGATTGGCTTCGGCAAAGGTGATGAAGCTGTGCGCCATCGTGTGCAGCGTCACCAGCGGTGGGTCGCCGCGCGCCAGTACCGCTTCCATGGTCGTCGTCAGCCGGTCGAAGCACATCGCCCGTAGCGCGACGAAGATGTGCTCCTTGTTCTTGAAGTAGCGATACGGCAACGCCTGGCTGCGATCCATCGCGGCGGCGATCGCGCGCATCGTCACGGCGTCGTAGCCATCGCGTTCGTAGAGCCGGGCCGCCGCTGCGCAGATGTCGGCGCGCACGCCGTCGGCGGCTTCGGCGGTAAGGCGAGGGCGTGCCATCGATTGACGGACTCGGGCTTGTTTAATTAACGTTGTTCATAGAATTTGCAGCATCGCCGTGTTGCCACGGGCACCGTCTGTGCCAGCGCTGCGGCCTTGCCAAGCCGCCACGTCGCGGCCACTACCCGCTCTGCCCTTGTGCGGGATGACCGGTCCCCTCCGGCATCCCGCAACCTTTGTCGGCGTCGTTGGCGCTGGCGATCAGGCCGGCAGCATCTGGGCGACGAAAGCCTCGAAATCCGGCTTGTCCATGTAGCGCGGCACGGCGTAGGTCCAGTGCGCTTCCGACATCGCCTTGTCGGTGATCGCCGGGATGTCGCTGGCCTTCAGCTTGTCGACCTGGGTCGGGATGCCGAACTCGGCGTTCAGCGCGCGGACGTGGGCGATGAACTTGTCGGCCAGCTGCAGCGGCGTTTCCCCGCCCGTCCTCAGGCCGCTGACTTCGGCCAGCTTGGCCAGGCGATCGCTGCATTCCGGCTTCGAGAAGTCCAGCACGTACGGCAGGACGATGGCGTTGGCCAGCCCGTGCGGCAGGTGGTAGTAGGCGCCGAAGTTGTGGGCGATGGCGTGCACATAGCCGACGCCGGCGGTGGTGAACGCCACGCCGGCCTTGAACGAGGCCACGGCCATGTTCTGGCGCGCGTCGATGTTGCCGCCGTCGCGGACCGCCGTGGCCAGGTTCTGCATGATCAGCCGGGTCGCGTCCAGCGCTTCGGCATCGGTCATCGGCGTGTGGTTGCGGGAGATGTAGGCCTCCACCGCGTGGGTCAGCGCATCCATGCCGGTGGCGGCGGTGATCGGCGCCGGCAGGCCGGTCATCAGCGCGCCGTCGAGGCAGGCGCCGACCGGCACCAGCTTCGGGTCCATGATCGCGAACTTGCGGGTCGTCGAGGGATCGGACACTACTGCGGCGATCGTCACTTCCGAGCCGGTGCCGGCCGTGGTCGGCACCGCATACAGCGGCATCGGCCGGAAGATCACCCGCATCAGGCCGGCCATGTGGACGATCTTGTGCGGATTGCGGGCGCGGGCCGCGATGACCTTGGCGGCGTCGATCGACGAACCGCCGCCGATCGCCAGGATCGCCGTGCAGCCTTCCTTCTTCAGCAGCGCCAGGCCGGTTTCGATCTGCTCGATCGTCGGGTTCGGCTGCACGCCGTCATAGACCACCCAGCGCACGCCGAGCGCGGTGAGCTTTTCCTGCAGCGGCGTCAGCAGGCCGATCTTGACCAGCATCGCGTCGGTGACGATCAGCAAATTCTTCACGCCGGTGCGCGTGGCGATGTGCTCGCATAGCTGCAGTGACGAGCCCGGGCCGCTGAACAGCTCCGGCGTGCGGAAGGTCAGGATCTTCGTCGACCACTTCAGCAGAAGCTGAAAGAACTTGAAAAACAAAACCTTGAGCGAAAATGGCAGCACGCGGATTCTCCGGGGAAGGGCAGCGCGACCGCGCGGGAATCACGGCTCGCGGGCGGACCATACGCCAAGGTACTGGCCCGCGCCAAGTGGCGTACAGGCGTTGACTGAACCGGCTGACGGCGTGCCGGCTGGGCGTCAGCGGCGGTCGCGATCGGCGCGCAGCCGGTCGGCCAGCGCCGCCGCCGCACCGCGCAGCGCCGGGTGGGCGGCGGTGACCTGCACCGTCGCGATGCCGGCGAGGTAGTCGGCAAAGCGGCCCTTGGCCTCGAAACGGGCACGGAAGAACGGCTGGTCGAAGGCGCTGCCGAGGCCGGCGATCACGCCGCCGCCAAGGTAGATGCCGCCGAAGGCGCCAAGCGTCAGCGCCAGGTTGCCGGCGAAGCTGCCGAGCATGCCGCTGAAGGCCTGCGCGGCTTCCACGCAGATCGCGCAGCTGCCGGCCTGCGCGGCTGCGGCGATCGCGGCCGGGGTTTGCGCCAGCGGTGCCGGCAGCCCGTGGATGTCGCGCAACGCGTCGACGATCAGCACCAGGCCGGGGCCGGAGATCAGCCGTTCGGCCGAGACATGCGGAAGGCGGCGACCGACCACCTGCAGGATCGCCGCTTCGCGGGCGTCGACTGGCGCGAAGCTGCAATGGCCGCCCTCGCTGGCCAGCGGCTGCCATCGGTCGCCGCAGCGCACCAGGCCCGATACGCCGAGGCCGGTGCCGGGGCCGACGACGCCGATCGGCGCCTCCGCCCGGCGCGTGCCGCGGCCGATCGCCAGCAGTTCCGCCTCGCCCAGCAGCGGCAGCGCCAGCGCCAGCGCGGTGAAATCGTTGAGCACCAGCAGCGTCTCGACGCCGAGCGTGCGGCGCATGGCATCGATCGAGAACGCCCAGTGGTGGTTGGTCATCCGCACCGCATCGCCGGCCACCGGCGTGGCGATCGCGATGGCGGCGGCCGTCACCGTCGGCTCGCCCTGGGCGGCGAGATAATGGCGGATCGCCGCGTCCAGGCTCGGGTGCTCGGCGCAGCGCAGCACTTGCACGGCGGCGATGCCGTGACCGTTGTCGGTCAGCGCGAAGCGGGCGTGGGTTCCGCCGATGTCCGCCAGCAGATGGGGCATCGTGCAGGCCCTAATTCAGTGGCCCAAACGAAAGCGGCACCGCCCGGCGATGAGACCGGGCGGTGCCGAGGCGTCGATGCAGCAGCGGCGACGCATGCATCACCGACGCGTTTCCAACTGCAGGAACCTGCAGTCGGGGCACGGCTTAGCGCTGCGGGGCGCCTTCCTTCTTCTCTTCCGGAGCAGCTTCGGCAGCGGCCGGCGCGGCTTCGGCCGGCGCGGCTTCCGCAGCCGGGGCGGCTTCGGCCGGGGCAGCCGGAGCGGCTTCGGCCGCAACCGGCGCAGCCGGGGCTGCTTCTTCCTTGCCCTTGCACGCGGTCAGCATCAGCAGCGCGGCGCAGCACAGACTCAAGCCTTTGATCTTCACTCGATAACTCCTTAACGAACCGACACGCGGCGGCAGGTGGAACAACGCGGGTGATGAAAGGCTAGCAGTTTGGACGCGTTTTGACTGCAATCCGTGCATGAAACGCGCCATTCACGCGGTCAAAAGCGGTTTTCCGGTCGGCTGGAAGCACCCGAAAATCGCCTGCCTCACGCCGTTGCCCGGCTGCTAAGGTGCTGACCAGAGTCCGAAAATCCGATGCCCGCCCAATGCGACACGCACTGCTCGCCGCCCTGCTGCTGACCTTCGCCGCCCTGCCGGTCCGTGCCGCCCCGGCCACGGTGCTGATGCTCGGCGAGGTGCACGACAACGCGGCCGGCCACGCCGCGCGCCTGGAACTGCTGCGCGCCCGGGTCGACGCCGGGCTGCGTCCGGCGCTGGTCATGGAACAGTTCGACCGCGAACACCAGCCGCTGCTGGATGCGGCGCAGAAAGCCTGCGCGGATGCCGATTGCCTGATCGCCAAGGCCGGCCGCGCCGACTGGGACTGGCCGCTGTACCGGCCGCTGATCCAGTTTGCGCTGGACCGGAAGCTGCCGCTGCTGGCCGCCAACGTGTCGCGCGACGACGCTGCCCGGGCCATGCGTGGCGGCCTGGCCAGCGCGCTTGATGCCGCGACCCTCCGGCAGTTTCATCTGGACGCGCCGCTGCCGCCGGACATCGAGGCCGCGCAGCTGACATCGGTGATGCAGGGCCACTGCAACCTGCTTCCGGAAGCCACGGCCCGGACGATGATCGGCGCCCAGCTGGCGCGCGATGTCTGGATGGCGAAAACCGTGCTCGATGCGCTGGCCCTCAGCCCCGATGCGGTCCTGATCGCCGGCAACGGCCATGTGCGCCGCGATGTCGGCGTGATCCGCTGGCTGCCGGAAGCCGTGGCCCGGCGCAGCGAAAGCCACGGTTTCGTCGAAGCTGCGGCCGACACCGACGCTGCCGAATTCGACGTGGTGCACGTCGTCCCGCCCCAGAGCCGGCCGGACCCTTGCGAAGCGTTTGCAAAGCAGCGGCGCAAGTAGCGGCTGGAGTCCCTGCGCGCTGCCGAAGCGCGCCTGGATCGGCGGTTCGGTGGGGTCGGCAGGCAGCGAGCAGGCTGGCCCGCGAGCCGCGCCCGTGCCACGCGGCCCGAAGGCGGGTGGCGCTGCGACCAAGCCATGCCGATCGCCCGGTAGGTGCGAACGCGTATCCCCTTACGCAGGCTGCCGCGCGCGACGCACACTAGCGGCAGCCAGTCGTCGTCGCCCGCCTTTCGGCCTCGATGCCGCCGGCCCAAGCCGTCAGCTCGATCACCATGAGAGAGGAGGAGCGCGCCGTGCCCATTGCAGTTCCGAACCAGATTGCGGCGAACCTCGAACCGGCGCAGGCCGCCCGGCTCAAGACGCTCACGATGCCGCCGGCCATCGCCTGGCCGACCGTGCTCACCTGGCTGGTCATGACCGGCGTCTACGTGGCTTCGATCGTGCTGGCCGTCAATGGCGTCATCCCGCTGTGGGCCGGCCTGCTGATCAACGGCACGATCGGTTACCTGACCTTTACCGTCGTGCACGACTCCCTGCACCGCAGCATCAGCACCAACACCCGGCTCAACGATGTCATCGGCCAGAGCGCGGTGTTCATGATCACGCCGTACGTGGATCTGCGCCTGTTCCGCTGGGGCCACATCCTGCATCACCGTTTTGCCAGCAGCCCGAAGGACCCGGACTACATCCTGCACGGCGCCTGGTGGACGCTGCCGTTCCGCTGGATGGTGATCGACGCGCTGTACCTCGTCCATGCGCTGCGGCAGGGCGACAAGATTTCCGCGAAGTACCTGAAAAGCTCGATGGCGATGGCCGCGCTGACCTTCTCGGTGGCCGGCCTGCTGACCTGGATGGGCTACGGCAAGGAAGTGCTGCTGCTGTGGTTCATCCCGTCGCGGCTCATTTTCCTGTCGCTCGGCTTCAGCTTCTTCTGGCTGCCGCACGTGCCGCACGATGTCACGCAGGAAGAGAACTTCACGCAGGCCACCACCTTGCGGCTCGGCATGGAATGGCTGACGGCCCCGCTGCTGCAGAACCACCACGTGCACCTGATACACCACCTGTACCCGGGCACGCCGTTCTACAACAACGCCAAGGTCTGGAAGCTGATCGAGCCGGAACTGCGGCGCCGCGATCTCGCGATCCAGCACGGGCTGTCGATCCGCCCGACGATCTACGCCGCGCCGCAGAACGCCGCCTGACGCCCGCGAGGACCGATCCGCATGCGCCGCTATCGTTGTCGCTACTGCTCCCACATCTACGACGAACGCCTCGGCGATCCCGACAGCGGCATCGCACCCGGTACCCTCTTCGACGACATCCCGGACGACTGGCAATGCCCGGAATGCGGGGCCGGCAAGTCGGATTACGACCTGATCGAGCGCTGAGGCTGACCGGCGCGCGGCGCTGCTTCCCGCGTTCCCGTTCGGTTGGCCGGCGCTGAACGGTGCCGGCATCGACAATAAAGCGCGGTGGGCGCTGGGCTTCGAATCCAGGCGGCAAGGCGGAGTGGAATCAGCCGGCTTGCCCCGTGATTGCCGCCGACCTCGCAGCCGGCCGAAACTCCACGGGCGTGGTGTCAGCCTGATCCCCGGATGGATCGACGGCGCGCTGCGCAGTCGAGCGAAACCGTTGCGCCGCTGAAACACCGGCCCGCCACGCCGCCATGCCGCCACCGAACCCGACCCAAGCTCAAACCACGAATGACCGACAACGCTCCCCGCTTCTGGCGTCGCAGCCTCAAGGCCCTGCACGAGATCGGCGCGCTGGGTCTCGGCGGCGGCTTCGCCGCCTGTCTCGTCATCAACCTGAAGGCCCGCAGTGCAACGCCCGAAGCGTTCATCGCCGGCCGCGAAGCCTTCACCGCGATTGCCGACTATCTGCTGTTCCCGTCGCTTGGCCTCGTGATCCTGTCCGGGCTGCTGTCGATCGCGGCAACCCGCGCCTTCCACGACGCCGGCTGGGCCTGGGTGAAGGGCCTGCTCGGCATCTCCCTGTTCGAAGCCACGCTGATGACCATCGGCGCCGGCCGCCGGCAAGCCGAACTGGCCGCCTCTGTCGCCGACCCGGCGCTGATGAATCAGCTGCTGCAAGCCGAGCGCAACACCCTGCTGGCCCTGGCCGCGATCTGCATCGTCAACGTGGTGCTGGCGGTGTGGCGGCCGAGCCTGATGGTCAAGATCCGGTGAGTTGAGGCCCGCTAACCGGATGCCAGAAGGACCAGCATCTCGTCAGCAGCTCGATCGCGACCCCGGAGCCTGATAATTTTGAAAAAACCGGTAAGCCTACAACCCGGCCTTCTACTTAGTAAAAGCCGTAACTAAGGCAGTAGTTATTAGCGGGTAATTGCACAGTCGGTAAAACACGTAAGTGGCGGTCCGTTCCGCTGTCAAAGTGCATCGCAAACTCGTTCAAGCCAAGGTCTGCACCAGCGGATGTCAGCACCGGCTCTCTTGGCCTTGCGTCGCCCATTCCTTCGCCTCGGATTCAAGCGCTGATGTGAGGCAGGTCACAGTCGGTGGTAAGCCCACAGCCGACTGTCAATCCTTATCCAAAGTGTTTTTGCTAATGGAGTGGAGGTCGTCTTGTATTGCGCCTCCCTGACGAGCGCCTCAGCAATTCGAGAGGTGCCCAGATGCCGACTCGGATTTTCGATGAACTACCGGGTTGCTGGTGGGGCCGCTACAGCGCCGTAGTTCTTGGAATACGTCCCGATCTGCAACTCCTTGATATTGAGTGCTACCGGCGATGTAGTTACCGACTGCACGCCAACCCATACTGTCTTCCCATTCGGATCCACGACGTGAGTCACAAGTTCGCCAGTGGAAAACGCTCGCAGCTTGTCCGCAGAGAACGTCGATTTGACCGTCACTGAAGCATCTTGCATCGCCAAGGAATAATTGATGCGGTTGGCCTTCTCGAGGCCCAGGTTGTTAGCGGCCTGCACGCCACTCTCCTGCAGGTACTGCTGGCCCCAAGTCAGAGAATCGAGAAGCGATCCTGTGGCGATTGCGGACAACGTGGTCTTAGTTGCTGAAGCCGTTTGCTTGTACTTCGCCAACTTTAGTTCGTTCGCAGAGATGTCAGCGATCCTCTTATCGATCAGAGCGAGCTCCCTGTCGCGTACTTCGCCCTTTTCTCCTGCAGCCACTGCGGCCCTCTTCGCGTTCTGGGCTGCCTTGTCGCTAGTCAGTTTTTCGTTCGCTGCTTCAAAATGCTCAACGAAAGCCGCCATTTTGGGCACCCATGCTTTGAGAATCTCAGTGGCGTTCATCCGAAGTCTTGCCTCAGGGTTCGATAAGACAATGTCGCCGCAGGAGGCCCAGACTGCCTGCTCGAACAAAGCTTGGCGATTCGCAGCGGTATATCCGACGGAAAGATCTGATCGAAACAGCTTGGACACTGACTGCACTCCGCCAGCCAAGTATTGCCCAACAACGAGTACGCCAGCGATGGCCGCAGGCGCGAACTGAAGAGCAACAGGATCGGTTTGATACGATTCCGCTGCGCTATGGAGCGCGGCAAATTGAACGACATCTGGAATGCTTTTCTGTACCCGTGCGTCGTAGTCGGCAGGGGCAAAAAATGAGGATTTGACGTTTCGCTTGGAAAGCTCCTCGCACAGTCCCGCGCTCAGGCCATCCACCAGTTTCAGAGTCCCTTGCTGAAGTCCAAGCAACGACTTGTCCGCGGCAGTGATGGTCAAAGCCCCTTCTTTGCCTGTTGCAGCGGCCAACCCCGAGCCCTTTACGCTTGCCGCGAGCGCAAGATCTTTGCCATATTGAGCAGTCAACAGATTGCTCTGCGCTGTCAGCACAGCAGTTTCTGCTGTCGCCGCAGTCTCATTTGCCAACGCTTGCGCCTTAGCCGTCAAAGCGAGTTGCTCGTAGTAATCCTGCTTCGCTTTCAAAAGCGCCTTTTGTGCAGCGAATTCTGCTTCTGTAGTCGGTTCTTGCGCGACTGCGACACCAGCAAAAAGACTCATTGCAAACATCGCTTTGATGACTAATTTCATGTTGTCCCTTCTATTTTTGATCCAACAGCTTCTCGATATCGAGTCCGTACCGTGCGAAGAAATCCGTTGACTGTCGCCGCAACCTCATGACTAAGTTTCGCTGCGAATTGAGCCACATGATCTTGGCGCTTTCTCCTACTGGAAAGGGCTGCACCTTTCCAACGATCGCCTCCCTAGCGGCCAGCAGCCACGCAACACGGGGGGTTGAGAAACTCGTCCCGCAGAGCGAAGCATTGACATTGCCGGGAAAGGCCAATGCGACAACGTCTAGCCCGCTGTCGTTGAAGAGGTTGCTCGGGCATCGGCCCGTGGATCCCATCGAATTCATCACGACCACGAAGTCCTTTGGCTCTGCAGCTCGTGCCGCGAACTGAAGCTGTCTATCGATCAGATCGACCCCATTCGTATTCGCGATCTGATTGCCCGCCGCGGTGACTCTCCATCCGAATTCGTTCGATTGAAAGGTCGCGGGAACGTCGAGCCCATTGACTTGCCACGAGAATGAAAGGGCATGTGGCCGACTTGTCGCTGTGGAGTAATACGACATCACGACGCTTAGAGCCTCAAGCAATGCTCTATCTGTTCGTGTATTGCCGACCCCACTGGAGATCGTGGCTACTGAATCGTAACCAAACACCTGCGGATTCAATTCGACTATGGTATTTGTGGCGGCTTCCGCCGCCCGACGAATATTTGGGGAAGCTATTGCAAGTGGGGGAAATACTGGTTTTGTCGATTTGATGATTTGAGCCAAGTACACCAGCTCCTTTAACAATACGTCCACTTCGTTCTGAGAATGGGACAGGGGCAGGTAGACCACTTGCACTCTGTCTAATGGGTCAAGGGCCTCAAACTCATCTAGCGAGTGCTTGATCAGTGCTGCATGCGTGCTGAAATTTGGATACAGCTTTTCGGGACCATACTCCAGATTGTGGCCCGCCTCGCCAATCGCCTTGAAAAATGGAGAATCTCCCAGCCCATACTTTTCTCTAACTGTTTTTGAAACTTCCTGGATGAACTGCTTAGACTTAAGAAACTCGACGTCATCCGGAATAGACGCGTCGAGAACCACCACCACAGGCCGAGGCTTGTTTGCACCAGCAGATTCTAGGCCATCCTTCAGACGCTTGGAATCAGCAGCACTCAGTACCTTATCTGAAAGCGTGGACGGCGAACCCGGTTCCTGTCCAAGCTCGATGCCGAGTAGACCACTAGCTCCTTGTTCAACGTATCCGTTGAGGAAGTAATTTTTTAGTTCTCGACGCGGAATGACGAAGTATTGAAGCTCAGACTGAGGTATTGCCCCTTTGAATGATGAAAGCGTTGGCCCCACGACCGTTGTTGCTACGACGCTCGGAAATGCCCCGATCAACTTGACGTGTTGACCGGCGATCCACGGGTTGCCTGGCGTGTAAATCTGCCCAGTCCGCGGAACATCGGGCACTTGCAGCGCGGCATCTGCGGGGATCTGGTCCGGACTTTCCAGCCCATTGATGTCGACGATGTGCGAGACCATTTCCTCATACATCTCGGGAGTCCATGTCGAACTGATGTTGAAGGACTTCTGCAACTCACTCGAAAGTGTTTGCCCACTAGCGATTTTGATCACCTTCGTCGGCGTCTTGTTTACAAGCTCTGCGAGTTGCTCGGTGGGGAAAGATGCATTGTGGAAATCATTGCGAACGCGCCTCCAGATCAGAACCTTTTCCTCCCCATCCGGAGCCATGGCAGCTTCACTTGGCTCAACAGCCGAAGCGGTGCCTGCCAGCACACCAAACGTGACGCAAATTAGAAACAGAAGGTAAGTTACACGTCGGCAGGAGCCGCCTATGCCACCGACGAGGAGCGTGAGGGCATTCATGCTTGGTCGATCGTTCCCTTGATGTTTACCGTCGCCTATGGTGGAGACTTGCCGGCACTGTTATAGCGCTTGATCCGCAGCTTGGCTATCTGTTCGACACCAAGTTCACCGAATCGCGCATTCGACGCCTCATGCCGCTC
>NZ_JBIMKV010000021.1:0-62430 GCF_051860985.1 Nevskia sp. | reverse complement strand
GTCTATGGCGATCAGGCGTATCGGGGCCAGAAGGACCTGCTGGCGGTCCATGCCCCGGAAGCCAAGGACTTCACCAACCAGCGCTACCGGTACAAGGGCATCGTCGACGAGGTGGAGCGGATGAAGAACCGGACCAAGTCGAAGATCAGGGCTCGGGTCGAGCACGTATTCGCGGTGATGAAGCTGAAGTTCGGCTTCACCAAGGTGCGCTATCGGGGCATCGAGAAGAACGCGCACCGGCTGAACGTGACGGCAGCACTCGCCAACCTGTTCATGGCGAGGAAACATTTGCTCGCGTTGCAGGGGTAATCCGCCCGAAAGGCGGAAAACCGGGGTTGTTCAGAGCCCCGGAGCAGCAGATTGAGCAGAAAATCGCCAGCTCGGCGGCTTCATACGAAATTCGCAACCCGTGACTCCACTGGGCGCGGGTTATTCAGAGATTCCCTAAGGGACAGTACGCGCACATTTTTTTCCTGCAGCGTCCGCACCTCGGCATCAGTCCTATCGTCGCGATCTACTACACGCGCAATCTCAACATGCGGAGCTAGCGCAGTTAATAGGCGCCCCACGCCTCGAGGGTCGTTCTCAATGTCATTGGCGTTTCCAGCGCCAAGGAATACAACATGTGGATATTCAGATTGAAAAATCTCGTTGTAACACTCAGCATCAAAGTCGCGGCCACCGTCGACGCGACCGCCCTCGCATAGCACCACCTGTTCCGGTGTCACGTAACCTGCGAGATCGTCGAGAGCAATATGTATCGCCCGCTTCCAAAACGGTCGATTCGGCTCTATCGGTCGCAATGTTGTTGGCAGATCGAAGTTCACCCCATCAAAGTCAAGAAATACAACAGATCCGCTATGGCTCTGCGCAAGATCGCGGGCACGCCGCATCATCCCGATCGAGTGTGTTGCAAGCCACAACTGACTGTTTGCGGGTATAGCCCGATACAGTTCGTCGAGAAGCGCGCCTTGCAAACCTGGCGCCATGTGGGCTTCTGGCTCGTCAATGAAAAAAACTGTGTCGTCAAACTCCTTTTTCTTAACAAATATGTCAAGAAGAAGATCGAACGCGGATTTTTCACCACCTGATAGATTTTTATAGAGAAACGCTTGGCTATCGCCTTTATCGAAGCGAAATGTTCCGGCCGAAAGAGGGTTTCCGAGGCTATTCAAAACTAGGCCGGGAAAAAGCCTTTGCATTGCATCGCGAATCTCGCCAATAAATTTCTCTCTAAACTCGGCCATCGTCAGTGATGGATCAGCGCGCTCATACACCTCCTCGAATCCTTGGGAAACCAAGCGGCGATAGTTCAAGCCCACAGCCTGATCGTTGTCAATAAGTCTGCTAATTCGGAATTCTTGCGTTGCCGGAGACACCCGAGAAAGGCTATCAAGCGAGAACTCCGGGTCGTTCCGGTATGCGGAACGGACGTACAGTGCTTTTCGTTTTTCTGCTTCCGAGGAAGGCTGAGGGTCGTGGAATTGAACGGCCACGGAATTGTTCCAATTGGTGGAAGCCCCAGCAATCTGTTTTCGATGATAGTTTTCGTCCCAGGCATTGCTTCGCGCAAAGTGTCCTCGATACCACATGTGGGCGGCGTCGATAAGTGACGATTTTCCGCACCCATTGGGACCTGCAACAATAACCAGCCGTGCGGTTCCAGGGATGTCGGCAATGGTGGTTTCTGTAAATCGCTTGAAGTTTGTGAGTTTTATTTCGCGAATTTTCATAGCACACCCTTCTTTATTGTAGTTTTTGAGCAGTCGGTTGCCGCTCAACGCCAGCGTAAGCCTCAGCCCTGCCGTAGCTCAGCGGAAGCAGGCCAGTCGCGTGGAGCGCATAGTTGGATCTGCCGCAACCACTTAGAGCGATTTTTCATAATTGCTTGATGCAGAAACCTCTGCACCAGCACATATGGAAGCGCAAGCGTCTTTTGAGATAACTAGCTTGCTGGCGTCCGGCGAAATTCCGAAATAGCACATGTAGCCAAACGCCCGATATGAAACCGGGATGCGTGTTGGATTTTCCGCGACGCGAAACTTCATCTCGATGCGTTTGGCATGATCAGGCGCATATGAAAGATTATCTTCTATGCCCGAGAACGATAAATCTGAGGCATAGAGATTGAAGCCAGGACAAGCGGCCAGAACCTTTGGCCATGCTTGTTCAACCACCTGCTTTATTTCGGGCTTGACGTCAGCAGGAATGACAATAGCAAGCGGTTTATCTTCCGAGCACGCGGTTAGGCTGGCAGCAAGTAATAGGGATACGACGAAGGCCTTCATGTGAGTATCTCGTTTATTAGTCCAACGCCAAACTGGGGACGTACCCCGTCCCGTTAGATAGTCCCCTAATCCTGCGCGCCGGTCCGCCAACGTGGTCACAAAAATCGGAAATCCTCGCAGCGCAAGGTGGTTGTCCCAAGAAACGGGACTGACGATATGGAAAACGGGACGTCGGCCGCAAGCGTAGCCCGGATAGCGCGCAGCGAAATCCGGGAGGCGCGATCGCCAGGAAGAACATCATCCCGGATCTCGCGTTGTTCAATCCGGGCTCCCTTGCTGACGGCGCTGCGCAAGCTGTATTCGGCGCAGCGCGGCTATTCCCAGCGCCGCTACGACGATCTGCCGAGCGTGCTGAACCTGCAGCGCCAGGCCGGCCGGCTGGCAGCAGATGACCTGGCCGACATCGACGCGCTGCTGACTATCGCCGCCGCACTGAAAGCCGACGGCGGAGCGGCGTGGCTTCAGCGGCCGATCTGCTCGCCCGGCAGCGGCGGCGTCAGCACTGGCAGCCGGCGTGCCCGGCTTTTCTGCTCGAAGGCGTAGCCGAGCGCGATCAGCTTCGGTTCGCTGAACGCCGGGCCGAAGAACGAGATGCCGACTGGCAGCCCGCCGGCGGTGAAGCCGGCCGGCACGATCAGATCCGGATAGCCGCTGAGGTTGGCGAAGTTGGTGGCCGAGCGGCCTTCCGGGCCGCCGGTGACCGGATCGAGATCGGTGCGCGCCGGGCGCTTCGGCGAGGTCGGGTAGACGATCGCATCGAGCCGCTGGGCTTTCAGCAGGCCGTCGAGCGCGGCGCGCACCAGCGGCAGCGCGTGGTCGCGGACGCTCAGGTAGGCCGGATCGTCAAGGCTGCCGCTGGCGGCTTCCTGCTTGAACAGGTTCCAGCGCGTCGGGTTGGGGATCATCCCGTCGGTCGGTGCGGTCAGCGCTTCGACGCCGGCCATCAGCTCGGCATGCGACTTCGGATAGCCCGGCTTCAGCGTCTTCAGATAGTCGCCGATCTGGCTGCGGAACTCGGGCCGGCGGATGGCGTTGTAGAACTCGGCGCGGCTGTCGAGCAGCCATTTCGGATAGCGCACGTCAACGATCGTCGCGCCGGCCTTGCGCATGGTGCTGAGTGCGGTCTCGATGACCCAGTCCACTTCCTCGTCCTGGCCCATGAAGTCGCGGGCGATGCCGATCGTCGCGCCGTTCAGCGCATCGGCCTTCAGGTATTTCGTGTAGTCGGTCTCGAACCGGCCGGCGCTCTTGTCGGTGGCCGGATCGGCCGGATCGACGCCGGTCATGGTGCCGAGCGATACCGCGATGTCGGCGACGCTCAGGCCCATCGGGCCGCCGGTGTCGAAGCTCAGCGCCAGCGGCACGATGCCGTCGCGGCTCAGCAGGCCGTGCGTGGGCTTCAGGCCGACGATGCCATTGGCGGTCGACGGGCCACGGATCGAGCCGCCGGTATCGGTGCCGAAGCCGAGCGGCGCGAACACCGCCGCCAGCGCCGCGCCGGTGCCGCCGCTGGAACCGGACGGCGTGCGCGTGAGGTCGTGCGGATTGCGGGTGCGGCCGCCGAGCGAGCTTTGCGCGCCGCCGGAGGCGAACTCGGAAAGATTGACCTTGGCCAGCACGATCGCACCGGCCTCGCGCAGGCGCCGGACCATGTAGGCGTCGTCCGGCGGGATCGAGCCCTTCAGCAGGAAGGAGCCGGCGGTGGTCGGCAGATCGGCGGTGTCGTAGTTGTCCTTCAGCAGCACCGGAATGCCGTGCAGCGGGCCACGCAGCTTGCCGGCCTTGCGCTCGCGGTCGAGCGCCTTCGCGGTGTCGAGCGCCTTCGGGTTCAGCGTGATGACGCTGTGGATCGCCGGGCCGCGATTGTCGTAGGCCTCGATGCGCTTCAGGTACAGCGACACCAGCCGCTCGCTGCTCAGACTGCCGTCGGCCATCGCCTGCTGCAGCTGCGGGATGCTGGCCTCGGTCAGCGGCAGCGGCGCGGCCTGCGCGGCCGATCCGCCCGCCAGTCCGCCGGCCAGCAGCACGGCGGCGGTGACAATCGGCAGGACCCGCAGACGGCGCAGGAACGGGACAGGCTTCGGTTCTGGACGGCGCATCGGAATTCCTCTTCGAGAAACGGCAGGCAGCGGCCCGCGGCCGCCACCTTCTGCTGACGCCTGGTGTCCGTCGCGCCCTACCCCGACGCCCTGCAGTGCCCCGCATTGCAACGGCCGCCGAAACCCGCGAGCCTCCGCTGCCGCCGTCCGGGCGGTGTCCGTACTCGCCTGCCATGTCGCGCTGCCTGCCCTTGTTGCTGCTGCTGATGCTGCTCGCACCGCTGGCGCGCGCCGATGAGTCCAGCTGGTTCGACGATCTGCAGCGCGACACGCCGATGCGCAGGGCGCGCATCGATGTCGCCGGCCCGGAACCGGCCAGCTTCACCACGCTTGGCGTCGCGCCATTCCTGACCGCGCAGGCGCTGGCGACCTCCGATTTCTCGATCGAGGCCGCCCAGGTGTTCGACGACCAGGGCCGGCCGCGCGCCGCGCTGGGTGTGGACTTTGCGCCGGCCCAGCTCGGCCGCTCGCGGCTGGCGCTGGCCGACTACCAGCACAACCGCCGCAAACGTTTCGTGTCGCGCATCCAGCTGTCGCTGGCGGTCAGCCGGGGTGAAAGCGCGCAGGACCTCAGCACCCGCTTCGCGCCGACTCTGCGCCTGGTGCTGCATGAACAGCGCGACCCCCGCGTGCACCGCGGCCCCGGCTCGCTGCGCGACTGCTTCGAGCGGCGCATCACGCCACCGTCTACGGCCCGCGATGCCTATCTGGCGCAGGTGGCGGCGCTGCAGGCGCTGGATGAGCGGCTGCGCGCCGGCATCCACGATCCGGCCGAACGCACCGCGCTGCTGCAGCAGCGCGCCGAGGTCGCCGCCGAGATGCAGCGCGCCGACGCCCGCTATCGCGCCGAACTGCATGTGCTGGCGCGGCAGGGCATGCGCGACTGCCGCGACGATCCGGAAGTGGCCGCCTACACCTGGAACGCCACCGGCCATGCGATCGGCCTGTCGCCGACCTTCCGCACGCTGGCCAATGGCGTCGGCGCGCTGGAACCGCGCGGCTTCGTCGCCTTCGCGACCACCGCCTACGGCTTCGATGCGCTGGGCACGCAGCCGGACTGGACGCCGTCGTTCCTCGGCCGCCACGCGCAGGTGCTCGGCCAGCTGCTGTGGCGGCACGGCGAACCGCTGCCAGACCCGCAGGCCGGCGGCCGCTATGTGACGGCCGACCAGCTCGCCGTGTCGACCCGCCTGCGCGGCGGCACCGCGCCGTGGAGCGCCAACCTGGAAGCCGCGCTGCTGCTCGACGCCTTCCGCAACGGCGACCGCGACAACTACCTGAAGCTCGCCATCGGCGGCGATCTGCATCTGGGGCGCGGCACCTGGCTGAGCCTGAGCATCGGCCGCACCCTGTCGCGCGCCCGCCTGGGCGACCAGACCTCCGGCGGGCTGACCGTGAAGAAATCGTTCCTGGACTAGGGTCTTTCGCGTGCGCTCGGCAGCCGGTGGTGATCCTGCCTGTCGGGACGGTTCTCGACGGTGGGCGTCCGCGCCCGATGCCGCCGACCTGCAACGGTGCCGGCAGGATTGAGCGCGGCCCTCGCTGGCCTGCGGGAGCGGAATGTTCCAGGCTTTCGCACTCCCTTTGCTTCCGCCGACCGCCGAAGCAGGCGATCGACGAACGCGGCCGTGGATGCGCCGGCGCAATGCCGGAATCGGCGACCGCAAACGACTCCCCGCCGCCCGGAGCCTTGCCGTGAAAATCCGATTGCTCGCTGTCGCTGTCCTTGCGTTCGCCGCTCCGGGCGCTCACGCCCGGCCCCCGCTGCAGGTACCTGCCGGCTTTCTCTATTTCGGCGACTGCGAGGAGCAGACGGTGCTGCTGAACTATTCGGCGTCGCAGTTCGCCGGCCTGCTGCCGCCGGGCTTCGCGTTTCCCGGCAACGGCCGGCGGGCGTCGGTGCATGTCTCCGGCTCGTCATGCGCCGTGGGCAGCGAAGGGCGGCCGAGCAACGAGCTGATCGCCTTCGTCGAGGTGGTGCCACCGGTGGCGTTGCAGGCGACGGGCATCGAGGCCTACGGCATCTTTCTGGGCGCGATCACCGAAAGCCCGGCCACCGTGGCCGGCTTCACGACGCTCGGCTTCGGCGATCGGGTCGAACTGGGCATGGTGGAGGTCAGCGTGAAGACGCTGCTCGGCACCCGCAACGGCAAGACCCGGGCGATCGGTCCGCGCACTCGGCTGACCACGACGACCGTGGCAACCGGCCCGCTGTTGAAGTTTCCAGCGGCGGCGGCGCGCCTGTTCCGGGTCGAGAACCAGGTGGTCACGCACGCAATCGAAGGCCGCTACACGGCGCAGACCGCCAAGGTCGGCACCGGCACCGTGCTGCAGGCTGCCGGCGGCTTCCTGCCGATGCCGTTGCCGCTCGGCGTCGGGCTGGCCAGCCACACCATCGGTTACGACCTCAGCATCGAGCCGATCCCGCTGCCCTGACCGCTGGCGGGCCGGGACGCGCGCCGGTTGGACGGCGCGGATCGCTCCGGACAATGCGATTGATGGTGGGGGCCGGCTGATGCCAGCCGTCTGAGCCAGGGTCATGGCCGCTTCGGCCAGCGCATGCCGGAGCGCCGTCTTGAACAGGTCTCGCGCAGCAACCCGCCCCACGCCCGCCCGCCGTCTCGCCGGCATCGGCACTGCGCTGCTGCTGGCGTTGGCGGCTACCAGCACGGCGAGCGGCGCCGCCGATTTCGAGGTCGTCGAAGCGACGATCGCCGACACCCAGGCCGCGATCAGCAGCGGCAAGACAAGCTGCCGCGACATCGTGCAGGCCTATCTCGATCGCGCCCGCGCCTACAACGGTGTCTGCACAGCGCTGGTGACGCCGGATGGCCGGAAGATCGCCGCCGCCAGCGGCTATGTCCGCGCTGGCAAGGCGCTGGCGTTCCCGACCGCGACGGTCAAGGCCTCGTCGATCTTTCCGGACCTCGGCCGTTACCAGGGCCTGCCGCTCGAGTACGGGCAGATGGCGCACACGGTGTCGGACCCGGCGGCGATGACGCAGACCGGCATGCGCGTCGGCCTGCCGGACGCCGGTCAGCTCAATGCGCTGGAAACGCTGAACCTGCGCGGCGAACGCTCGGTGACCTGCAAGGGCGACTTCGATCGCCATCCGTCAAAAGGCCCGCTGCCGAAGGATGCACCGGCGGTCTGCGAAGCGTTCCGCCAGCAGCCGGATGCGCTGGAGCGGGCCGCCGAACTCGATGCCCAGTACGGCCGCCAGCCGGATCTGGCGCAGCTGCCGATGTACTGCATCACGGTCGCCGTGAAAGATGTCTACGACACCCGCGACATGCGCACCACGGCCAACAACGACGTGCACTTCGCGATGGACGCACCGCCGGCCGACGCGACCATCGTCGCCCGGCTGCGGGCGCGCGGCGCGATCATCTACGCGAAATCGGTGGCCCACGAATTCAACGGCGGCCCGGGCGATCCGGGCGGCCCGAACAAGGCCACGAAGAACCTGGTCGCCGGCGGCCAGACGATGGGCAGCTGGGGCGGCCAGAGCTGCAATCCCTATGACACCGAGCGCGTTTCGCGCGGCTCCAGCGGTGGCTCCGGCGTCGCGGTGGCGGCGAATCTCGTTGCGATCGGCATCTGCGAGCAGTCGGGTGCGTCCTGCCAGGGGCCGGCGTCGCGCAACGGCATCGCCAGCCTGCTGACCACCAAGGGCCTGCTGCCGGACAACGGCGGCATCGGCTACCAGTGGTTCAACGATCGCGCCGGCATCCACGCGCGGACGCTGGTCGATGCCGTGAAAGTGTTCGATGCGCTGCGCGATCCGGTCGACGGCTACTACGACCGCCGCGACGCCTTCACCGCCGTGCCGAAGGCGCTGGTGCCGGCGCAGCCGTACGCTGCCGCCATCGTCAACGCCGTGGCCGCGACGCCGGCGGCCGCGCCGCTGCGCGGGCTGCGCATCGCCATCGTGCGCGAGCACATGGTCAAGAAGACCGCCAACCATGTGGCGATCTCCGACCAGATCGACGGCGAGATCAAGCGCGTGCTGCGTGACCAGCTCGGTGCCGAGCTGGTCGAGCTGCGCGCCAGCGGCTATCCGGATGATCCAGCGGTGCCGGATGTCGCCTACCACTTCGGCGACGCGCTGTCGGAACTGCTGCCCTGGGCGATGCCGGAAATCTTCCAGCGGCGCGGCAAGGACGGCCAGCCGCTGTTCGCGGTGCCCGGCCACGACGTGACGTCCTACGACTACCTGCTGAAGCTGGCCCGCCGCGCGGCGCCGCTGACCGATGCGGTGAACATCGCCAACTTCGCGAGCTTCGGCGCGCTCCCCTGCCAGCCCGCGCTGTGCGCGGACTTCGCGTTCGACATCGACCGCTACCTTCAGCAGCGCGGCGATGCGCGGATCAGGACCTGGGCCGACTGGGTCGAGCACGCGATGTTCCGCGAAGACAAGTCGCTGGCCGGCGCCCGCAACTGGGCGCAGTGGCAGGGCCACCAGCAGGCCGGCAAGGCCGATGCGCTGGCGCGCAGCCACATCGCGCGGCTGGCCCTGCTGCGGGTCATGTACGAGAACAGGATCGATGTCTTCGTGCATCCCGAGAACATCGTGCCGACGCCGAAGATCCAAGGCCCGAACGTCGGCGCGATCAGCCTCGACGGCATCACGCCGTTCTTCCAGATCCCGCGCGTGGTGGTGCCGGCCGGCGTCACCCGCACGATCGTCGAACCGGTCTATGCGCTCAACGAGGACCGCAGCGATTACCTCGCGGTGTTGCCGCCGAATGCCAAGCCAAAGCCGCTGAAGCATCCGCTGCCGGTGTCGATCACCTTCTTCGCCGGCCAGGGCGAGGAACCCGTGCTGATCCGCGTCGCCACCGCCTACGAATCGGCGACCCGGCATCGCCTGCCGCCGCCGGCCTTCGGCCCGCTGCGCTGAGCCGCCCCCGCGTTCGCCCCTGTGGTGAAAACCACGGGCGGTGTCGCCGCAAAGTTAAACTCCTGTCAATGTTCGGTCCGCAGCACCGAATCCACCCCGATCAAGGAGAACACCATGCAAAGCATTCGCTACATCCTGCTGGCCGCGCTGTGCGTGGCGGCAACCGCTGACGCCGCCGGCGGCAAGGGCATGACCTGGACCAAGCGCTCGCACGACAGCACGCTCGGCATCGACTCGGTGAACTGCAACGGCGGCGCCCCCGACGGCTGCAATCCCTACCAGGGCGACATGAGCTGCAAGGCGATCCTGCCGGTGCTGTGCGTAAAGAACGACGGCTCGCCGCGCCCGCCGTACACAGCCACGCCGGGGGAGTTCTACGACGGCTGGCTGGGCGGCCATCTGTCGGCCACCTTGCCGATCTACGGCGATGCTCTGCGCTCCCGCGCGACCGGCGATCAGCTGTGCAGCACCTCGTTCGGCAGCGGCTGGCGGATGGCCGAATTCCACGACAACCCGTCGGGCGGCTGGGGCTTCCGCGGCTACGGCAACCTGCGCAGCAACCAGCATTTCTGGGTCGCGATCAACGACCAGCCGGGCAACTGCTGGAACCGCTGAACGCGCCACCGCGCGCCATCCAGCCGCATCCGCCACGAGGGCCGCAACATGCGGCCCTCGTGCGTTGCGGCCCGCTCAGTCGCCGTCCGGCAGCGCGCCCAGCGCGACCAGGCACCTCCGGGCCAGCGCCCAGCGCTGCGGCAGCTGCTCCTCACCGGCGATATCCATGTTCAGTGCGAACGGCTGGCGCTGATCGCCGCGCCGCAGCCAGCCCACCACCCAGCCGATCTGCGGCCGGGTCGCCGTCGACCAGCCGGTCTTGTAGTGCAGCGCGTGGTCGGCACTTTCCGCCTGCAGCGTGATCGCTTCCAGCGCCTCGACATGCGCCGGGCGCAGCGGCAGCGCCTGCCGCAGCAGGCGATCCAGGAACTGCACCTGCTCGACCGCCGAGATCGCCAGCGGCCCCTGCAGCCAGAAGCGGTCGACGACGCTGCCGATCTCGCCGTTGCCGTAGTCGAGCCGCCGGAGCATCGCCGTCATCCGCGCCAGGCCGATGCGGCGCGCCAGTTCCTGATAGATCGGCACCGCCGAGACCCGGATCGCCTCGCGCAGCGACATGTCGTGCTGCCATTCAGGTCGCGGCTGCGGCTGGCCGCCATAAGGCAGCACCTGGTCGACGCTGTCGACCGCGCCGGTTTCCAGGCCGATTAGCGTGTTGACGAGCTTGAAGGTCGAGGCCGGGCTGTAGCGGCGGTCGGCGCGCGCGCCGCCGTCGACCTGCAGGCGACCGTGCTGGGGATCAAGCAGCACGAAGGTGGCCGCCGCGCCCGGCGGCAGGCAGGTCACCGCCACGCGCGGTGCGGCGGCGGCCGACGCTCTGCTGCCGGCCAGCAGCAGCACGGTGGTCAGCAGCGATCGCAATAGTCGCCATCGCCATGCCGATTTCAGCGGCACAGGACTGCGGAACAGCCGGCGGCGGCAAGACGATGCGGACATGGCGGGCGACTCGGGCAGTGACGGGCCTGATCTGCAAGACGCGGCTGCCGCCCGATCCCCCCGGTGCATCGCGCAGCCCGCCTGCGTTGGCGGCTCAGACGCCGAGATAGCGCCCCGGCCGGTGGTTCAGCGCCAGGATCGCGCCGATCGCCAGCGCGCCGACCACCGACTGCAGCACCCGCTCCGGCGGCACCAGCCGCAGCGCGGCCAGCACCACCAGCACGTCGACGGTCATCTGCACCTTGCCGGCGCTGTAGCCGCGCGACTGCTGCAGCCACTGGGCGACGATGTTGACGCCGCCGACGCTGGCGCCGTGGCGCAGCAGCGCCAGCAGGCCGAAGCCGATCAGGAAGCCGCCGAGCACCGAGGCCAGCCAGGGGTCCAGGAATTCGAAGCGCACCACCTTCGGCGCCAGCGCCGTGCAGACCGCCACCAGCGCCACGGCGATGAAGCTCTTGGCGGTGAACAGCGGCCCGAGCCGGTACCAGGCCAGGCCGAAGAACGGCAGGTTCAGCACGAAGAAGAACAGCGCCACGCTGCCGCCGCTGGCATAGCTGATCAGGAAGGCGATGCCGGCGACGCCACCGGTCAGCAGGCCGGCATGGGCAAACATGGTCATGCCCAGCGCGACGAACAGCGCGCCGGTGACCAGCGCCTGGGCATCGTCAAGCCAGTTGTGGGCGATCGCGTCGGTGGCAGGCCTGTTCATGAGCGCCAGTCAAGCACGGCCCGTGCCGGCCGGCCAGCGCCGTGCGGATCAGCGTGCCGCTGCTCCTGCTCAGGCCGCGCGGGCAAAGGCGGCGGCGGCTTCCACCTGGGCGGCCGAAGGCTGCACGCCCGTATACAGCACGAACTGCGCAAGCGCCTGCAGCACCGCGACCTCGGCACCGCAGATGCAGCGCCGGCCGTGGCGCTGCGCGGCCTGCATCAGCGGCGTGTCGACCGGCAGCGCCACGACATCGAACACCGTGTCGGCAGCGGCGATCAGGGCATCCGGAAAGGCCAGCCGCGTGGCGTCGGCGCTGCCGGCCATGCCCAGCGGCGTGGCGTTGATCAGCAGCGACGCCGTTTCCCCGTCGAAGTCCGGCGTCCAGCGGTAGCCATAGCTGTCGGCCAGCGGCCGGCCGCGCGCCGCGTTGCGGGCGACGATGGTGCCGTGGCGGTGGCCGCGATCGCGCAGCGCCGCCGCCACCGCCTTGGCCATGCCGCCGGCGCCGTGCAGCAGGAATGGCGTGTCCGGCCCGATGCCGGCCTGCGCCAGCAGGCTGACGATCGCCGTGTAGTCGGTGTTGTGGCCGGTCAGGCGGCCGTCGTCGTTGACGATGGTGTTGACGCTGTCGATCGCCGCCGCCGAGCTGTCGAGGCCGTCGAGCAGCGGGATCACCGCTTCCTTGAACGGCATCGAGATCGCGCAGCCGCGGATGCCCAGCGCCCGCACGCCGCCGATCGCCGCCGGCAGGTCGGTGGTGGTGAAGGCCTTGTAGACGTAGTCCAGCCCGAGCAGCTCGTAGAGCCGGTTGTGGAAGCGGGTGCCGAAGCGGCCGGGCCGCGCCGCCAGCGACATGCACAGGCGGGTGGCGGGACCGAGCGGCGGTTTGACGGACGACATCGGCAGGCACCGGATGAACGAGTGGAACGCCGATTATCCGCAGGCGGCGGCCGCAATGGGCGACCGCGGCGCCGTCATCGGCTCCCCAAGCTCAGCGCTGCGGGTGCGACGCGGAGCAGGCGTCGCGCATCAGTGCCTGACCAGCAGCGACTTGCGCATCTTGGCCACCGCCGTGAACGCCGGATCGACGACGTTGGCGATCTCCAGTTCGGCCGCCTGCCCCATCAGCAGCTGGGCGCCGCGCTCGGTATAGCCGTAGTCGGCCATCAGCCAGCGTTGCAGCTCGCTGTTGGCGTGCTGCAGCGCTTCGCCCAGCGGCCGGGCGCTGCCCAGCACCATGATGTAGTCGTCGTTCTCCAGCCGGGGGCAGGCGATGGGCTTCTGCTTGACCAGCTCGACCGAGAACTGCACATCCATCGAGGTTTCCAGACCGCTGCCGACCAGCTCGCCGTGGCCCTGCCGGGCGTGGCCATCGCCGATGTAGAGCAATGCGCCCGGCTCGAATACCGGCAGCATCACCGTGGCACCGGCCACGACACCGGCTAAGGGTCTGCTGACGCTTGTTTGGGTCGCTGCGCTGCAGGTCAAAAAATCGCCAGGCGAGGCGCGAACCGCAGGCCATAGCAACCTATGGCCAAGGTTCGCAACGAAGTCCTGGCGATTTTTTGGCCGCAGCCCTTCGGGACGGGGCCGTTTGGGCCCATTGCTGCTTCGATTCGTCACGACCATGGAACCACCATGGCCGCTCCTCGCTCATTGCACTGGGCCCAAACGACCTCCGCCGCAGCGACCCAAGCAAGTGTCAGCAGACCCACGTCCATGTTGCCGCCGAAGTTGCCGGGCGTGCTGGTGGCGATCGCCTGCTTGCGCTCGGGGGCGACGCCGACGCAGCCGAGCATCGGATTCAGCGGCAGCTCGAGATTGCCCGGCTGGATCGCGGCGTCCTCGAGCCGCGCCCGCCCCTTGTCCTTGTCGATCAGCCAGATCACCCGCTTCGGCTCGCGGTCGACGCGCTCGGCGATCGCCGCCGGATCGACCGTGTACGGCGCCAGCAGCGAGCCGGAAAACGCGGTGCCGCGGTTCGGCTCGATCTTCTCCAGCCGCACCACCAGCATGTCGCCCGGCTCCGCGCCCTCGATGAAGAACGGCCCGGTTTCCGGATTGCCGCGACCGGCCACGGTGACGCCATTCCAGTCGGCACCGCCGGCATCGATGGTCTTGGTGATCACCCGGTCGCCCGGCTTGATCCTCAGCGCCACCGGATGGGCGCCGGAGAACGTCGTGTAGTAGTCCTTGGCAACGTAGGTGTGGGTCGCCGCCTGTGCGGCGCCGGTAACCAGCAACAGCAGGCCTGCTGCGATCGGACGGCGGAGTGGGCGTGAGATGTGGCGTGTGACGTGACGTGTCATCTGGCCGGTCATGGCGAGCCTCGTATCGGCGTCATCCACGCAGTGGCCGGCGTGCACGACGATCGGCAACAAAAAGCCGGCATCCGATCCGCGCGGGGCCATTTCCCGCCGTGATGACCGGATGCCGGGATCTCAACCTCAGTACTCGAAACGCTCGCCGGGCAGCGGCGGCGTGGTGGCCGGCGCCACCCGGTGCCGGGTCGCCTGCTCGTAGCTGTAGGCGTAGGCCAGCAGCTTCGGTTCGCTCCAGGCCGGGCCGAAGAACGAGATCGTCACCGGCATCTTGTCGCGGGTGATGCCGGCAGGAACGATGACGTCCGGGAACTGCGTGACATTGGCGATGCTGGTCAGCGACGGCGTCGGCGGCCGGTCGACGATGTAGGGCGTCAGCGGGTCGATGATTTCCGGCTGCCGCGAGCGCGTCGGATAGACCAGCACGTCGACCTTCTTTTCCTCCATCAGGCCGAGCACCGCGCCGCGCACCGCCGGCATCGCGTACTGCTTGGCCGAGGTGTAGCTCAGCGCGGTCAGCGGCGGCCGTTCGCCCAGCGCCTTGAAGCGCGTGTAGACGCTGGGATGCGGCTGGAACTCGCCCTGCGGCGCGGTCAGCTTGATGCCCTTCTCGGCCAGTTCGGTGACGGTCTTCGGAAAGCCCGGCCGCAAGGTCGCCAGATAGTCGAGGTAGTTGTCCTTCACCTCGGCGCGCATCGGCTCCATGACCACGGCGCGGTTCTGCATGACGATCGCCGGGTAGTGGACGTCCTCGACCAGCACCGCGCCGAGCTTTTCCAGCTCGGCGAGGCTTTCGTCGAACACCCGGTCGACTTCCGGATCGGTGCCGGCCAGATCGCGGATCACGCCGACGCGGACGCCCTTCAGCGCGTCCTTCTTCAGGAACGTCGTGTAGTCCTTGTAGCCGAGCCCGGCGCTGCCGCTGGTCAGCGGGTCCTTGGGATCGACACCGGTCATGAAGCCCAGCGTCACCGCCGCGTCGTAGACCGTGCGCGCCATCGGCCCGCCGGTATCGAAGCTGAGCACGCAGGGCATGATGCCGGTGCGCGAAATCAGGCCATTGGTCGGCTTGATGCCGACCACGCCGTTGGCCGACGACGGCCCGCGGATCGAGCCGCCGGTATCCGAACCCAGCCCCACCGGCGCGAACCAGGCGGCCAGGCCGGCCCCGGTGCCGCCGCTGGAGCCGGCCGGATGGCGGCGCGGATCATGCGGATTGCGGGTCTGGCCGAGACGCGAACTGAAGCCGATGCCGCCGTGCGCGAACTCGTCCATGTTGACCTTGGCGAGGATGATCGCGCCGGCCTCGCGCAGCTGCTTGATCGATGGCGCGTCCTGATACGGCACCGACTTGGCCAGCAGGAACACGCCGCCGCTGGTCGGCATGTCGGCGGTGTCGTAGTTGTCCTTCGCGAGCACCGGAATGCCGTGCAGCGGCGAGCGCCGGCCCTTCTTCTTGTACTCGGCATCGAGCGCCTTGGCGGTCTCGATGGCCTTGGCATTGAGCGTGATGACCGTGTTCAGCGACGGCCCCTTCTTGTCGTAGGCGGCGATCCGCGCCAGGTACAGGCGGGTCAGCTTTTCGTAGCTCAGCGCGCCGGCATCGACGGCGGCCTGGATGTCTTCGATGCCGGCGTTCTGCAGCTCGAAGGTCTTGGCCTCGGCGACACTCGACAGGCCGAAGGCGAGCGCGATGCCACAGAGCAGCGCGCGATGCGCGGGAATGGTCTTCATGTCAGGGCTCCCGGATCAGTAGGTCAGGACATCGCCGGGCAGCGCCGGCGTGTGCTTCGGTTCCACCAGCGCGTGCGTGGCCTGCTCGAAGTCGTAGCCGTAGCCGAGCAGCTTCGGCTCGCTCCAGGCCGGGCCGAAGAACGAGATCGCCACCGGCAGACCGTCCGGCGTCATGCCGGCCGGCACGATCAGATCCGGATAGCCGGTCTCGTTGGCGAAGCTGGTGGCGCTGTCGGTGCCGGCGGTCGGCTGCGGCGGCTTGTCCGGCACGATCAGCGTCGCCGGCTTCGGCGAGGTCGGATAGACGATGGCGTCGACCTTGTACTTGCTAAAGATCGCATCGATGCCCGACTTCACCGCCGCCAGCTGCTCGTTCTTCACTGCGAGATAGGCCGGGTCATCCAGCGTCTGGGCGATCGACGCCGTGTACTTCAGCGCGTACGCCTTGCCGGGCGACTTGAATTGGGTCTTCGGATCGTTCGACAGTGCCACCACCTCGTCGAAACTCTTCGGATAGCCGGGCTTGGTGGTTTTCAGGTACTGGGTGACCTGGGCCTTGAACTCGGTCGACACCAGCTGGTTGTAGATCGGCTGCTTGGCGGCGATCAGGTAGTCCGGGTACTTGACGTCGACCACCGTCGCGCCCAGCGCCTTGAGCTTGGCGACGGCGGCGGTCATCACCGCATCGGTGCCGGCGTCCTTGCCGGTGAAGTCGCGGGCAAAGCCAATCCGCGCGCCCTTCAGCGAGCCGGTCTTCAGGAATTTCGTGTAGTCGGGCTCGATGTGGCCGGCACTCTTGGCGGTGGCCGGATCGGCGGGATCGACGCCGGTCATCACGGTCAGAGAAGCGGCGATGTCGTAGACGCTGCGCGCCATCGGGCCGCCGGTGTCGAAGGACAGCGCCAGCGGCACGATGCCGTCGCGGCTCATCAGGCCGTGAGTCGGCTTCAGGCCGACGATGCCGTTGGCGGTCGACGGGCCGCGCACCGAGCCGCCGGTATCGGAACCCAGGCCGAACTGGCCGAACACCGCCGCGATCGCCGCACCGGTGCCGCCGCTGGAGCCGGCCGGGCCGCGCGTGAGGTCATGCGGATTGCGGGTCTGGCCGCCCATCGAGCTGCTGCCATTGGGCACCGCGCCAGCCTTCAGCACCGCCGGATCGGTGGCGCCGCTGACGCTGCCGCCGCTGCCGGCCCACTCGGACAGATTCACCTTGGCGACGATGATCGCGCCGGCGTCCCGGAGCTTCTTGACCACGTAGGCATCGTCCGGCGGGATCGAGCCCTTCAGCAGCTGCGAGCCGGCCGTGGTCGGCAGATCGAAGGTGTCGAAATTGTCCTTCAGCACGATCGGTACGCCGTGCAGCGGGCCGCGCACCTTGCCGGCCTTGCGCTCGGCATCGAGCGCCTTGGCGACGTCGAGCGCCTTCGGGTTCAGCGTGATCACGCTGTTGATCACCGGGCCTTTCTGGTCGTAGGCCTCGATACGCGCGAGGTACGCCTGGGTGACCTGCACGGCGCTGAGCTTGCCGCTGCCGTAGGCGGCCTGGAGGTCGGCGATGGTGGCGGTGGCGAGATTCAGGCTGGCGGCCTGGGCGGGATGGGTGAGGCTGCCGATCGCGAAGGCGAACGCGAGGGCGGACTGCTTGAGCGGCGTCATGGGAAGCGGTTCCTCGAAGGGGAGCGGCGGTGGATGCAGGCGATCAGGGCAGCAGCGTTTCGCCGGCCAGTGGCGGCGTCGCGGCGGGTGCCCGGCGGTGATGGGTGGCGGCCTCGTAGCCGCTGGCGAGCCGGATCAGCGTCGGCTCGGTGAACGGCTTGCCGAGGAACTGCACGGCGAACGGCATGCCGTCGGAGGCGAAGAAGCCGCCCGGCACGACGATGGTCGGCAGGCCGGTATAGGAGGCGATGGCGTTGCGGTTCTCGCTGCGCGCGCCCGGTGCGGCCGGCGGGTTCGGCGTGGCCTTGAAGTCGTCGGCGAGCGCGGTGCGGTACGGCAGGATCAGGCCGTCGAGCTGGTACCGGTCGATCAGCCCGGTCAGCGCCTCGCGCATCACCGTCTGGTGCTTCATCGCGGCCAGCAGTTCCGGGCTGTGGTCGATCGGCCCGTACTGGTAGGACTCGACGATGCGCGGCTTCACCAGCGCCCCGCCCTTGGCGATCATCTCGGCAACGCTGCGGATCGGCGCGCTGGCCGGCAGCCGGGCCAGGTAGGCGTCGATCGCGGTGGCGACCTCGTAGCGCGGCGCATCGGCCAGCGTCTGGCTGTCGGCCAGCCCAAGGCCGGTGTCGACCGGATCGACGATCACCGCGCCGGCCGCCTTGAAATCGGCGATCGCCTGCTCGAACAGCGCCCGGCCCTCCTCGTGCACCGGGCCGCTGCGCACCATCTCGCGCAGCACGCCGAGGCGCGCGCCCTTCAGGCCGGTCTTCGACACGAAGCTGGCGTAAGACCGCTCGGGCAGCTTGCCGATGCCGGTCTGGGTGGCGAGATCGGCCGCGTCATAACCGGCGATGACATCGAGCACGGCGGCGCAGTCGGCGACGCTGCGGCACATCGGCCCGCCGCTTTCCTGCGACGGACTGCTCCACATCATGCCGGTGCGGCTGACGAGGCCGTGGGTCGCCGAGATGCCGACCAGATTGGCCAGCGTGCTGGGGATGACGATCGAGCCCGTGGTATCGCTGCCGAGGCCGACGGTGCCGAACCAGGCGGCGATCGCCGAGCCGGTGCCGCTGCTCGAACCCCCGGTCGATTTCTTCGCGTTGTAAGGGCTCAGCACCGGCCCCTTCAGCGAGCTGCCGCCGGGCGCGGCGACGCCGTACCAGTCCGACTGGTTGAGCTTGGCGAGGATCACCACGCCGGCCTTGCGCAGGCGATCGATGACGAAGGCATCGCGATCCGGCTGCGAGGTGGCCATCGGCTTGAAGCCGCCGGAGGTCGGCAGATCGCGGGTGTCGAAGACATCCTTGGCCAGCAGCACGATGCCGTGCAGCGGCGAGCGCGGACCCTTTTCGCGGCGCTCCTTGTCCAGCGCCTTCGCTTCGGCCAGCGCGCGCGGGTTCAGCGTGATGACGCTGTTCAGTGCCGGCCCCTTGCCGTCGTAGGCTTCGATGCGGGCCAGGTAAAGCCGCACCAGCTGCTCGGAACTCAGGCTGCCGCCGGTCATCAGCGCCTGCAGCTCGGTGATGCTGGCGGTGGCCAGGTCGAGCGAGGCCTGTGCCGGGCTCACGCAGGCCAGCGCTGCAGCAACCGCCAGCGCAGCCAGCGGACGGCGCGTCAGGCGGGCCGTCAGACAGGACATCGGGATGCGGGTCATCGGCCGGCCCCCGCGTCAGTTGCGCATCGCCAGGCTGTCGCCCGGCAGCGGTGGCGTGGTCTTCGGCAGCACCCGGGCTTTGGTGGCCTGCTCGAAGTCGTAGCCGTAGCCGAGCAGCTTCGGCTCGCTCCAGGCCGGGCCAAAGAACGAGATCGTCACCGGCAGGCCGTTCGGGGTGATGCCGGCCGGCACGATCAGATCCGGGTAGCCGGTTTCGTTGGCGAAGCTGGTTGCCGACAGGCCGCCGGCCGACGGTTCGCCGATCAGGGTCGCCGGCTTCGGCGATGTGGGGTAAACGATGGCGTCGAGCTTGTCGGCCGCGAACAGCGCATCGATGCCGGCCTTGATCGCCGGCAGGCCCTGGTTCTTGGCGGCGAGATAGCGCGGGTCGTCGAGCGGCAGGGCGATCGACGCCGTGTACTTCAGCGCGTAGGCCTTTTCCGGCGCGCGGTAGCCGGTCTTAGGATCGTTGGACAGCGCCACCACCTGCTCGAAGGTCTTCGGATAGGCCGGGCCGGTGGTCTTCAGGTAGTCGGTGATCTGGGCCTTGAACTCCGACGACATCATCAGCGTCAGCAGCGGCTGCTTGGCGGCCAGCAGGTACTCCGGGTACTTGATGTCGACGACCGTCGCGCCCTTCAGCCGCAGCATCTCGATGGCGCGCGCCATCACCAGATCGGTGCCGGCGTCCTTGCCCATGAAGTCCCGCGCGATGCCGATCCGCGCGCCCTTGAGCGCGCCGCGCTTCAGGTACTTCAGGTAGTCCTGCTCGGCGCGGCCGGCGCTCTTCGCGGTGGCCGGGTCGGCCGGATCGACGCCGGTCATCACGCCGAGCGCGACCGCCAGATCCTCGACGCTGCGCGCCATCGGCCCGCCAGTGTCAAAGGAAAGCGCCAGCGGGATGATGCCGTCGCGGCTCAACAGGCCGAGCGTCGGCTTCAGGCCGACGATGCCATTGGCCGACGACGGCCCGCGTACCGAGCCGCCGGTGTCGGTGCCGAGGCCGAACTGCGCGAAGGCAGCGGCGATCGCCGCGCCGGTGCCGCCGCTGGAGCCGGACGGGCCGCGCGCCAGATCGTGCGGATTGCGGGTCTGGCCGCCCATCGAGCTGCTGCCGTTCGGCACCGTGCCGGCCTTGATCACTTCCGGATCGGTGGCGCCGCTGACGCTGCCGCCGCCCCCGGCCCATTCCGACAGGTTGACCTTGGCCAGCACGATGGCGCCGGCCGCGCGCAGCTTCTTGACCACAAAGGCATCGTCCGGCGGCAGCGAGCCCTTCAGCAGCTGGCTGCCGCCGGTGGTGGGCAGGTCGACGGTGTCGAAGTTGTCCTTCAGCACGATCGGAATGCCGTGCAGCGGGCCGCGCAGCTTGCCGGCCTTGCGCTCGGCATCCAGCGCCCGTGCCAGTTCCAGCGCCTTCGGGTTGAGCGTGATCACGGTATTCAGCACCGGGCCTTTCTGGTCGTAGGCCTCGATGCGGGCGAGATAGAGGCCGGCGAGCTTTTCGGCACTGAGCGCACCGGATGCCATGGCCGCCTGCAGGTCGGCGATGGACGCCGACTCCAGTTCCAGCGCCGCCGCCGGTGTGGCGGTCCATCCGGCGGCCAGAGCAGCGCAGGTCGCCAGCGCCAGCGACAGGGGTTTGAGCTTGGATGCGGCTTTCATCGCGATGGCTCCGGTGAGGCGTGCAGCGGCGGGTGACCCGGGCACAGCCGGGCCCTGCGGCACGCCACGGGGCGCGCCGGTCAAAGGGATTCAGGCGGGATGGCCCGCCGGGTGGCCGTCAGCCGTGGCGGGCTGACGGCCACCGCAGCGGCCGAAAGGCTCAGTCGGCGCGACTGGCCACGGTGGCCGCCCCCGCATCGCGCGCTGCCGAGGCATCCGGCGCCGCGCCCGGTGCGGGCTGGGTCGACAGCGAACGCAGCCATTCGCTGGCCTGCGCCCGGGTGTCGTCATAGGCCACCGATTTCTGCAGCGCCGCGATCGCGCCCTTCAGGTCGTTGGCGCCGTAGTGGGCAACAGCAATGCGGAACCAGGCTTCGCCGGGCTTCTTCAGACCGCCTTTCTCCAGCGCCCGCTCCAGCATTTCGCGGGAATCCTTCCAGCGCTCCTGATCGCCGTACATCGCACCGAGGCGGAAGTAGTACTCGCCGCGCTCGGCCATCGCCGCCAGCTGCTTCAGCGTGGCTTCGGCCTTGGCGGTCTCGCGGGCGTTGATCCAGGCGTTCGACACCGACTCCAGGTTCTTCTCGTCGAGCGGCAGCTTGTTGTCGGCGATCGCCTGATCCATCAGCTGCGCGGCCTTCTGCGGCTCGCCGATGATCATGTAGGTGTTGTAGAGATTGCGGATGTCGTCGGCGCTGGCCAGCATCCCCTGCCGCTCGGCCAGCGCCAGCACCGCCGCCGCCTGGGTGCTGTCTTCCATCTGCAGCAGCACGCCGGCCAGCTGCTTCCAGTAGTCGGCCTTGCCGGTGTTCACCGCGATCAGCTGCAGCAGCGTTTCCGCCGAGCCCTTGTAGTCCTTGGCCTCGTAGAGCAGGCCGAGCTTGAACTGCACCCAGGACTCCTTGACGACCTTGCTGGCCGCCAGCGCGATGTCGACCTCGGCCAGGGCTTCCGGGTAGCGCTTGCGCTCGGCTAGCGCGCTGGCCAGGAACACGTGGGCATCCGGCGACACCGGATTGCAGGCCTTGGCCATGTAGTCACGCAGCGCTTCGATGCCGGCGTCGAACTGACCGCTGGCGACATAGAGCTGGCCGAGGTTGAAGCGCAGCTGCTCGCTCTGCTGCAGCGACAGCGCGTTGTAGGACAGCGCCTTGGCGAAGTACGAGGCCGACGCGGCGAGGTCGTTCTTCTCGGAGTAGCCGATGCCGAGGTTGTAGTGGACCACCGCCTTGTCGTAGTCCTCGCCCTTGGTCACCAGCTTCTTGAGCTTGTCGATCGCCAGATCGGTCTTCTTCTCGCCGAGCAGTACGGACGCTTCCCGCAGGTCCTCGACGAGATCCTCGCTGATGTTGGCGGTTGCCTTCTGCTTCGACGGCAGGCACTCGGCGCGCACGCCGGCCGCGATCATCGCCGCTTCCTTGGCGGCAGCGATCTGGGCCGGTGTCTGCCGGACCGGCTGCGGATTCGGGCTCTGCGCCAGGGCCGCGCCGCTGGTGGCCAGGCCGACGGCGGCAAGGGCCATCAGCCGGTGCCAGCCCTGGACGCGGGTGGCGACGGCAATTGCAGTGGCTGGATGCTGGTAGCTCATGGTCATCACTCCGCGGCGCTCAGGTTGAACTCGATGCGCTGCACGCCGTGGAACTCGACGGCCTTGCCGTCGACGGTCTTCGGCTTGAAGCGCCACTTCTGCACGGCGGTCACGGCGGCCGCCTCGAACAGGCCCTTCGGCTTGGCCTCGACGACTCTCGCCTTGCGGACGCTGCCGTCCGGGTTGACGGTGACATCGATCAGCACGTAGCCATTGATGCCGCCGCGCCGCGCATCTGCCGGATAGGTCGGCGGAATGCGCTGCAGCGGCACCAGATCGCTGTCCATCGCGCCGGCCAGGCTGCCGGTGCCGCCGCCGGTGCCGGCGGACATGCTGCTCGGCAGGCCGAGGTTGGTCGGAATGCCGATGCCGGCGGATGGTGCGGCGACGTCGACATCGATCTTCATCTTCGACGGCGGTGCCGGCGATTTCGCCGGTGGTGGCGGTGGCGGCTTGCGCCGCTCGGTGGCTTCCGGCGCGCTGTCGCGCTTCAGGCGCACGAAATCGATGGTCGGCAGGTTCTCCACCTTGTTGACGCCGTGACCGCTGACGTGGATCACCGCGTACATCAGCCAGAAGAACAGCAGCGACGTGACGATGGACGTGCACAGTGCGGTCATCCAGCGGGTGCCGAAGCTGGCCTTCGGCAGGTTCAGCTCGAACTCGGTCGCGGTCGTGGTTGCGGGTGCCATGGCGTTCTCCTTCAGGCCGGGGGAGCGGCGGCAATGGAGACATCGCCGATGCCGCCGAGCTTGACCTGGTCCATCACCTTGGTCAGCACGCCGGTCTGCGATTCCTTGTCGGCGATGATCACCACGGTGTCGTCCGGGCGCTCGATGTGGAGCCGTTCGATGGCACCGCGAATCTCGCCGATGCCCATGCGGCGCTTGTCCATCCAGATGTCGCCGTTGGGGCGGATGGCGATCAGGATGTTGCCGCTGTCCTTGTGTTCGGCGGTCAGCGCCTGCGGGCGCGTGACCTGGATGCCGGACTCCTTCACGAAGGACGTGGTGATGATGAAAAAGATCAGCAGGTTGAGCACGAAGTCGAGCATCGGCGCGAGATCGATGCCGGTCTCCTCGGATTCTTCGGCGTGGCGTCTGGACATCATGGCGACGGAACTCCCGGTAACGCGTGGTGGAGGAAGCGCGGTGCGGCGTCAGCTCTTGGTGGGCGCGATCGACACGGCCTGCACGCCGCCCTGGCGGACCTGGTCGATGACGTCGACGAGGATGCCGGTGGCGGCACCCGGGTCGGCGGCGACCACCACCGGGTCATCCGGCTTCTGGGCGTGCAGGCTTTCGATCTTGGCGCGCACCGAACGCTGGTCGACGACCTTGCGATCGACCGTGATCTCGCCATTGGCGGCGATCAGGATGACGATGCTGCTGCTCTCGCTCTTCTCGGCCGACGTGGAAGAATTCGGCCGGCTCACGGTGATGCCGACTTCCTTCAGGAACACGGCCGTGATGATGAAAAAGATCAGCAGGTTGAGGACAAAGTCGAGCATCGGCGCGAGATCGATGCCGGTGCTCTCCTCCATGTGAACGATGCCGCGCTTGCGCTGGCGCATGAGCTGGTTCCCCGCTTTCGGTCAGTAGATTTCAGAACTGGAACTGGTCCGACAGCCGCTCGGTCTCCATCGCCACGCGGCGACGGAAGTAGAAGCTCGGATACAGGCCGGTGATGCTCACGGCGAGGCCGGTCAGCGTGCAGATCATGGCTTCGGAGACGCCGTTGGCCATCGAGCGGGCGTCGGCCGAGCCGCGGGCCGCCATCACGTCGAACACCGCGAGCATGCCGGTCACCGTGCCGAGCAGGCCGAGCAGCGGGCACAGCGGCACCAGCACCCGGAGCAGCAGCAGGTTGGTCGACATCCCGGCGTTGAGCCGGGAGATCATCGCCTTGCGGATCTGGTGGGCCCGCCAGCTGGAGCGCTCGCTGCGCGCATTCCAGCTGGCCAGCAGGCTCTTCGACTGCTTCGGCAGCACGCCGAAGAAGTACCACCAGCGTTCGATCACAATCGACCACATCACCACGCAGGCCGCGAAGATCAGGGCGACGACTTCGCCGCCCAGACTCATCATCTCGGTGAAAGCGGAAATCGGCGCCAGGATCAGTTCAAGCACGGCGGGCTTCCTCCTTCTCGAGGATGCCGGCCAGCAGGCCGGTGCTCTGCTCGTCGAGCACCTGCAGGATGGCCTTGGACATCGAGGTCAGCCAGGCGTTGGCGAACAGCAGCGGAATGGCGATGCCGAGGCCGAGCACCGTGGCGATCATTGCCTGCGAGATGCCGGCGGCCATCAGCTTGGGATCGCTGGAGCCGGATTCGGTGATCGACTGGAAGGTGATGATCATGCCGACCACCGTGCCGATCAGGCCCAGCAGTGGGCCGGCAGCGACCGCCAGCCGCAGGAAGGCCTGGAAGCGTTCCAGCTTCGGCACTTCCTTGAGCACCGCTTCGGAAATGCGAAGCTCGACGATCTCGGCGTCTTCCTCGATCTTCTTGGCGCTGCTGCCGGTGAACGAGGCCAGCACCCGGCCCAGCGGGTTGTCGAGCTTCGGCAGCTGCACGTTCTTCAGCTGCGCCAGCACCTTGGCGCGGACCTTCAGCAGGTAGCCGAACTGGAAGATCGCCAGGGCGGCGCCAATGAAGCCGACCAGCAGGATCACGTAGCCGATCGACTCGCCCTTCTCGATGCGCTCCATCAGGTCAGGCCGCAGCGAGTAGATGGTCAGCAGCACGCCGCGCGTCGGATCGACCACCGTCTTGGCGTAGCCGCTGGTGCTGTCCTGCAGCGCCTTGGCAGCGTCCTGGAACTTCTCGTCCGGCTGCCGGGCCATGACCGCCAGCGACTTCTCGGATGGCAGATAGGCGAGGAACTTGCCATCGGCCATCGCGTTGAACGGCCCGACGCGCACCACCGTGGCGTCCTTCGGCGCGCCGCCCGGCGTGACCACCTGGGTGTTGAAGCGCACCACCTTGCCGCTCTCGGTCATCTCCCGCTGCAGCTCGAACCAGAAGCGCTCGAGTGTTGCGATCGACGGCACCGCCTTGGTGGCCGCCAGCTCGTTCATGAACGCTTCGCGCTCCGGGAACTGCGCGGAGATCATCGAGGTGCGGACCACCGAGGAAAAATCGTTCGACACCTGGCGGACCACGCCGAACAGCTCGCCCAGGTTGCCGCTGCGGGCTTCCAGCTGCGCCTGCAGTTCGCCGATCTTCTTCTCGTTGGCGTCGAAGGCGGCGGCCAGATCGGTGCCGCGCTTGCGCTGCTTGCCCAGCTCCGCCTGCGCCTCGGCCATCAGCGCCGACTGCCTGTCGACCTCGGCCTTGAACTTGGCTTCGCGCTCGGCATTCAGCTGCTCTTCGCGCTGGCGCACGGTCTTGGTCTGCTCGAGCAGTTCATCGAGCGTGGCCGGTGCTGCCTGGGCGTTCAGCGACATCAGCGCGCCCAGACCCAGCGCGGCAGTGACCAGCGCGGTCGCGAGCACGCGACCGTTGACGTTCTTGCGGGACATTACTTGGCCTCCACGGGGGCGTGCACGGGAACAACGAGGAAGTCGGGCGCCGACTGCTTCTTGGCGATCTTCAGCCCGGTCTTGGCATCCAGTTCGTAGCGGTTGTCGACCACCCAGGACTTGGCATCGGCGTCCCAGTAACCGGTCTCCTTGCCGTCGAGCGTCTGGTACAAGAGCGCCACGCGGCCGGCGCGCACGAAGTCGACGGTCTTGTCGCCGACCTTGCCCTGGTAGGCCTCAAGGGTGCGGCCGTACTCCATCTCGATCTGATAGCCCTCGACGATGCGGCGGTACTTCTCCGATACCGAGATGTCCGCGCGCGCCATCATTTCCTTCAGGCCCTTGATGCGCTTGCTGCGCTCGTCGGGAAGGAACGGCGTGTCGAGCTTCACGAAGCTGTCCAGCGTGGCCAGCATGTTCGACATCAGCGGCGTCACTTCGCGGGCGGTCTTGTCGATCTCCGACAGCTGCTGGTTGAGCGCCGCGATCTCCTGGTCCTGCGAAGCGGTCTGCACCGCCAGCTGGTCGTTGTAGTCCTTCAGGCTGCTGGTCTCGGTCAGCGCCTGCCGGTAGCTGGCGACGATGCCGACCACCGCATCGTCCATTTCGTCGATCCGCTTCTGCGAGCTGCGGCCGGATTCCTCCGCCTTCGCCTGCTCGCCGATCGCGGCCTTGACTGGGGTATCGGCTGCCTGGGCGATGTCGCCGAAGTGGAGGCCGCACAGCAAGGCGGCTGCGGTCGCGCCGCTCAGTGTCTTCAACTTGAGAGTCATGGTTTCACCTGCCTGTCGTGTCCTGGACCTGCAGCGCAGCCGCTGCAGGCGGGGTTTCGATGGACCGGTGTCCCGCCGGCCGGCGGGACACCGGCTTGCGTTCAGTAGTCGAGCTTGGCCTGGAGCTGCACCGCCGCCCCCGGCATCACCGAGACGAGGTTGACGTTGGTATCGCCGGTGCCGGCACGGAAGTAGCGCTGATCCAGCACGTTGAAGCCGCTGAGCTTCAGGTGCAGCCGGTTGCGGTCGAAGGTGATGCCGGTGTTCATCGTGAACGACTGCGGCAGCTTCACCAGCTTGGTGCGATCGAGATAGAACGACGAGAAGCGTTGGCCGTCGACGTGGAAGGCGAAGCCGTAGCCGAGCTTGTAGTCCATGTTGATGCCGGTCTGGTAACGCGGTTCGCCGACACGGTCCAGATACAGGGCACCGATTTCCGCCGGCATCACCAGCTGCACGCGACCGCCGTACAGGAAGGCTTCGGCCGGATAGAGCACCGAGCCGTCGGCGTTGAGGATGTCCTGGAAGCCGAGCTGGCGGCCGTTCAGCTGCAGCTGGGAGTTGGTGTTGAACACGTACTTCTGATGCTGGCCGACGAAGTACATGCCGATGTGGAACTTGCGCGTCGGGTTGCCATCGATCTGCAGTTCCAGGCCGCGGGTCTTGGTGGCCGAGGAATCGGCACCGGCGGTCGGATCGGCCGGATTGGAGACATCGCTGCGCAGCTGCCGGTACATCGCCACCGATGCGAACAGCTTGCCGCCGAACCAGTTGCCCTTGATGCCGCCTTCCGACAGCTTGGAGCGGCCGATATGGCCGCCCGGCGCGGTGACGACGGTGTTGGCGACGATGTTGTTGGAGGCATCGAGGATCACCGAGGCATCGGCGATCGTGAAGTACGGCCGGAAGCCGTACGGCAGCTGTTGCGACAGGCTGATGCTCCAGGTCTTGCCATCGTCCCAGCTCGGGCCGTAGTCGCAGCGGCCGGAGGTCAGCACCAGCAGCTGCTGCTCCGATGCGGCGATCTGCGCGGAGGTCGGTGCGGCCAGGGCATTGCCCGGCAGGTTGCAGGAGTTGGCCAGGCCCGGCTTCTGCTGGTTGTTGTGGGCGTATTCGATGTCACGCGCCGTGGAACCGTCCCAGCGGCCGCCGAAGGTCAGGCTGGTGTTCTTGAACAGCGTGACGTCGAACATGAGGCCAGCGCCGAATTCGTCGTAGACGCTGCGCCGCTCGCCTTCCGCCGGCGCACCGGTGCGCCACGACGGATCATTGAGCTGGTTGGCGAACTTGGTGTTCGGATAGTGCTGGCCGTCGCCGTACTGCGGGTCGCCGCGCAGCACGTCCTGGCGATAGTCGTAGTCGCCATTGGAGTTGCGGATGTAGCCAGCGGTACGCCGGTAGTTGATCGAGGTCAGCGTGTTGACGTCGACCCAGCCTGGCATCCACTTCTCCGGCAGCCGCCGGGTGACGGTGAACTTTTCCTCGAAGCGATGGATGCCCTGCTTCTCGCCGTACGGCAGGTAGGAATCCTTGAAGGTGTCGAGGTTGTCGGTGAAGGTCTGGATCTTCATCGTGAAGTCCGGATCGGTGTCGTACACCAGATCGAACCAGGCCAGACCGACATTGGCGTTCTGCAAACGCTCGTAGGAGCCGTTGCGGCGATAGTCGACGTCGGCAAAGCCGGTGGTGGTCGGATCGAGGAAGAAGCCGACCGGCAGCGTGCCGGACACCGGCGTCACGCCGGCACCAAGCGAGCGTGCCGCGCGCACCTGCCCGGTCGGGTCCTTGTTCGGATTGGCTTCCAGATAGGCGAACAGCGAATCCGGAATGCCGGGCTGCACCGGGAAATGCCCGGGCAGACAGTAGCCGCCGGGGCCGGCGAACTGGGCGTTCGCGCCGGTGCACTTCGGCCATGCGAAGCGCTGGTCGAGCGGCCGGTTGGCCGCCGACACGGCACCCGCCACCGGCGAGTTCGCGTGCAGTTCGCGCTGGCCGATGAAGCCGTCGCCGAGACCATCGAGATTGGCGCCAGCACCGGCGTCGAGATTCACCAGCGGGCTGCCGCGCACGTACTGGCCGTTGTCGAGCAGGCTCTGGGTGACGCGGTTCATGTAGCCGCCGGATGTCTGCGAGTTCTGCGCCTGGAAGCCGCTTTCGACGCGGAACATGCCGATGTTGTTCAGGCTCAGTGCCGACTGCAGCAGGCGCTGCCGGACATTGACCTGGCGCACCCAGGAGCCGGAGTTCTCCACCAGGCCGTAGGTATAGAAACCGCCCTGCTTGCCAGCGACATCGACCGGACCGCCGACGCCGGTGGTCGCTTCCAGCTTGTCCCAGGAGCCGACCACGCCCTGCACGAAGCCGGCGAGATCGGTGAGGTAGGAGCCGGTCTGCGCCTTGCCGCCGGAACGCGGCTGCTGGTTGACGTAACCGCCGATGCGGCCGAGGCCGAAGATCGGCGGCGCCGCACCCTTGACGATTTCCATCGACGACAGTGACGACAGATCGGTGCGGTAATGGCCCTGCGCGGTGATGCGCTTCATGCCGCGCCAGTAGACGTCGGCCGGAATGCCGCGCACGTTGATGCCGCCCTGCAGGCCGTAGCGCGTGGTCGTGTAGGTGCCGGGCACGGCGCGGACGATGTCCTCGATCGCGTTGATGCCGAGCAGGTTCAGCGTGTCCTCGTTGATCAGCGACACCGCGCGTGGCGTTTCCAGCAGCGGCTTGGCGAAGCCGGCGCCGCCGACCGCCTCGCTGGCGATCGACGGAATGGCGCTGGCGTTGACCACCATGTCGCTGAGCACCGAGGCTTCGCCGGGCGGTGCGGTTTCCTGCGTCACCGGCGCTTCCGGCGGCGTGGTGGACTGGGCGTAGGCCATGCCGGTCGGGACCAGGATGGCGAGAGCGGCGGTGAGGTCCTTCGTGGCGGCACGAAGGGTGTGGCCGGATTTCCGTAGCTTTCTGCGGCTGCGCATGGCGTTCCCCGTGGATGTCTGGCGGGCGCCGCACACGTGCGATTCGTGTGTGGCGTCCCTGCTCATCTGACGGGAATGCGGCGGGCCACCCTACCCCGCATGTGCTGCGGAGGGTGGCGCGGAACTACAGCTCGCGGCGAACGGTGAACTGGAATCGTCGGCCCGGCAGCGCCGACACCGGCACGTCGGCCAGGGTGTCGCCATTGCGGGCGCGGAAGTAGCGTTGATGCGTGAGATTGAAGACGTCGGCCTTCAGTCTCCACTTGCGCCATTCGGCAAACAGCCCGGCATTGAAGACGCGCGCTTCCGGCAGTTCGGTCAGCTGCAGACGGCCGGCCGAAACACTGGACAGATAGTTGCCGCTCAGCGTGATGCCAAGCCCGGGCCGCAGCAGCAGCTGGCTGGTGAAACCGAGCTGGGTGTTCGGATTGCCCTGCTTCTCGCGATAGGCATCGAGCCCCGGTGGCAGCGCCACGAACGCACGGCCGCCGTACAGGAAGGCCTCGGCCGGATAGATGACCTCTCCAGTCGCCGGATCGACGACATCCTGGAAACCGAGCGCCCGCGCATCGACCTGGATGTTGCCGCCGCGGTTCGGCGTGTAATAGGTCTTCTGGTTCAGCGCGTAGAGCGTCATCAGGAAGTTGCGCGTCGGCACCCACTTCAGCTCGCTTTCCCAGCCGCGCGTGCGGGTGCCGGCGACCTCGGTGTTGGCCAGGCTCGGATCGCCGACGCTGTTGACGCTGACACGGCGCTGCTCGTACGCAGCCGAACTGATGAACAGCCGGCCGTCGAACAGGCTGGTCTTGACGCCGAACTCGATGAACCGCGAGGCACCGATGTGGCCCAGCTCGATCTGGGTATTGCTGACCCGGTTGATGTTGTTGTCGAGCATCAGGCTCGATCGCGCATAGGTCGCGTACGGCACCACCGGCCCCGGCAGATGCTGCGACAGGCTGATGCTCCACGAGGTGCCGTCGTCCCAGCCCTTGGCCGTCATGTCGCGGCTGGCGAAGACGCCGGGATTCGCCGAGGTGCCGGCCGTGGTGTTGAGCGTGCCGGCGTACTCCACATTGCGTGCAGTGGAGCCATCGATGCGGTAGCCGGCCAGCAGGTGGGTGCCGCTGGCGAAGTCGATGTCGAACAAGGCGGCGGCGCCCATCTCTGAGAGCTTCGACTTGCCGTGCACGGTATACGGCAGGCCGTCGTCCTGCAGATCGGCATTGGCGGTGCAGACCGAAAACGTCGTGTTCGGTGTCATGCCGGCGTTGTCGTCGCGCCAGTCGCGGGCGGTGGCATCGCTGCGGTTGTTGCTGTAGTCGCCGAAGCACTGGGAAATCGGCGCATAGGTGCTGCGGTAGTTCAGCGAGCCCAGCATGTTGATGCCGAGCCAGGACGGCAGCGCCTTCAGGCGGCGGGTGACGGTCAGCTTGTCTTCCCAGATGCGCGGATTCTGGTCGGTGCCGAACGGCTGCTCGGACTCCTTGAACTGGTTCATCGAATCGAAGAACAGCTGGTTCTTGATCGTGAAGTCGGGATCGGCGTCGTCGACGAGATCGACATAAGCAGTGGCCAGATCGGCTTCCAGCCGCCGCTCGTAGGCTGCGAAGCGGCGGATGTCCAGCTTGCCGTAGCCGGTGGTGCGCGGATCGAGCGCCATGCCGATCGGCACCGAGCCGGAGATCGGCAGCGGCCCGCCCACGCCTTGCGCGCGCAGCAGGCCGCCGGGATCAGCTTCCGGATGGGCGACCAGATAGTCGTACAGCGTCTGCGGAATGCCGGCGACCCTGGCGAACTGGTCCAGCCGCAGCGGCTGGCCGTTGCCGTCGTACTGCCACGGGAAGATCTGCACCAGCGGCTGGTTGACGACGCTGACCGTGCCGGCGACCGGCGAGCCGCGATGCATTTCCAGAAAGCCGATGCGGCCGTTGCCGTTGGCATCGAGATTCACCAGTGGCGAGCCCTTCACGTAGCGGCCGCTGTCGGCCACCGCCTGCGTGAAGCGGCCGATCAATGCGCCGGCGGTCATCGAGCGCTGCAGCGCCAGACCGGATTCGATGCGGAAGCGGCCAGCGACGCGATCGAGGCTCGACGACAGCTGCAGCAGCTGGGCATCGTTCGGCACGCCGCGCGCGTAGGCGTTGGCGGTCGACAGCGCGCCGTAGACCGAATAGCCGCCGGCGCGCTGGCCGATCTTGAACGGGCCGTCGATGCCGAAGCTGACTTCACGCAGGTCGTAGCTGCCGGCCACCAGCTGCACGAAGCCCTGGTCCTCGGTGACCAGCCGGCCATCGCTGGCGCGCGCCGTGCGCGGCACCACGTTGGTGTAGCCGCCGACCTTGCCCATGCCGTAGATCGGCGATGGCGGACCGCGCACCACCTCGATGGAGTCATTCGCCGACAGCACGCTGTTGACGTGGCCCTGCAGGTAGACGCGCTTCATGCCGCGGAAGAAGGTATCGGCAGGCACCGAGCGGACGTCGATGCCGCCCTGAATGCCGAAGCGCGACGGCGTGAACGCGCCCGGCACCACGCGCACCAGGTCCTCGACCGAGGCGAGGCCGAACAGCTCGATGGTTTCCTTGCTGATGAACGACACCGAGCGCGGCGTCTCCAGCAGCGGCTTGTCGAAGCCGAACGCCGAGCGGCTGGCCTCCTGCGGCAGCGTGCGGCGCACGTCGCGGACATGCACGGTGCCGAGCTGCACGGTCTGCACGCGGCGGCCGCCCTCGTCGTCGCTGCCGGCAGCCGTGGCGGCATCGGCGGCAGCGGCCGTCAGGATCACCACGGTCTGCGGGTTGGCGAACAGCACCCGCAGGCCACTGCCGGCCAGCAGCCGGCCCAGCGCCTCTGCGGCGCTGTAGCGGCCACTCAGCGCGGCGCTGTCATGGCCGTCGGTGATGCCGTCGGGATAGACCACCTGCAGGCCGCTCTGCTCGCCGAAGCGGTCCAGCGCCTCGGCCAGCGAGGTCGCACCGATGTCGTAGCTGCGCGTCTCCGCCCGCGCCGAGGCGATCGGCGCGATGTCGTCCACCGCGAGCGTGGTGCCCGAGCAGACCAGCAGCGATGCGGTCAGCGACGCGCGAAACACCAAACGCCAGCCCTCCCGTCGATCCGTCCTGCTGCACATGCGCGACACCCGGTATCCGAATCCTTCGTCGATCAACTCTGGACGGATGCGCGTCGCTTTACCCTGTACCGACTTGCAGACGGGATCAGCGTTGCGCCATCCCTGGATTCGCGCCGGTCAGGCGCGATGTCACGCCCGCCCCACGGCGCCGCCGCCGGCTAACCGCCGCAGCGATGGCGCGTGGGGACGATGCAATAACGTGACGGAGTGAACAAACGCACACTTCATGCCATGCGTGGCATGGCGGCCGGGCCTGCGTTGCGCAGCGCGGCGGATCAGTCGGGACGGCGGCTCAGCACGATCTCGCGACCCTGTTCTTCGGCGCTGATCGGCAAGGTCTGCACCAGCGCGGACGCCACCAGGTGGCTGTCGCCCGCGATGAAGTTGCCGCTGACCGGCAGGCCGGCCAGCAGCGGATCGGCGATGCGCAGCGGCTGATCGACATAGCGATTCACTTCGGCCAGCACCTCGGCCAGCGGCGCGCCGTGGAACACCAGCCGCCCGCGCTCCCAGCCGGTGGCGGCCTGAAGGTCGACGCTGCGCTTGGTCCAGGCCTGCGGGCGGCTGCCGTAGCGCAGTTCCTCGCCCGGCTGCAGCTGCTCGGTCCGCCCTTCGAGATCACCGGTGCCGGTCACCGACACCGCGCCTTCGGCGAGCGTCACCGCCACGGCATCGCCGCGCAGATCGACCTGGAAGCGGGTGCCGAGCGCCACCGTGCGGCCTTCGCCTGCCGCGACCGAGAACGGCCGGCTGCTGTCGTGCGCCACCTGGAACAGCGCGCGCCCGCGCAGCAGCGCGACGCGACGCGCATCGCTGCGCAGTTCGACTTCGATGGCGCTGCCGACGTCGAGCTCGACCTTCGAACCATCGGCCAGCACCAGGCTCTGGCGGCCGTCGACGGTATTCGCGCTTTCGTAGGTTGCCGTGTCGTCGGCGCCATGGCGGCCGACCAGCAGCGTGGTCAGGAACACGCCGGCAGCGGCCACGCCGGCGGCCAGCGCCACCGCCTGCCAGCGCGGCCGGCCGGCGCGCGGCGCGGCGCTGTCGAGCAGCGCGGCATCGGCCATCGCCAGCAGGTCGGCATGATCGCGTGCCAGCTGCGACAGGCCGTCCTCGACCCGCGTGGCCAGCGTCCAGGCCTCGGCATGCGCGGGGCTGCGGGCACGCCACAGCTCCGCCGCGCGACGTTCCTCGGCCGTGCAGGCGGGGGACGCCAGACGCGCGGCCCACTGGGCGGCTTCGTCGCGCAACTGCGTGGAGGTCGGGCTGTTCATCTTCCAATTCTGCCATCGCCTGCAGACAACGGCGATGCAGGCCAGCATTGCTCGCGCCGTCCATGGCGCATTCCCGGCCAGGCACGGGGCCTGGCGCAGGGCCTGTAGCCACCGGCCGACGAGACGCGGCGGTGACGCAGGCAGGCTGCGCCGGCCGCTGCGGTGAACGCCGGGGCGGGGAATCAGGCCGCCGGCATCAACAGCGCATTCGGGCTACTTCCTGAAAGACGGGTGACGGTCGTTGTCACCTACCTTTTTCATGCACACCGCCAGCGCGTGGCTGATGTGCTTCTCCACCATCTTGACGCTGATACCGCAGTGCCGGGCGATCTCCGGATAGGTCATGTGCTTCACGCGGCTCAGCAGGAACACCTGCTGGCACTTCTGCGGCAGCTGGCGGATCGCCGACAGCAAGGTAGCCAGATCCTCGGCGCCGGCGATGTGCTGCTCGGCCGTGGGCTCGCGCGAGGCCAGTTCGTGGTCATCGATGTTGCACTGGTCCTGAACCCGCCGGGACTGATCGGCGCGCGCGAAATCGTTGGCGACGTTGGTCGCGATCCGGAACAGCAGCGAGGACGGCGAATGGATGTTGCGCGCACCCTCGTACTGCATCATCCGCACATAGGCTTCCTGCGCCACGTCGTGGGCATCTTCCGGCGTCCGCATGCGGCGACGCAGGAAGTTCAGCAGGGCCCCATGGTTTTCGCGGATCACTGCGTCAACCGACAGCGGTGGACGCGTTGCCTCAAGTTCTTCCGGCGCAAACGCCGTCGACGACGCCAGCAGCGTAAAAGTACCCATGTCAGTTCGCCCCGTTCACGGCCTGCAAATTCATCCAACCCGAACCACTGGCCGTCTCGTCGCGGCTTGATGAAAACAGGTGTAGCAAACGATATGCCAGCCGGTTATGACGCAGGAATCGGCTGTGTCAGGCACTTGAAGACGCATTTTGATTCGCCTTTTTCTTCTCCGATTCAATCGCTTGAAGAATCCGCGATGACGAACGATCAGCTGCTGTCAGCGCGCCTCGTCCGAGCCACCGTACGCAGGACGGCAGCCAGCCGGCCTCAGCGCACACCGGTGCGACGAGCGATCACTGTCTTGGTGCAGCGCGATGAGAACGGCCGCTGGCGCGGCGTCTGCAGAAGCGCACGCCGCCGCCGCTGCCGATGGAGGCCTAGAAGCTGGCGTGGCCGTCGAGGCGCTCGGTGACCCGGATCGTCACCTCCGTGGCGCGCTCGTCGGCGATCACCCGCAGCTGGCGCGCATTGGCCGCCGACACCACGCGGCCGCCCTGCACCTGCACCGTGTAGCCGTCCGGGTAGTGCAGCGCCGGCACGTGGATCAGCGTGACGGCATCGCGGGGCGCCTTGCGGCCGGAGGCCAGCGTCGTCGAATAGCGCAGCGTGAAGCGGCGGCTGGCGGCATCGAAACCGTAGTCCAGCGGCACGCCGGCGATCGCCTGCGGGAACGGCCGTTCCAGCGCCATCAGCTTGGCGCGCTTCACCGAGGCCAGGTCGGTGTCGCGCTGAAACATGCTCTGCGCGCCGGTGCCCTGCCCCTGCGTGGTCGGATCGCCCCAGTCCTTGTACGACCAGTACATCCAGCCGACCCGATGCTCGTCCGCCCGGCCCGCCACCCGGGCGATGTCCGGGGCGTCGTCGCTGGCGCCGAATTCGCTCAGCACCGATGCCGAGCCGAGCCGCCGCGCCACGGTGTCGGCATTGCGGTAGACGCGCCGCGACAGCTTGCTGCAGGTCTGCGACTCGGCCGCGCCGGTCGCCTTCACCAGCGGCGCGGCAATACAGTAGTTGTGCCAGGACAGGCCCAGCTGGGGATCGGCGATCGGCCGGCTGCCGAGGTGCGAATCAGCACCGAATTCGAACAGCACCTGCGGCTCCAGCCAGACGATGTTGTCGGGATCGACCGCGCGGATGCCGGCCAGCACCTGCTCGTAGAGCGGTTGCAGCTTGTCCAGCTCGAAGCGCGCACAGCCGCCGGGCCGCGCGCAAACCGGCCAGTGGCTGCCGCCCCAAGGCTCGTTGATCAGGTCGTAGCCCATCAGGTAGTCGGCATCGCGCCAGCGCTTGGCGACCGCCACCCAGGCCTGCGCATACGCCGCCTGCAGGCCCTGCGGATCGTTCCAGAAGCCATCGAAGGCGCGGCTGACGCGCGGCGTCACATAGCCGAGCGGGAAGCCGGCCCGCAGCAGGCCATCGGTGCGCGCCGGCTGCGCCCAAGCCGGGAAGCCTTCGCCGGAATAGCTTTCGCCGAACAGGTCCTGATGGAAATCGATCATCACGTAGATCTGCCGCGCCGCTAGCAGCTTTACGACCCGATCCATGCGGTCGAGGTAGTCGTGATCGATCACGCCGCGCTGCGGCATCACACCGGCGAACAGCACCCCGAGTCGGACGGCGTTGAAGCCGTGCTCGGCCAGCCAGTCGGCATCGGCGGCCGTGAAGCCATCGACCGAATCCGGCGGCGCGTACGGCGCCCGTTTCCAGACCGCATTGACGCCGTGCAGGATCACCACCCGCCCGTCGCGGTCGACCATCCAGCCGCCCTGATGACGCAGCTGCTGATGGACGGGCACTGCGACCGGCACCGCCAATCGCGACGCAGTCGGTGCCGGCTGTTCGATGGCAGGCGCAGCCGGTGGTTTCGGCGTCGCCGCCACGGCGCCAACGGCCAGGGTCATGGCCAGAGCGGCCCAGGTCAGTTTCAACGGAAGGTCCTGGCGCGCAGCGCCTGTCAGAAAAGCGTTGCACTCTAATGACAGCGCGCCGGAATTCGCTACCTCGCCCAGTCGTGGATCGATCAATGCGCGAAATCGCCGGACGAAGGCCCGGACAGCGCGCGCCCGGCGGCCACCCAGGCGCGGCCTGCGTCCGGCTCATCAGAGAAACCGGCGGACGGACTCGGCTAAACTTTCGCCCGCAACGTGCCGGCATAGCTCAGTTGGTAGAGCAGTGCATTTGTAATGCGAAGGTCGCGGGTTCGAGCCCTGCTGCCGGCACCATTCCCTTCCTTCACCGCTCAACTGGCCCGGAACCTCTTCCGGCCCGCTGACCCTGCGCGCCGTGCTGTGCGAGCCGCTCAGCCGCCGCGCTGACGCTTGCGCGCAAGCTGCGGCGCGATTGCCGGGTCGACGGCCGCCGCAGTTGGCCCGCTGCCGGCATCGAGATACGGCCGGGCGCTGCGGAACACCCGATCCGCACGGGCCGGCACCGCTCCCAGACCCAGCAGCATCGCCCTGAAGCAGTTCAGCCATGCGCCCGCCGCTGCGGCGGCGTCCGGGAACACCTGCTCCATCTCCAGCGCCACCTGGCCGTGCACGCCGGTCCAGATGACCAGCAGCCCGGCGCGTGGGTCGTCGATGGTCAGCGCGCCGGCCGCGATGCAGCGCGCCACCGCGCCGACGCAGTAGTCGAACATGCCCTTCATGCCGCGCGGCGCATCGCGCTCGATCGACAGCCGGCCGCTGACCAGCGCGACCCGGTACAGGTCGCGGTTCTCCAGCGAAATCGACCGGTAGCGATGGGACATGCAGACGAAGTCGTACAGCGGGTCATCGGTGACCGGCACGGACTTCAACGCCTCGCCGAAGCGGATCACGAACTCGTCGGCGATCGCCTCGATCAGTTCGTTCTTGCCGGCGAAGTGGCTGTACAGCGACATCGTCGAGCTGCCGATTTCGCTGGCCAGACGGCGGACGGTCAGCGCGCCGGCGCCCTCGGTGGCCAGGATATGGGCGGCGATGTCGAGCAGTCGGCTGCGGCCCAGCGGTGGGTTGACAGGTTTCATAACAGCGTTATACGGTTCATAACACTGTTATGCAAAGACCGGACGGCCAGGACCCTCCGGCTCACCCGTTCGCCTGGAGGAGTCACCGCATGACCTTTGTGATCGCATCACCCTGCATCGCCGACTACTCCTGCGTGGAGGTCTGCCCGGTCGGCGCGATCGGGCCGACGCCGGACGATCCGGCGTTCCTGAAGGCCGAACAGCTGTACATCGATCCGGCGCGCTGCATCGACTGCGAAGCCTGCGTCGAGGCCTGCCCGGTCGGCGCGGTCTTCGCTGCCGACCAGCTGCCCGCGCGCTGGCAGGCCGCCGTCCAGATGAACGCCGCCCACTTCGCGGAGCCCCGTCATGGCTGAAACCCAACGCACGCTGCGCATCGCCATCGTCGGCTCCGGACCCGCCGGCATGTATGCCGCGTCCCACCTCCTGGGCAGTCCTGCCGGCACCTGGGTCGACGGCCGCATGGTCCATCTGAGCAAGCCGCCGATCGAAGTCGACGTACTGGATCGTCTGCCGACGCCCTGGGGCCTGGTGCGCGGTGGCGTGGCGCCGGACCATCCCGAAAAGAAGCAGATCGCCGAGGTCTTCGCGCGCGTCGCCAGCCGCGAGGAATTCCGCTTCTTCGGCAACCTGCAGGTCGGCGGCGAGGTGAGCGTGACCCAGCTGGGCCAGTGGTACGACGCGGTGCTGTTCGCGCAGGGCGCGGCTGGCGACCGCCCGATGGGCATTCCGGGCGAAGACCTGCCGGGGTCCTGCTCGGCGCGAGAATTCGTGGCCTGGTACAACGGCCACCCCGACGCCGCAGACCTGCGCTTCGACCTCTCCCACGAACGCGTGGTGGTGGTCGGCAACGGCAATGTCGCGCTCGATGTGGCGCGCATCCTCGTGTCCGATCCGAACGCCCTCGGCAGGACCGACATCGCTGACCGCGCGCTGTCCGCGCTGCGGGCGAGCCAGGTCCGGGAAGTGCTGATCCTCGGCCGCCGCAGCGCGCTGCAGGCGGCCTTCAATTCGCCCGAGCTCGAAGAACTCGGCCACCTGCCGGACGTTGACGTGATCGTCGATGCCGATGCGCTGCCGTCGGCCGAGGACGCCCGGCAGCAGGGCGCGGATGCCGTCGCGCTGCGCAAGCTCGAACTGCTGCGGGGTTTCGCCGCGCGGCCGGCAACGCCGGGCCGGCGCCGCATCGTCCTGCGCTTTCTCGAATCGCCGCTCGCGGTGCTCGGTGAGCAGAAGGTCACCGGCGTGCGCGTCGCCCGCAATGAACTGGTGCGGGACGCGCGCGGCGGCTGGCACGCCGCCGCCACCGATGACCGCCACGACATCGAAGCGGGCCTCGTGCTGCGCGCAGTCGGCTACGCCGGTACGGAACTGCCGGGCCTGCCGTTCGACCATCAGGCGCGCGTCGTGCCCAACCTCGATGGACGGGTGCTCGAACACGGCCAAGCCAAGCCGGGGTTCTATGTCGCGGGATGGGCCAAGCGCGGCCCCAGCGGCATCATCGGCTCCAACCGTAAGTGCGCGCTCGATACGGTCCGCGCGCTGCTCGACGACGTCGCCGCGCAGCGGATCGGCACCGCGCGCAGGCCGGGTCGTGACGAGGTCGCCGGCCTGCTGGCGGAGCGGCAGCCGCAGCTCGTGCGCGACGCGCACTGGCAGCGGATCGACCACGCCGAACGGACGGCGGGTACAGCTGCGGGACGGCCGCGCGTCAAGCTCACCGATCGGCTGGCGCTGCTCGACATCGCGTTGTCGGCCGGCGCCGACACGGCGGTACGGCCGCGCAAGCTCGATGCGATCGTCGTCGGCTCGGGCTTAGGCGGCCTGTCGACCGCAGCCTGCCTGGCCGCCGCCGGCAAGTCCGTGCTGGTGCTGGAGCAGCACGAGATCGTCGGCGGCTGCTCACAGACGTTCCGGCGCAAGGGCATCTGGGAATTCGACTGCGGCGTCCACTACGTCGGCGGCTGTCTGCCGGGTTCCGACGGCACCATTGCCACCGTGCTGCGCGGCTTGGGTGTGGAGGACCGCATCGCCTGGTCGCGCCTCGACGATACCGGCGTAGACACGGTGACCTTCCCCGAGCACCAGTTCCGGGTACCGGCGAGCTGGGACGGCCTCACCGAGAATCTGCGGCAGTGCTTCCCCAAGGACGCGGACGGCCTGGCCCAATGCGTCAAGGAGCTGCGCTATATCGGTGAGGGCGCGGACCGGATCAACGACGTGCCGCACTCCGTTGGCGTGATACTGCCGCTGCTCAAGCGACCGCTGGAAGCGCTCGCCATCGCGCGTGGGCTCGAGTTCCCGATCGGGCACCTGTTCGACCGCTGCAAGCTCGGGCTGCACGCGCGCGCCGCATTGCTGTCGCTCGTGCACCTGCACAACACGCCGCCGAACAAGACGCCGGCCCTGCTGGTGGCCGTACTGCTGCAGCACTACTTCAAGTCCGGCGCCTTCTTCCCGACCCAGGGTGGCCAGGTGCTGGCCGCCAACCTGGTCGAGGTGATCCGCGCCCACGGCGGCCAGGTGCGGACGCGCACCCGCGTGCGGTCGATCGACATCGAGGCCGGCCGCGTGCAGGGCGTGACCCTGGTCGATGGCGAGCGCCTGCGCGCCGACGTGGTGGTCAGCAACGCCGATGCCCACCGCACCTTCCAGGACCTGATCGAGCCGCGCCACCTGAGCGCGCGCACGCGCAACCGGATTCGACGTTTCCGCCGTCCGCACTCGATCTTTTCGATGTATCTCGGCGCCGACATCGATCTGTCGAAGACGCGGCCGGCGACCAACGTCATCCTGCACGACCGCTACGACATCCAGACCACCTTCGACCTGCTCGATCGCGGCCAGTGGGACCCGAAGGGCTGGCTGGCGATCAGCTCGCCGACGCTCAAGACCGGCGGCGTGCGCCACTACGGCCCGCCCGGCTATAGCGCCATCGAGATGTTCTGCGCCGTGCCGGCGGACTACGGGTTCTGGGGCGGCGGCGATCCGATGGCCGGCACCGGCTACAAGTGGTCGCCGGTCTATCGCCAGCGCAAGGCCGAGATCGAAGGCGTGCTGCTGGAGCGCACCCTGCGCGCGCTGCCGGAGTTGCGCGGCCACATCCTGCTGCAGGAGTCCGCGACGCCGCTGACCCACGAGCGCTTCACGCTGTCGCGGATGCCCTACGGCCCGGAGAACGCCAAGGACCAGATCGGCCCGTTCCGGCGGCTGTCGGTGAAGACCGAGATCGCCGGCCTGTACCTGGCGGGCGCATCGACCAGCTTCCTGTACGGCGTCGCGTTCACCTTGCGCGGCGGCGTCGGCACCGCGTCGGCGATCCTCGGCCGCGACCTGCTGCAGGAGTTCCGGGAAGGCCGTGTGCTTGCGGACCGCAGTGCGCTTCCCGAGCACGGTCCGGACTGGGACCCGTTCCAGGCCTGTCGCGGCCATTCGCGCCCGGTACCGGTGGAGGCCGGAGAGGCACGTCTGCGCGTCGCCTGAACGCCGGGGTCGGCGGCCCGGTCATCACCCCTCTCTTTTGGGTGGGGGCTTTGTCGGCGCGGCTCGGCTATTGTCTCGCGCCAGTCGCGCCGACTGCCCCGCCCTGTCCGGAAAACCTGTCCATGAAACCGACGCTTGCCCTGCCCCTGCTGATCCTGTCCGGCCTTGCGGCACTCACCGCTGGCTGCAAGCGGGAAGCCGCCGCCCCCGCCGCCGCCGAGGCAACGGTCGCCAACGCCACGGCGGCCGGCAAGACGGTCGACAGCGCACGCATCGCCGCCGCCGATGGTGAGCCCGGCAACTGGCTCAGCACCGGCCGAGGCTACAACGAGCAGCGCTACAGTCCGCTCGAGCAGATCAACGCCGGCAATGTCGGCGGGCTCGGGTTGGCCTGGACCTACAAGGTCGATGTCGACCGGGGCGCCGAAGCCACGCCGGTGGTCGCCGATGGCGTGATGTACACCACCGGTGCCTACAGCATCGTCTACGCGATCAACGCCAAGACCGGCGCGCTGCTGTGGAAGTACGATCCGCAGGTCAATCGCGCGAAGTCCGGCAACGCCTGCTGCGATGTGGTCAACCGCGGCGTGGCGATCGGCCACGGCAAGGTGTTCGTCGCCGCCTTCGATGGCCGCATCGTCGCGATCAACGCCGCCGACGGCAGCAAGGCCTGGGAATCCGACGCCAGCGATGGCTCGGGCCGCACCTTCGCGCTGACCGGCTCGCCGCTGCTGATCGGCAAACGAGTGCTGGTCGGCAGCGGCGGCGCCGAATTCAATGCCCGCGGCTATGTGTCGGCCTTCGATATCGACACCGGCAAGCTGGCCTGGCGCTTCTACACCGTGCCCGGCGATCCGAAGAAGCCGGACGAGAACGCCGCGATGACGATGGCGCGCAAGACCTGGACCGGCGACCAGTACTGGCAGCAGGGCGGCGGCGGCACGGTCTGGAACGGCATGGCCTACGACCCGGAATCCGACCTGCTGTACTTCGGCACCGGCAACGGTGTCAGCTGGAACAAGCTGGAACGCGGCGAGCCGGACGGCGACAACCTGTTCATCTCCTCGATCGTCGCGGTCAAGGCCGCCACCGGCGAATACGCCTGGCACTACCAGGAAACGCCGAACGACAACTGGGACTACGACGCCTGCGCCAACATCGTGCTCGCCGATGTCGAGTTCCAGGGCCAGCCACGCAAGGTGCTGCTGCATGCGCCGAAGAACGGCTTCTTCTATGTCATCGATCGCAAGACCGGCCAGCTGCTGTCGGCGGAGAAATTCGCGCCGACCACCTGGGCTACCCATGTCGATCTGAAGACCGGCCGGCCGGTGGTCGACCAGAAGGTCGCCGACTGGAGCAAGGAAGCCAAGATCGTCGCGCCGGGGCCGTTCGGCGCCCACAACTGGCAGCCGATGTCGTTCAGCCCGAAGACCGGTCTGGTCTACATCCCGGTGCAGGATGTCGCCTCGCTGATGGCGCCGCACAAGGCGCCCGGCTTCGACAATCGCGAAGGCGTCTGGAACATCGGCGGCGACCTGCCGCTGCCGGATGACGACAAGGTGGTCGCCCAGATCGCCGGTTCGCTGAAAGGCCGGCTGGTGGCCTGGGACCCGATCGCCCAGAAGCAGGTCTGGAGCCAGACCCACGCCAACATCTGGAACGGCGGCACCCTGGCCACCGCCGGCAATCTGGTGTTCCAGGGCACGGCTGACGGGCGGGTCGTCGCCTGGTCGGCCGACAAGGGCGAGAAGCTCTGGGAATCGCCAGCCAATTCTGGTGTCATGGCCGGGCCGGTCAGCTACGAGATCGACGGCGAGCAGTACATCAGCGTGATGGCCGGCTGGGGCGGCGTGTTCCCGCTGATCGGCGGCGCAATCGCCAACTACGCCAAGGTGCGGCCGGAAGCGCGGGTGCTGAGCTTCAAGCTGGGCGGCAAGGCCAGCCTGCCGGCGCCGAAGCACGAGGCGGTGCCGCTGCCGGAACTGCAGGAAGTGAAGGCTGATGCCAAGACGCTGGCCCGTGGTGCCGAGCTGTTCCTCGGCGCCTGCGCCCCCTGCCACGGCCTGAACGCGGTCGGCGGCGGCGTGATTCCGGACCTGCGCTACCTGACGCCGGAGAAGCACGCGATCTTCGCCGGCATCGTTGCCGGCGCGAAGGCCGATCGCGGCATGCCGTCGTTCGCCGGCCGCTTCTCGCTGGACGAGGTCGAGGCGATCCGCCAGTACCTGATCAAGCGCTCGCACGATCTGAAGACGGCACTCGACGCCCAGGCCGCGCCGGTCGCTGCGAAGTAAAGCCGCGCCGCTGGCCTCGCCGCGCGGCTCAGAGCAGCGCGGCGGCCAGCGGCAGCGTCGCCAGCGACAGCAAGGTGCCGACGCCGACCACCAGGTTGGCCAGCAGCGGATCGAGCTTGTACTGCTCGGCCAGGATGCCGGCGGTGACCATCGGCGGCATCGCGCATTGCAGGATGCCGGCGACCGGAATCGGGCCCTGCAGGCCGAGCGCCCAGGCCGCGCCGAAGACGATCGCCGGCGCGATCGCCATCTTCCAGCCGAGCCCGCCGAGCAGCGTCTTCCACTGGGCGCCGATGCCGCTGAACTTGAGCTGCAGGCCAACCGAGAACAGCGCCAGCGGCGTCAGCGTCTGGCCGATGCGGGTCAGCACCGTCTGCAGCACCTCCGGCAGGCCGCCAAGCGGCCAGATCGCCAGCGCCACCATCAGCGCCAGGAACGGCGTGAAGCCGAGCATGCGGCGGGCGATGTCGCCGATCGATGGCGGCGCGCCGGAGTAGATCGCCGCGACGATCACGCCGCCGATCGACAGCGCCGCGAACGAGCCGAACTGGTCGGCGATCACCGCCGGACCCACGAAGGCCGCGCCCTTCAGCGCCTCGACCATCGCCAGCCCCATGTAGGCGGTGTTGCCGAGGCCGCAGGTCAGCACCATCGCGCCGATGGTGCCTCGGCTCCAGCCGCGCCGGCGGCCGACGACCGGAAAGATCAGCACCGCGCCGAGGAACACCAGCCATGGTGCCAGCGCCGGGAACAGCAGCTCGCGCGAGAAATGCAGCTTCGGGATCTCGACCAGGATCAGCGCCGGCAGCGCGATGTTGACGATCCAGAAGTTCAGCGCCTGCGGCGCACCGGGCGGCAGGCGTTCGTGGCGCGCCATGGCCAGGCCAATGCCCAGGCACAGCGCGAGCAGCAGGATGGCGCTCATGGAATCAGGTGTTTGTTCGATCGAAAGGCAGGCACGGCCGCCGACGCCGTTCCCGCATCGACGGGCGCAGCGCCGGCGGACCAGCCGCGCGGGCGTCAGGCTTGCAAGAGACGCTCCAGCGCGAAATTGCGCGGACTCAGGGTCAGCTGCGGATCATGGCGGCGCTTGGCGGCGACCAGCGCCTCCTGCACCGCCTTCGGCGCGCGGGCGATGAACTCGCTGCCCCACTTCGAGCCGACGCCGTGCTCGGCGCTGAAGGTGCCGCCGAAATCCTGGGTGACGTCGAACAGGATGCGGGTCAGCGCCTTGCCATGGACCGCCGCCGGCGATTCCGGCGAGCCGAGCACATGCAGGTGGGCGCCGCCGACGCCGGCATGGCCGAAGGCGATCAGCGCCACTTGCGGGAATTCGGCGCGCAGCTCCTGCTCCAGCACCTTCAGGTAGTCACCGAACACGGCCACCGGGGTGGCGGTGTCGAAGCTCAGCCGGCCGCCGCCGAGCTTGCGCATCCGCGCGTTGCTGGCCTCGGTGATCGAGTGGCGGATTTCCTTCAGGACTTTAAGCGGCGCGTAGCCGATGTCGTCCTCGGCGAGGCCGACATCGTCGGCCAAGAATTCGTAGAGCATGCCGGCCAGGTCGACATGGGCCTTGTGCGACTTCACCTGCAGCAGCAGGTAGTACGGTGCCTCGTGACGGGCCAGCGGCGAGCGGAACGCCTCGCCCTTCAGCTCGCGCACCAGTTCCAGCGCCGGCTTGCCGATGAACTCGAATTCCTCGACATCGTCGCCGAACAGCGCCCGCGCCGCCGCCAGGATGCGCATCGCCGCCGGCATGTCGGCGACCGGGATCAGCGCCGCCTCGCGCTGCACCGGGATCGCATAGGCGCGAAGCGTCGCGCGGGTGATCACGCCGAGCACGCCCTGGGTGCCGATCAATCCCCATTCCGGGCGCGGCTGCGCCGAATTGATCGCCAGCACATCGGCCGGCACCGGCTTCCAGGCCGGTGCATCGCTGACGACCTCGCGGCCGTCGCCGCTGTAACCGAACGCCTGGATCGCCAGATGCGCTGCCGTGCCGTAGCAGACCGCGTTGGCGCCGGCCGAGGCGTTGGCGATGCAGCCGCCGACGCTGGCCGCGCTCGACGAGCCCATCTCCATCGGCCACATCAGGCCGAGCGGCGCAAGGATCAGATTGACGGCGTCGACCGCCATGCCGGCCTGCACTTCGAGCACGCCGTCGTGGGCCGGCGGCTGGCCGAGGCCGCGCCACCAGGCGCCGAGCGCATCGGCGGCGGCTTCCGGCGATGCGCTCTCGTCGAAACGGAAGCGCTCGCCGTCCGGTGTCGTGAACGACAGCGGCCGGTTGAGCTTTTCCAGGCTCAGCACGCATTCGCCTTCCGGCCGCTGCGCCTCCACCAGGCCGGTACGGCCGGCGCTGATGACCAGCGGGATGCCGTGGGCGCTGCAGGTTGCCAGCAGCTGCCCGACCTCGGCCTCCGATCGCGGCACGACCAGGCCGCTGGCCTTGCCCGGCTCGCCGCGCTCGGGAATCTCGTAGCGCTTCAGGCGGTCGGGGTCGACCGTGCAGTGGGCACCGAGCAGACGGGGCAGCGAGGCGAAATCGACGACAGTCATGGCAGCTTCAGCGGCATTGCGGGGCCCGCATTGTAGAAGAGCCGCCCGCGCGGGGTTCCCACCTGCCGCCGGCATCCGGGGTCACGCCAAGGGGCGGATCGGCCTCACGAATGGTGCAGCGGCCGCCCTTCGTAGGAGCGCGGGTCTTCGGACGGCTCCAAGTGGGTGCTGACGATCAGCCGCTCGAACTGCTCCGCCAGCGCCGCCTCGATCTGCTCGATCAGGTCGTGGCCGCGCTGCACGGTCCAGCGGCCGGGCACCAGCACGTGGAAATCGGCGAAGTGCAGCGCGGCGGCGCGGCGTGTGCGGATCGCGTGGAAGTCCACCTCGCCGTCAACCCGGAAGCGGTCGAGCACGGCCAGCAGCCGGGCCTGCTCCTCGGCCGGCCAGGCGCTGTCCATCAGTCCGTGCGCGGCTTCGCTGATCAGCTTGAAGCCCTCGAACAGCACATGGGCGGCGACCATCAGCGCGATCGCCGCATCCATCCACAGCCAGCCGCTGAGCACCACGATGGCCAGACCGACCAGCACCCCGACGGTGGTCCAGACGTCGGTCATCAGATGGCGGCCATCGGCGACCAAGGTCACCGAGTGCAGGCGGCGGCCGGCCCGCAGCAGCATCTGGGCAACGACCAGATTGATCAAGCTGGCCAGCACCGCGATGCCGAGGCCGAGCCCCGGCGCTTCGATCGGCTGCGGATCGGTCAGCCGGGGAATCGCCTCGACGGCGATCATCGCCGCCGCCACGAAGATCAGCATGCCCTCGAAGCCGGAGGAGAAATATTCGGCCTTGCCGTGACCGTAGGCATGTGCTGCGTCCGGCGGCTGCAGCGCGATGCGCAGCATCGTGAACGCCATCAGGGCGCCGCCGACGTTGGTCAGGGTTTCCAGGGCATCCGACAGCAAGCCGACCGAGCCGCTGACCTTCCAGGCCGCAAGCTTCAGCCCCAGCACGACGACGGCGGTGGCAATCGACAGGCTCGCATACCGCAGCGGCGAGGCACTCATGCCGGTACACCGACCACACCCGCCTCGCGCAGGAAAGCCGCCTGCGTTTCCAGCAATCCCTGCGGCCGCAGCAGACGCAGGCCTTCGACCCGCGCCGCCAGCCGCCGGCCGTTGGCGAAATCGCGGAAGAAGCGGGTCGCCGACAAGGCCACGTCGGTCATCACGGCGTCGCGCAGGTCGGCACCGGCGAAGCTCGCGCCTTCCAGATCGGCACCGGTGAAGTCGGCACCGCGCAGGTCCGCACCTTCGCAATTGCTGAGGCTCAGGTTGGCCCCGCGCAGGCGGACACCCGCGAGTCGGGCGTTGCGCAGCGAGCAGGCCTTGGCCTGGATGCCGGACAGGTCGACGGTCTTCGGCTGCCAGCCGCCCAGCCGGGCCTTGAGCAGCACGCGACCGCGCCAGGCGGAGAAATCGGTGGCCGAACGAAACGACGCCACGTCTTCGGGGCGGCTCACGCGGCGGGCGTCGAAACGCGCTTCCATCAGGTAATCCGCTCCATTGTCGTAGCCACTTTCGCGTTCCCAGTAGCCCGGCTGATCGTGCTGCAGCAGCTCGATCTTCGCCAGCCATTTCAGGCTCTTGTAGAAATACCGGCCGGGCGTGACGGTGCGCAGCGGCCCGCCGTGCTCGACGCTCAGCGGCTGGCCGTCGATCTCGGTGACCAGCCAGGTGTCGGCCAGGGCCAGCGCCAGCGGCAGCGAGGTGTCGTGACGGCGCGTGCTGTGCGCCACGAAGCGCACGAACGCCGCCTCCGGCTGCACGCCGGCCGGCGCCAGGATCGTCGCCAGCGGCCAGCCCCGCAGCGTGATCGAGCGCCGCGACCAGCCGGTCACGCAGTGGATGGCCGCGCGACGCTCGGCCTGCGGCTGCTGCCGCAGTTCGGCCAGGGTGCGCCGCAGCGGCCGATCGACGCAGCCGGCGACCTCGATCACCACATCGTCCTCGCCGTAGCCGGGCGCGGGCTGCGTTTCGCCGACCACCGGGAAACGGTCGGTCAGCGTCTGGCCGGGCGGCAGCTGGAATTCGGGGTCGGGCGACATCGCCGCCCAGTATCGCCGGCCGGCGCCGCGGCTGTCCCGGAGCCATCCGGTACCATGCGCCCGCCATCCCATCCCGCGCGCCCCGATGAAAACCCTCGGCATCGTCATGGACCCGATCGGGTCGATCAAACCGTACAAGGACACGACGCTGGCGCTGATGCTGGCGGCGCAGAAGCGCGGCTGGGCGCTGCGCTACCTCGAACAGGGCGATCTCTGGCTGCGCGACGGCGTCGCCTACGGCCGTACCCGGCCGGTCACGGTGTTCGACGACCGCAAGCACTGGTACGACTTCGGCGGCGAGCCGGAAGTCATCAAGCTCGGCAGCCTCGACGCGATCCTGATGCGCAAGGACCCGCCGTTCGACATGGAATTCGTCGCCTCCACCTACATGCTGGAGCGCGCCGAGGCGCAGGGCGCGCTGGTGGTGAACCGGCCGGCGTCCTTGCGCGACTGCAACGAGAAGGCGTTCACCGCCTGGTTCCCGGACCTGTGCCCGCCGACGCTGTTCTCGCGCGACGAACGCACGCTGCGCGCCTTTCATGCCGAACATCGCGATGTCATCTACAAGCCGCTCGACGGCATGGGCGGCAGCGGCATCTTCCGGGTCGGCGCCGATGGCCTGAACCTCGGCAGCGTCATCGAGCAACTCTCGGACAACGGCCGCCGCACCATCGTTGCCCAGCGCTACCTGCCGGCGATCGTCGATGGCGACACCCGCGTGCTGGTCGTCGATGGCGTGCCGGTGCCGTACGGGCTGGCGCGCATTCCGCAGGGCGGCGAAACGCGCGGCAACCTCGCGGCCGGCGGGCGCGGCGAGCCGCGGCCGCTGACGGCGGCGCAGCGGCGGATCGCCGAAACGGTGGGCCCGGAACTGCTGCGCCGCGGCCTGCTGTTCGTCGGGCTGGACGTGATCGGCGAAAGCCTCACCGAGATCAATGTCACCAGCCCGACCTGCGCCCGCGAGATCGACGCTGCCTTCGGCACCGACATCGGCGGCCTGCTGGTGGACGCGATCGAGCGGCGCCTCGCCAACCGCTGACCGCACCCTGCCGCTGAACGCCTTGTCAGTCGGCGAACCTGCCAAGATACTGCCGCCATGGGCGACGACAGCTACCTCAGCAACCAGTTTCTCGTGGCCATGCCGGGCCTCGAGGACGACAACTTCCGGCAGTCGGTGACCCTGCTCTGCGAGCACTCCGAAAAGGGCGCGCTGGGCCTGGTGGTCAACCGGCCGACCGACCTGCGGCTGTCCGACATGCTCGACCAGATCGGCGTCGACCACGAGGCGATGCCGAGCGATCCGATCGTGTTCTGGGGCGGGCCGGTGCAGCCGGAGCGCGGCTTCGTCGTGCACACCGCGCCCGGCGGCTGGGATTCGACGCTGCGGGTCGACGACAACCTTTACATCACCACCTCGCGCGACGTGCTGGGCGCCATCGGCCGCGGCGAAGGCCCGAGCGCCTACATGGTGCTGCTCGGCTATGCCGGCTGGGGCGAAGGCCAGCTGGAAAGTGAAATCCTCAACAACGCCTGGCTGAACGCGCCGGTCGAACAGCGGGTGCTGTTCGACACGCCAGCCGCCGAGCGCTGGATCGCCGCAACGCGGCTGATCGGCGTCGATATCTCCCATCTTGCGAGCCGCGCCGGACATGCCTGAAGCCGTAGCCGATTCCAGCCCCGATCCGGCGGTCGAACCCGCCCGGCCTGCCACCCGCCGCACCGATGTCTACCTCGCCTTCGACTACGGCCTGAAGCGCATCGGCATGGCGGTCGGCGACGACCTGACCAAGCTGGCGCGGCCGCTGCCGGCGATCGCCAACGGCCGCGAGCCGGACTGGACCGCGCTCGGCCGCGGCATCACCGACTGGCGGCCGGCGGCGCTGATCGTCGGCCTGCCGATCACCCTCGATGGCGAGGAGCAGCGCATCACCGCGCCGGCCCGCGCCTTCGCTGCCGAGCTGAGCCGCCGCTACCGCACGCCGGTCTTTCTGGTCGACGAGCGCTTGAGTTCGCGCGCCGCCGACGACGAAATCCGCCAGGCACGCGCCGACGGCCGCAAGGCCAAGAAGGTGCAGAAGGGCGAGCGCGACGGCGTGGCCGCGCGCCTGATTCTCGAACAGTTCCTCGGCGGCGATCGCAGCCGCTTTTTCGCCCTGCCCGATCCCACATGAGTGACACGCTGCAACTGACCGCAGACGGCCGTCTGCGCCACCTGCTGAGCATCGAAGGACTGTCGAAGCCGCTGCTGACCGACATCCTCGAGACCGCCGAACAGTTCGCCAACAGCCGCAACAGCCGCGGCCGCAAGTTTCCGCTGCTGCACGGCAAGACCGTGGTCAACCTGTTCTTCGAAGCCTCGACGCGCACCCGCATGACCTTCGAGCTGGCCGCGAAACGGCTGTCGGCCGACGTGCTGAACCTGCAGATCGCCGCCAGTTCGACGTCGAAGGGCGAAACCCTGCTCGACACGCTGAAGACCATGGAAGCGATGCAGGTCGACATGTTCGTGATCCGCCACGAGGCCAGCGGCGCGGCGCATTTCTTTGCCCAGCACGCCGCCCCCGAGGTTGCGATCCTGAACGCCGGCGACGGACGCCACGCGCATCCGACGCAGGCGCTGCTCGACATGTTCACGATCCGCCGCCACCGGCCCGATTTCTCGAAGCTGACGGTGGCGATCGTCGGCGACATCCTGCATTCGCGCGTCGCCCGCTCCGACATCCATGCGCTGCGCACGCTCGGCGCCAAGGAGATTCGCGTGGTCGGCCCGCGCACGCTGATTCCGGCTGGCATCGAGGACATGGGCGTGACCGTGTTCAACGATCTCGATTCGGGGCTGAAAGGGGCCGACGTGATCATGCTGCTGCGGCTGCAGAAGGAGCGCATGGTCGGCGCCTTCCTGCCGTCGACCGGCGAGTTCCACCGCGACTTCGGCCTGACCCGCGCGCGGCTGGCCAAGCTGCCGCCGGAGGTGCTGGTGATGCATCCGGGGCCGATCAACCGGGGCGTGGAAATCGAGGGCGATGTCGCCTACGGCGAGCGCTCGCTGATCCTCGAACAGGTGGAGCACGGCATTGCCGTGCGGATGGCGGTGATGGCGATGATCTTGGGTGAGGACACGCGCTTTGCGGGCACTGCTCGCGGCGATTCCGAACGCTCGACCATGGATGGCCGAGCCGGGGCCGGCCAGTGAGCGCCTCCGTCGCGCCAGGGATGGCAGGGAATTCCCAACCCATGAAAAGCGTCCTGATCCGCAATGCCCGCCGCCTCGATCCGCAGGCCGGCACCGATGCCAGCGGCGATCTCGCGTTCCGCGACGGCGTCATCGTCGATGCCGCCAGCGGCTCGTTCGACGAGGTCATCGACGGCAGCGGCCTGTGGCTGATGCCCGGCATCGTCGACCTCTGCGCCCGCACCCGCGATCCGGGTGCCACGCAGAAAGGCACGATGCGCTCGGAATCGAATGCCGCGTTCGCCGCCGGCATCACCGCGCTGTGCCTGCCGCCGGACACCAAGCCGGTGATCGACAACACGGCGGTGGTGATCCGCGTCAACCGCATCGCCAAGGCCGCCGGCGGCGCCTACGTCTACATGCTGGGCGCGCTGACCAAGGGCCTGGAAGGCGATGCGCTTGCCGAGATCAGCGCGCTGAAATCGGCCGGCTGCGTCGGCGTCACCAACGGGCTGGCGCCGGTCGCCAACGCGCTGGTTGCACGGCGGGCGCTGGAGTACGCCGCCAGTCTCGGCATGACCGTGCACGTGGTGCCGCTCGATGCTGCGCTGGCCAACAACGGCTGCGCGCACGAAGGCGCGGTCGCCACCCGGCTCGGTCTGGCGTCGATCCCGGTGGCTGCCGAAGCGGTGGCGATGCGCCAGTGGATTTCGCTGGTCGAGGACACCGGCGCGCGGGTCCACTTCGGCCGGCTGTCGAGCGCCCGGGGCGTCGAACTGCTGGCCGCCGCCAAGGCGCGCGGCCTGCCGATCAGCGCCGATGTCGCGGCCCATCAGCTGTTCCTGACCGATGCCGCACTGGAAGGCTTCAACGCGATGGCGCACGTGCTGCCGCCGCTGCGTTCGGCAGCCGATCGCGAGGCGCTGCGTGACGCCGTCGGCAGCGGCCTGATCGAGGCGATCTGCTCCGATCACCAGCCACATGAGCGCGACGCCAAGACCAACCCGCTGCCGCTGACCGAGCCGGGCATCTCGGCGCTGGAAACGCTGCTGCCGCTCGGCCTGCAGCTGGTCGAGCAGGGCTTGCTGAGCCCGCTGACCCTGGCCAGCCGGCTGGTGCGCGGGCCGGCGCAGGTGCTGGGCCTGCCGGCGCGCGGTCTGGCGATCGGCGCGCCCGCCGATCTGTGCCTGATCGACCCGTCGCAGGAATGGCGCCTGGAAGCCGCGCAGATGAACAGCGTCGGACGCAATACGCCTTTCATCGGCACGCGCTTCCCGGGCCGTGCAACGCGGGTGTGGCGCGGGTAAAACGCTGCCGAAGCCCTGCGCTGCGGGGCATGCGGATGAGCAGACGGCGATGGCACGCGTGCTGGTGGTCGATGACTCCCCGACCGATCAGGCCTGGATGACGCAGGCGCTGCAGGCGGTCGGCCATACGGTGCTGGCAGCAACCTCCGGCGACGAAGCGCTGCGCCTGGTGCGCAGTCACCGGCCGGACTGCGTGGTGATGGACCTGGTGATGCCGGGCATCAACGGTTTCGAGGCCACCCGCCAGCTCAGCCGCGATCCGCTGACGGCGATGATTCCGGTGCTGGTGGTATCGAGCAAGGACCAGGTCTCCGACCGTCACTGGGCACTGCGCCAGGGTGCGCGCGGCTACCTCAGCAAGCCGCTGCGGCCGGCTGACCTGCTGGTGCAGGTGCACCTGCTGCTCGGCCTGCCTGGCGAGCCGGCCTACGCATGAACCGCCGCGACCGCCAGACGCTGGGACTGGTGACGCTCGGCCTGCTGATCGCCTGCGCCGCGCTGCTGGGCGTGCTGGCGCCGGTCGATGGACTCGTCTCCGGGGTCGGCATGGCCGGCGTGCTGCTGAGCCTGGCGGCGCTCGGCCTGTTCCTGCGCAGCCGGCTGGCCGGCGAGCGCGAGCGCGCCCGGGCCGCCGCCGAACTGGAGGCCCGCCAGCAGCAGGCGATCATGCGGCTGCTCGACGAGATCACCGGTCTGGCCAACGGCGACCTGCGCATCGAGGTGACGGTGACCGAGCAGTTCACCGGCGCGATCGCCGATTCGATCAACGCCACGGTGCAGACGCTGCGCCGGCTGGTCGGCACCATCGAACGCACGGCAGTCGACCTGACGGCGGCCGCCGCCGGCACGCGCGCGATCGCCGTCCGGGTGCAGACGGCGTCCGGACAGCAGTCGGTCGAAATCACTGACGCCGCCGCCGCCATCACCGCCACCAGCACCTCGCTGCGCACGGTGGCCGGCCGCGCCGAAACGATCGCCCTGGACGCCGATGCTAGCGTCCGCACCGCCCGCAGCGGCGCCGGCACGGTCGGCCAGACGATCCACCACATGGCGACCTTGCGCGAGCAGATCCAGGACACCGCCAAGCGGATCAAGCGGCTCGGCGAGTCATCGCAGGAGATCGGCACCATCGTCGAGGCCATCAACGACATCGCCGAGCAGACCAACACGCTGGCGCTCAACGCCTCGATCGAGGCCGCCCGGGCAGGCGACGCCGGACGCGGCTTCCAACAGGTGGCGGTGGAAATCCAGCAGCTGGCCGAGCATGCCTCGCAGTCGACCCGGCAGATCGAGACGCGGGTCAAGACCATCCAGGCCGACACCAACGAGGCGGTGACCTCGATGGAACGCTCGACCGCCCATGTGATCGCCGGCGCCCAGTCGGCCGAGGAAGCCGGCCAGGCGCTGACCCGCATCGAGGCCGCCTCGCTGGAATTGGCGCGTTCGATCGAGGGCGTCGCCGCCGCCGCCCGCGGCGAATCGGCCGCCGCCACGCGGATCGCCGACACCATGCTGTCGATCCAGCAGCTGGCGCTGCAGACCTCGGATTCGGCGACCGAGGCCTCCGAGGCGGTCGGCGCGCTGAACACGCTGTCCGGCAAGCTGCGCGAATCGGTCGCCGGATTCACGCTGCCGGGGCGCTGAAGGCGCGAAAAGCGGCCCCTAATTTGTGCATTCGCACAAAAATTTTGCCCCCTCGACCCCCAGACAGCCGAGTTTCCGTAAAATGCCGGCACTCGCTGGTACCCGTCGCGGTGCCGCTACCCCTCCCTTCGCGAATGGTGGTAACGAAATCCATGGTTGATCACACAAGCGCTGCGCCGAGCTTTCAGGCCGATCTGGAAAAGCTGTTCGGTCTGAAAACCGTCACTTACAAGTACGAGCTCAGCAAGGAGCAGCTCTTCCACGAGGCCATCGCCAACGATCGCGGCCGTGTCTCGCGGGATGGTCCGTCCGATGCCCAGAAGGCGTTCGCGACCAAGCTGGGCGTCAACGGCCCGCTGGTCTACTACACCGATCCGGACTGCACCGGCCGGCGCACCAAGGACACCTTCGCGGTGAAGTGGCCGGAAGTGGCCGACGAGATCTGGTTCAAGGCCGATCTGACGCCCTACGACCCGGCCAAGTACGAAGGCCTGCTGAAGCGCGTCGTCGCCCATCTGAACGAGAAGAAAGCGACGCTGTACGTCAAGGACCTGTTCATGGGTTCGGACGCCGATTTCGCGGTGCCGTACCGCTTCGTCGGTGAGTACGCCACCCACGCGTTCTTCTGCGACAACATGTTCCCGAAGAACCTGCCGGGCGTGAAGGATGTCGATGCCCGACGCTGGACGATGCTCAACGTGCCGAGCTTCGTCTGCGAGCCGGAACGTGACGGCAGCCGCGCCGAAGCGGCGGTGATCATCGACACCCGCAACCAGATCTGCATCGTCGCCGGCCGTGCCGACTACTGCGGCGTCAACAAGAAGACCATCTTCACGGTCGGCAACTACCTGCTGCCGAAGCAGGGCCGCCTGAGCATGCATTGCTCGGCGAACGTCGGCGCCAAGGGCGACGGCGCAATCCTGTTTGGTCTCTCGGGCACCGGCAAGACCACGCTGTCGGCCGACGCCAGCCGCCGCCTGATCGGCGACGACGAGACGATCTGGTCCGACAACGGCCTGTGCAACCTCGAAGGCGGCTGCTACGCCAAACTCATTAACCTCGACAAGGCCGCCGAGCCGGTGATCGCCGAAGCGCTGTCGAAGCCGGGCACGATCATCGAGAACGTGCCGCCGCTGCCGGGCAAGACGATGGCCGAGTGCCATCCGGACGAGCTGGACCTGAACGACGGCTCGATCGCCGAGAACACCCGCTTCAGCTATCCGCTGAGCGTGGTGCCGAACACCATGCCGAACGGCCAGGGCCCGCATCCGGAAACCATCGTGCTGCTGACCGCCGATGCCTTCGGCGTGCTGCCGCCGATCTCGATCCTGGAACCGGAAGACGTGATGTACCACTTCGTCTCCGGCTTCACGGCCCGCGTGGCCGGCACCGAAGTCGGCGTGACCGAGCCGCAGCCGACCTTCTCGGCCTGCTTCGGCGGCCCGTTCATGGCCCACAAGCCGAACGTCTACGCCAAGCTGCTGGCCGACAAGATGAAGAAGCACAAGTCGCGCTGCATCCTGCTCAACACCGGCTGGAGCGGTGGCCCGTACGGCACCGGCAAGCGGATGAGCCTGAAGGTCACCCGCGCGCTGCTGAACGCCGCGCTGAACGGCGAGCTGGACAGCGTCGAGACCGAGGTGCAGCCGATCCTGAACCTGAAGATGCCGAAGTCCTGCCCGGGCGTGGATGCCGCCATCCTCAACCCGCGCAACACCTGGCCGAACCCGGCCGATTACGACGCCACGGCGACCAAGCTGCGCGACATGTTCCGCAAGAACTTCGAGACCAAGGGCTTCGCCGCCTTCGGCATCGAGGCGCGCATCTGAGGCAACTGCCGGCCGCCTGCTCGCAGGCGGTACCGGCACCGGCAGCACCGCGAAACCCGGCCCCGTGCCGGGTTTCGTCGTTCTGGCCAGTCGTTCCGGCCTGCCGTTCGGCAGCCGGCCGAGGAAATCGCCGGCAGCGATGACCGTTTTTGTCGCGGAATTTCGTCTTGATGAGAAGGCCCGGTGCATTCCGGACGACTTCCAGCGAGAGCGCAGCCGCGCATGTCGACTTCCCGAATCCTCGAATACCCGAACCCGCCGTCGCCCGAACGGCTGCCCGCCCACCCCGGACTGGAATGGCGGGAGTTCAGCAACTTTCCCGACCTCGCCGCCTGGTGCCGGCCGCGAGTGCCGGAAGCGGATCGCCACCGTTTCGCGATGGGCCACGGCGCGGCCTTCGTGGCACTGGTCGGCTTCATGCGCGCCCATCCCGGCGCCGACCTGACCCTGCTCGCCTTCAGCGAATCGGTCGCCGCCGACGGCACGCCGCAACTGGCCTCGGCCTACGCCTGCGTTCGCGGCAGCGGCACCGTGCTGCCGACTTCGCCCGGCCACGCGCTGCTGCTGTACCAGCGGCGGCGCTGAGCAGCAGCCCGCAGCCGCGGCGAATTCGCATAAGGTGTCGGCACCGCCACCCGCGCTGCCGATGACCACGCCGCCGACCTCGCTCCCGCCTGCGCCGCCGCGCCTGAAGCTGCTCAGCTTCAACATCCAGGTCGGCCTGCACACGGCGCAGTACCGCCATTACCTGACCCGCGCCTGGCGCCACGCGCTGCCCGGCCGCGACCCGCATGGCGCGCTCGACGACATCGCCGTGCTGATCCGCGACCACGACTTCGTCGCCATCCAGGAAGCCGATGCCGGCTCCCTGCGCACCGGCTTCGTCGACCAGATGGCCTACCTGGCCGCCGCCGCCGGTTTCCCGCAGCACGGCCTGGCGATCACCCGCAACCTGAAGCCGTTCGCCCGCCATGCGCTCGGCTACCTGAGCCGCTGGCCGGTGCAGGTGATCGCCGAGCACGCGCTGCCGGGCCCGATCCGCGGCCGTGGCGCGCTGCAGCTGGCCCTGCAGCTGCCGGGCGGCCTCAGGCCGCTGGAAATCTTTGTCACCCACCTGTCGCTCGGCCGGCAGACGCAGCAGCGGCAGCTCGACTACCTGGTGGCGCAGACCGGCCGCGACCGACCGTCGGTGATCGTCGGCGATCTCAATGCCGAGCCGGCGCTGCTGCGCGCCCATCCGGCGCTGCAGGCGGCCGGCTTCTGGCTGCCGGAACGCACGCCGGCTACCTTTCCGAGCTGGGCGCCGACGCGCAGCATCGACCACATCCTGCTGTCGCCGCAGATCGAGCTGCACCGGCTCGACACGCTGGCCCAGGCCCGCTCCGACCATCTGCCGCTGGCGGCGGAAATCTCCATCCGCCCGACATGATGAGCCTGCCGGTCGACAAGCTCGCCTGGGCGCTGGCCCTGCTGCATTCGACGCTCGGCCTGCTGACCACCCGGCATGCGCTGCTCAATGTCCGCGATCCGCGCGCCGCCTGGGGCTGGATCGCCGCCTGCCTGCTGGCGCCGATCGCCGGCCCGCTGCTGTACCTGCTGCTCGGCACCAACCGGGTCAATCCGAAGGCCCAGCCAGTCCACGGCGCCGGCGACGACACCGTGCCGCCCGGCCTCAGTGCGCTGCTGCCGGGCGTGATCGCCGAGGAACTGCGCGAGCTGGTGCGCATCGGCGGCGCGATGACCGGCCGGCCGCTGACCGCCGGCAACGGCATCGATCTGCTGCACAACGGCGACCGGGCCTATCCGGCGATGCTGGCGGCGATCGCCGGCGCGCGCCGCCGCGTCTGGCTGGCCAGCTACATCTTTTCCGGGCGCGGCGTCGGCGCGCAGTTCGTCGCCGCCCTGGTGGCGGCGCAGCAGCGGGGCGTCGAGGTGCGGGTGCTGATCGACGCCGTCGGCGACCTGTACTACTTCCCGCGCGCCTCGGCGCTGCTGCTGCAGGCCGGCGTGCCGACCCGGCGCTTCCATTCCAGCTGGCGCGGCGCTTCCTGCCGCTGCCGCACGTCAACCTGCGCAACCACCGCAAGCTGCTGATCGTCGACGACGGCCTCGCCTTCACCGGCGGCATGAACATCAGCGACCACACCGTGCTCGGCAAGCCGAAGCAGGGCCTGATCGACCTGCATTTCCGCCTGCGCGGGCCGATCGCCGTCCAGCTGGCGCAGGCGTTCGACGATGACTGGCATGGCCGTCGCGACGCCGCCGCGCTGACCAGCTCCGGGCCACCGATCGCCGCTGCCGGCCGCAGTCATTGCCGGGTCATCACCGCCGGGCCCAACGAAGGAGTCGAGCGGCTGGAACTGGTGCTGCTGGCGGCGCTCGCCAACGCCCACCAGCGGGTCTGCATCATGACGCCGTACTTCATCCCGATGCCGGAGCTGGCCCGAGGGCTGGAAGCGGCGGCGCTGCGCGGCGTGGCGGTGGAACTGATCCTGCCGGCGCGCAGCAACCTGCGCTGGGTCGACTGGGCCAGCCGCCGCTGGCAGCGCGAGCTGCTGGCGCACGGCGTGCGCATCCACCTGCGGCCGGCACCGTTCGCGCACACCAAGCTGGTGGTGGTCGACGACTACTACGCCCACATCGGCTCGGCCAACCTCGATCCGCGCAGCCTGCGGCTGAACTTCGAGCTGGTGGTGGAAACCTATTGCCAGCAGCTGGCCGGCGACCTGCTGCAGCACTTCGATGCCGTGCGCGACCAGTGCCGGCCGCGCAGCCTCGCCGAACTGGACCGGGCATCCGGCCTGGCGCGCAGCCGCGACGCGATCTGCTGGCTGTTCTCGCCGTACCTGTAAGCCGGAACGGACGCGCGGTCTCAGCGCGGCGCGGCAGCCGGCGACGGCAGCACGAAGCTCGGATCAGACAGCGTCGCCAGGCCGGCACGCACCGAGGCCAGCCAGCGGCCCAGCTGCCGCTGCTCGGCGTCCAGCGATTCGGCAACGGTCCGCGCCAGCGCCTGCTGCTGCGCGTCCTGCCATGCGGCCAGCGCCGGGTCATCGCCGGACATTGCCTGCAGGCCGCGCGCCTCCAGCAACTCGGCGAGCAGCGGCTGGCGCTGCGGCGACGGCGGGGCGGCGTCGACACCGAGCGCTGCCTCGAAGCCGATCAGCGCCGCCACCGGCAACGGCGCGCCGGGCGCCAGCCCGGCCGTCATCGCGCCGTCGGCTGACAGCGCCGCCCAGCCGGCCGCCAGACCTTCGGCCGCGAAGCGGCTGGCGGCGGCGCGGTTGTCAGCCAGCGCCGCTTCGAGGCGCTCGGCAGCCGCTTCGTAGCCGGCGATCGCGGCGGCGCGCAGGCCGGCGCGGGCTGCGGCATGGCCGAGCGCGCCCCAAGCTTCGCGCACCGCCGGATCACGCGGCTCGCGGGCGCTCAGCTCCTGCCAGACCGCGATCGCTTCCTCGGCCAGCGATTCGGCGCGCTCCGGCACCTGCGCGCGTTCGAAGCGCAGCTGGCGCTGGCACAGCTCGGTCGGCGCCAGCGCCCGCCGGTTGTAGTTCTCGCAATCGATCAGCCGCCGCCGCTGCATCACCCGCAGCACGAACTTCGGCGTCGCTCGGGTGCCGTCGCCGTCGAGATTCAGCCCGCCCGACTGCGGATCACCCTGCGGGCCCAGCGACGCCCAGCCCATGCCGAGCAGCGCCCGGTTCGAGTACGGCCCTTCCAGCGCCACCCGCTCGAACAGCGCGCGCGCCGTCGCGCCCTGGCCGGCGGCAAGGAATTCCGCCGCCAGCCCGAGATTGGCGCGATCGCGCAAGGCCTGCGCCGGCGGCTCGTCGCCGATGCTGTCGCTGCGGCCCAGCCGCTCCAGTAGCGCATGGCCGCGGGCGGCGGCCCCGCTGCGGATCAGCGCGATGCCGAGGTCGTACTGCAGCACCGCCGCTTCCAGGCGGTCATCGAGCGGCGCGCCGACCAGCCGCAGCGGATCGAATTCGGCCGCCTGCAAGGCCTGCGCGGCCTCGAGCGGCCGGTCGCGGGCGAAATGGGCGCGCGCCTTGAGCAGCGCCAGACGATGGCGTTGCCGGCGTTCCAGCCGCACCGGCAGTGCGCGCAGCGTTGCCAGCGCGGCATCCGGCTCGCCGTCGGCGAGCCGCCGTTCGGCCACCGACAGCACCGCCTCTGCCAGCGCCAGGCGCTCGGCACCGGCGGCGCGCGCCAGCGCCGACACCGCGATGCCGGTGAGGCCGCAGCGGGCAGCGGCGGTCGCCAGCACGGCGGCGACCCCAGGCCGCTCGCCGAGGTCGGCTTCCAGCCGCGCCGCCTGCAGCGCCGCCAGCCACGGCTGACCGGCTGCGAGCAGTCGACGGATATCTGCCAACGCCACTTCGACCCGTTCGGCCGGTTCCGCCGATACCGGCAAGGCCGACCACAGCTGGTGGAAACGGCGTTCGCGCAGCACGGCCAGCGTGACCGGCTCGGCCGGCGGCGGCGCGGCAGGATCAGGCGACGATGGCAGCACCGGTTCGGCCGGCAGCGAGGTTGCCGGCTCGGTCGTCTGCCGGAGCGATTCCGGCTCCGGCAGCGGCTGGCCGGAGGCCAGCAGCGGCAATGCCATCAGCCAGGCGGCCAGGGCCGCACCGGCTGCCGGCAGGCGAGCTGCGTTCACGGCGGGCCGCTCCTCACCCGAGGCGGGCGCGATCCGTCGCTGGCGCGCGCGGATGACGGTCAGAACTTCGCGGCGTCCAGGCGCTGGACGCCGGCATCGCCGACCAGCAGCACCGATCCGTCGCGCGTCGGCAGCAGCCACGACAGTGTGTCGGTCTGCTTGTTGCCGCTGCGGTCGCTGATCGGCACCTGCCGGGTCTTGCCGGCGGCGTCGAAGATCAGCAGCGTGGCGTTGAGGCCGACCATCGCGATCCGATCGCCCGGCAGCGCGGCGATGCCGAACAGCGACTGGTCGGTGCCGGTGTCGATCTTCTTCCAGTGGCCGCCCTCGACATCGGCGGTGAAGAACGAGTTGCCGCGCAGACCGCCGATCAGCGCGCCCTTGTTGCCGGCGGCGATGACGCAGAACAGCGAGCTTTCGTACGGGCCGGCGACCTTGGTCCAGGTTTCACCGCGATCCCGGCTGACCCCGATCAGGCCGGCTTCGCCGACCACCATCAGGCTGCCGTCGCCGAGGCGCGCCATCGCGTTGATGTGGCGCTCTTCGCCGGTCACGGCATTGGCGGCCACCTGGGCCCAGCTGGCGCCGCCGTCGTGAGTCGCCAGCATCAGCCCGTAGGCGCCGACAGCGAGGCCGTTCTGCGGGTCGAAGAACAGCACGTCGAACAGCGGCTTGCCGAGGTCAGGCTGGAAGTTCTGCAAGGTCCAGGTGCTGCCGCCATCGGTGGTGGCGAGGATGCTGGCGTCATGGCCGACCGCCCAGCCGTGTTCGGCATCGGCGAAGGTGACGCTGGTCAGCAGCGCATCGACCGGCGCAGCCACCTGCTTCCAGTCCTTGGCATCGGCCGACACCAGGATGTGGCCGCGCGCGCCGACAGCCACGAAGCGCTTGCCGGTGCTGACCACCTTGAGCAGCGGATTGTTGACCGCCCGCACCGCCATCTCCGAGGCTCGGGGCGTGACGGCCGGTGCAGCGGCCTCGGGGCTGGCGGCCGCCTCGCCTTCTGCCGCCGCTTCCTCCGCCGCAGGTTCGGCAGCGGGCTCGTCCTGGGCCCGAACCAGCAGGGACAGCGGCGCCAGGGCGCAGGCAAGGAGCAGGGCGGAAAGCGAAGCGTTCGGAAGGCGCATGGCGGGAAGCTCGGTCAGAACTGGTACTTCAGGAAGAAGCCGATGTTGTCGCGGTCGCGGTACAGGTTGTTGCCGCCACCGCGGGTGTACATGTTGTAGGCGATCGAGAACGAGGCCGACTTCTCGTAGCGGATCTCGACGACCGAATTCAGCTGGATGCGGCCTTCGACATAGTTCGCACCCGGGCCCGGCGAGTTGTTGTAGACGTCGTGCTGGAAGATGAACAGCGGCTGCACGCTGATGCCCGGCAGCACCGATTCATAGCTGATGCGGCCGACCACGCGGTAGCCGCCGGCGAAAGAATGGGCGAACTGGTTGCGCTTGGCCTGGAACGGGTTGAAGCGCAGGCCGTCCGGGCCGACGGTGCAGCTCGGGTTGGTCGAGCAGGCCAGACGCGAGCCATCGGCGCCCGAGCCGTCGGCACCGGCCGAGGCATGCGTGTAGGCCGCACCCGGCCCTTCGATCTGCAGCTGGTCGAACTTCGGCAGGTTCAGCACCTGGGTGGCGCCGACCTCGTAGAGCAGGATGATCTGGTCGGCGCCGATCCAGTTCTCGGTGCCCGACAGCACCCGGGTGGCGCCGAACACGTAATTCAGCACCTTGCCCGGAATCCAGCCCTGAATGAATGAGTTCGGGGCGTTCTCACCAAT
>NZ_JBIMKV010000020.1:0-70584 GCF_051860985.1 Nevskia sp. | reverse complement strand
CCGCCCCGCTTCGGCGACCAGCGCTGCGTTGAGTTCGGGATCAGATACAGCCAGCGTCGGGGCGTGGGTGAACATGGGTGCGTCTTCGGGGAGAAAGGGAAAAGGAGTCCGGCGAGGAATCAGTCGACGACTTCGAGCATCAGATCAAGCGCGCGGCGCGCCGGCACCGCGACCTCCTTCGACACCTGGATGCGGTTGACGACCGTGCCGGCGACCAGGTTGTCGAGCACCCAGGCCAGATGCTGCGGATCGGTGCGGAACATCGTCGAGCACATGCAGACCATCGGCGACATGAACTGCACGGTGACGCCTTTCGGCTTCATCTCGTCACGCAGCCGGTTGACCAGGTTCAGCTCGGTGCCGACCAGCCAGTGCGAGCCGGGCTCGGCGGCGCGCACGACGCGCAGGATGTACTCGGTGGAACCGACGAAATCCGAGGCCTGACAGACCTCGTAGGAATTCTCCGGATGGCTGATCACGTGGCCGTGCGGCACTTCGCGGCGGAACTTCTCGATCTGCGCCGGATGGAACATCTGGTGCACCGAGCAGAAGCCCTTCCAGAGGATGATCCTGGCGTTGCGGATCTGCTCCACCGTCAGCCCGCCCTGCGGCTGCGTGAAATCCCAGGTGACCATCTGCTCGAGCGGAATGCCCATGGTCAGCCCGGTGTTGCGGCCGAGGTGCTGGTCCGGGAAGAACAGCACCTTCTCGCGGCGGCCGAACGACCATTCGAGCACCGCGCGGGCGTTCGAGGACGTGCAGACGATGCCGCCGTGGTTGCCGCAGAAGGCTTTCAGGTCAGCCGCCGAGTTGATGTACGTCACCGGCGTGACCGTCTCGTCCGGGTCCAGGATCTGCGAAAGCTCGTCCCAGCACTTGCGCACCTTGACCAGGTTGGCCATGTCGGCCATCGAACAGCCGGCGGCGAGGTCCGGCAGGATCACCTGCCGCTCGCCGTTGGTGACGATGTCGGCGACCTCGGCCATGAAGTGCACGCCGCAGAACACGATGTATTCGGCGGAGGTCTTGGCGGCGAGCTGCGACAGCTTCAGCGAATCGCCCGAGAAATGGGCGTGCTTGAACACTTCGTCGCGCTGGTAGTGGTGGCCGAGGATCGCCAGGCGATCGCCGAGGATCGCCTTCGCGGCGACGATGCGGGCGTCACAGGACGCGTCGTCCAGCAGGTTGAACTGATCGATCTTCAATGCGGCCGACATGCCGTACCTCCTTCCTTCGCCGCCGGGATCGCCGTGCGGCAGTGCATCATTCTACGGGGCGGGAACCTGTCCCGGCAGCGGCGGGAAGCTCTGCGGACAGTCGGCCGGCGGCGTCGTGAGCGGCGCCACCGAGGTGTAGGTGCTGGTGGCGGTGAACGGCGTGCCGGTGCCGTTGGCGATCGTGGCGGTGATCGTCGAGGTACCCGGAGTGACGCCAGCCGAACCCACCAGGCCCGCCGACAGCGGCAGCGAGCTGACGATGGCGATGCCGTTGTCGCTGGATGCGAACGTTGCCCGGCGGGTGACGTCCTGCTGGGCGCCGCTGGCATAGGTGCCAACCACGCGGGTCCGGCAGACATTGGCCGAACCGGCGACCGAGGACAGCGCGGCCGGTTCCAGCGCGATGCTGACCAGCGTGTCGGCGACCACGGTCTGCTGGATCGTCGGTGCATGGCGGGCCGGCACCGTTTCCGGCGGCGTCGGCGTGACGATGGTCGGCGTGGTGACGGTCAAGGTCACCGGGTCGCCGGCAGCGATCGCCGTCAGCAGGTTCGGCACGCCGAGGAAGGCGCTCAGGAAGTTGGCGATCGTGATGTTGCTGGAGGTGATCGTCGAGAACGGGCTGACGTTCTGCTCCGGGCCGCTTTCGTCGAAGCCGGCCAGCACCACGTAGCGCTCCGAATTCGGGGCGATCAGCGGCTGGGCGCCGAATTCCGGCTCCATGCGGATCGAGCGGATCGGCGACACCGAGAACTGGGCGGCGATGCTGTCGTTGCAGGTCGCGAACTTGGCGCGTGCGGTCAGCGTGCGGGCATCGGCGGTGGTGGCAGCGATCAGGCCATCGGAATTGATCGAGGCGATCACGGCGTTGGCGTCATTGCTGACCGAGGTCACCGAGGTGCCCGGCACGTCGGTGTCGAAGCTCCACGCCGCAGTCGAATCGACCAGGGTCGGCGTGCCGTTGAGGTTGGCTATCAGCGTCAGATCCACCGACGTCGACGGCCCGAGCTTGAACGCGCTGGTGACGGTCGGATCGGTCGGCGAGCTGGCGGCCGGCAACTCTTCGGTCAGGCTGGTACCGATGTTGCGCTGCGCCAGCCGGATGTCCGGCTTCGGCATCACCCGCAGGTCGATGGTGTCGGTCAGGTTGCTGAACGAGGCGGTCACCCGCACCCGCTGCTCTGCCGCCGTCGGGCTGACCGGCGTCAGCACGCCGCCCGCCTGGGTGGTGGTGGCATCACGACGGAAGTTGCTGATGGTCAGGAACGGCTCGTCGGCCGGCTGCACTGACCAGGTTACGCGCTGGGTGAAATCGGCCGAAGTGCCGTTCTCGAAGAACAGCGTCGCGGTCAGTCCCGAACGCAGACAGACGTAGGTGTCGCCGGTATCGGCATCCAGCGCGCCGGTAGGACCGTTGATGACCAGACGCGTCGGACCGGTGCCGCTACCGATCGGGTTGCAGCCGGCCAGCAGCACGAGGCCGGCCGTCAGTGCGGCCAGCGGAACGGCGCGCGCAAGCGAGGAGCGTCGGGTCATCGTCATTGAACTTCAGGCCTCGGCAGACACGGGACGCGGCGCGGCGGCAGCCGGCGCCACGGTGGAGCGGATCGACAGCTCGCGCAGCTGCTTGCCGTCGACGGTGCCGGGGGCATTGGTCAGCGGGCAGTGAGCGGTCTGGGTCTTCGGGAAGGCGATCACTTCGCGGATCGACTGCGCACCGGTCATCAGCATCACCAGACGATCGAGGCCGAGCGCGATGCCGCCATGCGGCGGTGCGCCGAACTTCAGCGCATCGAGCAGGAAACCGAACTTCTCGCGGGCTTCGTCGTCGCTGATGCCGAGCAGGCGGAACACCGCGCTCTGGACATCGGCGCGATGGATACGGACCGAACCGCCGCCGACTTCCACACCGTTCAGCACCAGGTCATAGCCCTGCGACAGCACGGTGCCCGGGTTGGCTTCGATCTCCGCCACATCGAACACCTTCGGTGCGGTGAACGGGTGGTGCAGCGCCACCCAGCGGCCGTCGTCTTCCTCGAACATCGGCCAGTCGACGACCCACAGCGCACGCCAGGTGCCGGTCGCGGTGAAACCGTGATCGAGGCCGACCTTGATGCGCAGTGCACCCATCGCGTCGCAGACCACCTTGAACTTGTCGGCGCCGAAGAACAGCAGGTCGCCGTCGACCGCGCCAGAGCGGCTGATGATGCCGGCGAGCGCGACATCGGACAGGTTCTTGACGATCGGCGACTGCAGGCCGTCGCGGCCCTTCGAGGCCCATTCGTTGACCTTGATCCAGGCCAGACCGCGGGCGCCGTACTGGCCGACCAGCTTGGTGTAGTCGTCGATCTGGCTGCGCGGAATCTTGCCGCCGCCGGGCACCCGCATCACCACCACGCGGCTCTTGGGATCGGCGGCGGGGGCGGCGAACACCTTGAACTCGGAATCGGCGACGAGATCCTTGATCTCCACCAGTTCCAGCGGGTTGCGCAGGTCCGGCTTGTCGGAGCCGTAGCGACCCATCGCCTCGGCATAGCTCATGTGCGGCAGCTTGCCGAGGTCGACGTTCATCACCGTCTGGAACAGATCGACGAACATCACCTCGATCATCGCCATGATCTCGTCCATCGACAGGAACGAGGTCTCGACGTCGAGCTGGGTGAATTCCGGTTGGCGGTCGGCGCGAAGATCTTCGTCGCGGAAGCAGCGGGCGATCTGGTAGTAGCGGTCGAGGCCGCCCATCATCAAGAGCTGCTTGAACAGCTGCGGGGACTGCGGCAGCGCGAAGAACTTGCCTTCGTGCGTGCGGCTCGGCACCAGGTAGTCGCGCGCGCCTTCCGGCGTGGCGCGGGTCAGGATCGGCGTTTCGACATCGATGAAACCCAGCTCGTCCATCTTGTTGCGGATGCGCCGGATGACGTCGTGGCGCAGGCGCAGGTTCTTCTGCATCAGCGGCCGGCGCAGGTCGACGTAGCGGTACTTGAGCCGGGTTTCCTCGCCGACGGTGTCGTCGTCAAGCTGGAACGGCGGCGTCTCCGCCTTGTTCAGCACCTCGATCGAACGGCCCAGCACTTCGATGCGGCCGGTCGGCAGATTGGCGTTGACGGTGCCCTCCGGACGGGCGCGGACCAGGCCGGTGATCTGCACGACATACTCGCTGCGCAGGCGCTCGGCGGCGGCGAAGGTGTCGGCGTTGTCCGGGTCGAACACCACCTGCAGCAGGCCGTCGCGGTCGCGCAGATCGATGAAGATGACGCCGCCATGGTCACGGCGACGCTGCACCCAGCCGCACACCTGAACGGTCTGGCCGGTGAGCTGCTCGGTCACCTGGCCGCAGTAATGGGAACGCATCATCGGGATCACGCAACGGGAGGGAAAGACTCGGGATTGTACCGCCCGGCACCGGCCCTGTGTTCAGCGCGACGGGTTCGTCGCGCCCGGCAACGGGCCGCCGCCGGGCGCGACGACACCGAGCGAAATGATGTAGCGCATGCCCTCCTCGACCGGAATGTCGAGAAACCGCAGGTCTTCGGCCGGCACCTGCATGATGAAACCGCCGGTCGGGTTCGGCGTGGTCGGCACGAACACCGGAATCAGCGGCCGCCCGGCCGCCTCGCGCACCACCTGCACCGGATCGCCGGTCTGGAAGCCGATCGTCCACAGCCCCGGCCGCGGCCATTCGATCAGCACCACCCGCTTGAACGCGGTGGAATCGCGCGAGAACAACGTCTCGGCCAGCTTCTTGACGCCGCCGTACAGGGTCCGCACCAGCGGGATGCGGAACAGCAGATCCTCCGCCCAACCGAGCATCCGGCTGCCGAGGAAATTGGCCGCCAGCGCGCCGGTGCCGAGCACCAGGCCAACGCTGAGCAGCGCGCCGAAGCCAGGAAAATTCGGCCGCAGCGACTCCGGCACCAGCAGCAGGCTGGTATCGAGCAGGCCGATCAGGAAACGGATGACCAGCAGCGTCGCCGCCAGCGGCACCCAGATCAGTAGGCCGGCGAACAGCCACTGGCGCAGCACCGTCGTCAGCAGCCGGAACCGCGGCTCGGCTGCCGCCGCAGGCCCTCCCGGTTCGACCGGCGCGGTCACCGGCTCAGGACGTCGAGGACACGGCCGGCGCGGCCGGTGCAGCCGCCTTCTCGGCCGGCTTGTCGGCCTTGGCGCTGCTGTCGCTGCCGCCTTCCACCAGGTTGCGCTTGGTATCGGAACCGGACTTGAAGTCGGTTTCGTACCAGCCGCCGCCCTTCAGACGGAAGCCGGCGGCGGAAATCTGCTTGACCAGGCCCGGCTTGTTGCAGGACGGGCAGTCGACGGCCGGCGCATCGGACATCTTCTGCAGCAGCGTGACCGACTTGCCGCACTGGGTGCAGGCGTATTCGTATAACGGCATGGGGACCTCGGAACCTTCGGAATCGTGAACACGGAAGCGGCCGGGCGCAGCATCGCCCCACCAGCCGCTGTATGGGTGCACGTCGCTCGCAATCAAGATGCCGGATGCGGGCGACGCACGGCCGCCGCTACTTGCCCTTCTTGTCGGCGGCCTTCTTTTCGGCGTCTGCGGCGACCTGCATCCTGACGATCTTGGTCGGCTCGCCGAGCACCGCGCCATTGTCGTAGGTCACACCTTTCTTGATCGCGTCGACGTACTCCATGCCGCTCTCGACCTGGCCCCAGATCGTGTACTTGCCGTCCAGGCTCGGCGCCGGGCCGAACATGATGAAGAACTGGCTGTCGGCGGAATCCACCGCCTGCGCGCGCGCCATCGACAGCACGCCGCGCACATGGTGTTCGGTCGAGAACTCCGGCGGCAGGTTCTTGCCCGAGCCGCCGGCACCGGTGCCGGTCGGGTCGCCGGTCTGGGCCATGAAGCCGTCGATCACGCGGTGGAACTTCAAGCCGTCGTAGAAACCCTGGCGGGTCAGTTCCTTGATCCGGGCGACGTGTTTCGGTGCCAGGTCCGGACGCAGCGCGATCACCACGCGGCCGGCCGGCAGGTCGAGGTAGAGCTTGTTTTCCAGCTCGGCGGCGCTGGCCGCCGGTGCGGCCGCATCGGCGGCATGGGCGGTCGCGCCGATCAGCGCGGAAGCGGCAATCAGCAGGCGGGCAAGGAATTTCGTCATGACGATCGGTCCGGGAACGGGTGGCGGGACGCGAGCATAGCCGCGCCGCCGGCTGCGATGCAGCCGGGTTGCCATGTCGGGCTTGGTAAACTCCGGTCCATGCAATTCTTCATTCTCGTCGGCGGCCTGATCGGCCTTGCCGTCAATGGCTGGCGCGGGGCGCTAATCGGCGGCCTGCTGGTATGGGCGCTGCTGCCGCTGCTCGGACGGCTGCTGCTGCGCACGGCGGTCAAGAAGATCACCGCCGTGCAGGCGCAGTTCCTCGACTCGACGTTCGCGGTGATGGGCGCGGTCTGCAAGGCCGACGGCCATGTCAGCGAGAACGAGATCCGGGTCGCCGAGGCGCTGTTCGACCAGCTGCGCCTGAACGGCGAAGCGCGCGACGCCGCCAAGCGCGCCTTCAATCGCGGCAAGAGCGCCGATTTCGATCTCGACGCCGAACTGGCCCGTTTCGCCGCCGCCAGCCGCGCCCAGCCGATGTTCCGGCAGATGTTCCTGCAGGTGCAGGTGTCGGCCATCATCGCCGACGGCCAGATGCACGCCGCCGAGCACGCGATGCTGGCGCGGATCGCCCGCGCGCTGGGCCTGTCCGACCGCGATCTGGCGATGCTCGAAGCGATGATGCGCAGCGGCGCCGGCGGCTTTTCCGGCGGCAGCGCCGGTGCCGGCGGCGGCAGTGGCGGCGTCGGCCGCGACGCACCGGGCGCGCTGGAGGACGCCTATCAGGTGCTCGGCGTTGCCGCCAGCGCCAGCGACGGCGAGATCAAGCGCGCCTACCGCAAGCTGATGAGCGAGAACCACCCGGACAAGCTCGCCGCCAAGGGGCTGCCGGAATCGATGCGGGCGCTGGCCGAAGAAAAGACCCGGCGCATCACGGCCGCCTACCAGCGCATCGAGCGGGCGCGCGGCGGAATCAAGTCTTGACCCCGCACCCACCGTCATCCGCCGAGGCTTGTCGATGCGCCTGCTGCCGCTTCTGCTGGCCCTGCTCTGCACCGCCGGCTGTGCCGGCCGGCCGACCGTGATCCCGGCCCTGCCGCAACCGGTCGACGGAAGCGCGATCACGCTGGAAACGCCGGCCATCGGCCGGGTCGCGATGTTCATGTCGACGCCATCGGCGCCGGCTGGCCATCGGCCGCTGCTGCTGATCCACAGCGTCAATGCTGCCGGCAGCGCCTACGAGGTGCGGCCGCTGTTCGATCACGCGAAGGCGACCCGGCCGGTCTACGCGATCGACCTGCCCGGCTTCGGCCTGTCCGAGCGCAGCGACCGCGCCTACACGCCGCGCCTGATGACCGACGCCGTGCTGGCGGCGGCGGCCGAGATCCGCCGCCGCCACGGCGACGTCGCGATCGACGCGCTGGCCTTGAGCCTGTCGGCGGAATTCCTCGCTCGCGCCGCCGTCGAGCAGCCGCAGGCGTTTGCGCGGCTGGCACTGGTCAGCCCGACCGGCTTCAGCGGCAAGAAGCCGCGTCACGGCGCGCCGGGGTCGACGCGCGGCCAGGCCTGGCTGTACCGGACGCTCAGCTGGTCGGCCTGGGACGACGGCATCTACGGCCTGCTGACCCGGCCCGGCACCATCCGCTACTTCCTCGAGAAGACCTGGGGCAGCAAGACCATCGACGAAGGCCTGTGGGCCTACGACGTGCTGACCACGCAGCAGCCGGGTGCCAAGTTCGCGCCGCTGCATTTCGTGTCCGCCAACCTGTTCTCGGCCGACGTCAACACGCTCTACGACGGCCTGACGCAACCGGTGTGGATGTCGCACGGCGTGCGCGGCGATTTCGTCGACTACCGGGCCACGGCCTGGTACGCCGGTCGGCCGAACTGGTCGTTCACCCGCTTCGAGACCGGCGCGCTGCCGCAGTTCGAACTGCCGGAGCCGTTCTGCGCGGCGCTCGACCGCTTCCTGGCTGGTGAACAACCGTAGTCCGTAGCATGCTCCCCGCACACGAGGGGAGACCAACATGAAGAGCGCCAAGCGCCTCAATCCGCTGGACTGGACGTTCCTGGCCGGCGAGTCCGGCGAAACGATGATGATGGTCGGCGCGCTGATGCCGTTCTCGCCGCCGCCGGATGCCGATGAATCGCTGCTGCGCCGGCTGATGGATGAGGTGCGCGCCGATGCGCGCGCCTGTCCGCCGTGGAACTACAAGCTGCGCTTTCCGAACCTGCTGGCCCATCCGCTGCAGCGCTGGGTCGAGGACGATCACTTCGACGTCGAGTACCACATCCGCCGCTCGGCCCTGCCCTCGCCCGGCGACGAGCGCGAACTCGGCATCCTGGTCTCGCGGCTGCATTCCAACCGGCTCGACTTCCAGCGCCCGCCCTGGGAAGTACATTTCATCGAAGGCCTGGAAGGCGGCCGCTTCGCGATCTATTTCAAGGTTCACCACGCGCTGGTCGATGGCTACACCGGCATCCGGCTGCTGTCGAACAGCCTGTCGTCGAGCCCCGACGAGCACGACACGCCGATGTTCTTCTCGATCGCCCAGAAAGCACGCACCGCCAGGGCCGACAAGGCCCCTCGGGAGCCGACGCTGGATCTGCTGATGCGCCTGGCCCGCGAGCAGGTTGATACCTCGCAGACCATCACCCGGGCGCTGAAGGACACGGTGATGGGCGCCTGGAAGCCGGAAAAGGCGCGCGACCCGGCGCTGAAGGCGCCGATGCAGGCACCGAAGTCGATCCTCAACCAGAAGATCAGCCGTAACCGCCGGTTCGCGACCCAGCAGTTCTCGCTGGAGCGGCTCAAGCGCGTCGCCAAGGCCCATGGCGGCACCCTGAACGATCTGGTGCTGGCGCTGTGCGCGACCGCGCTGCGGCGTCTGCTCGGCGAGCTTGATGCGCTGCCGGCCGAGCCGCTGACCGCGATGCTGCCGGTCAACGTGCGGCCGAAGGACGACCCCGGCGGCGGCAACGCGGTGGGCGCGATCATCGCCTCGCTGGCGACCGACATCGCCGAGCCGCAGGCCCGCTTCCGGGCCATCATCGCCTCCACCGCCGCCGCCAAGGCACAGCTGGCCGGCATGACCCGCAACGGCATCCTGCAATACGGCGCGCTGCTGATGGCGCCACTGCTGCTGGCCCGCGTGCCGGGTACGGTCGGCCGCATCCGGCCGGCCTTCAACCTCGTAATCTCGAACGTCCCGGGACCGACCAGGCCGTTGTACTTCCGTGGCTTCAAGCTGGACGCCTACTACCCGCTGTCGATCCCGATGCACGGCTACGGCCTGAACATCACGGTAGTGTCGTACGGCGACCAGCTAAACTTCGGCTTCATCGGCTGTCGCGACGGCCTGCCGCATCTGCAGCGGCTGGCGGTGTACAGCAAGGCGGCGCTGGATGAGCTGGACGGCGATACATCAGCCTGAACGCAGTTCCTGGACAAACACCACCACTACTACTTGTTCAGGGAATCACCATGACTGGTCTGCATGCAGTACTGCTGTACGTGTTCGTGATCATCGCGCTGGTGCTGAGCTATGCGCTGCCGCGCGTGCCGCAGGTGCTGACGGGCTCGAAGCCAGCCGATGCCTGGGGTCGCGACAAGCCCTCGATCGACCCGGCCCTGCTGGTCCGCGCCCAGCACGCGCATGCCAATGCGGTCGAGAATTTCCCGCTGTTCCTCGCCGTGGTTGCAGTCGGTGCGCTGATGGACAAGAGCGCCACCGCCATCGATCCGCTGGCGATCTATGTGGTCTACCTGCGCATCGGTCAGGCCGGCGTGCACCTGCTCGGCACCTCCTTCTGGCTGGTGATGACCCGGGCCACGTTCTTCCTTGCCCAGATCGGCCTGGTCGGCACCATGGCCTGGCGGCTGTTCGCCGCCTGATCGCACACCGCGCTGCCGCCGCATGGCCGACCTGATCAACCTGAACAAGGCACGCAAGCGGAAAGCGCGCGCCGAGGCCGAGGCGCAGGCGGCGGCCAATCGCATCAAGTTCGGGCGGACGCGGGCGGAGCGGCAGCGCGATGCGGCAGCGGACGCCGAAGCGGCCCGCCGGCTCGATGGCCTGAAGCGCGAGCCGGCGGCGGCACCGGCGACCGAGACATCATCCGACTGACCGCCGCCCGTCGATGCCCCACCCGCTTCCGCTGAGCCGCCGGCAGGTCGGCATCGTCTGGTGCTGCTGGCTCGGTGGCGGCCTGCTTCGGTTGATCTACCTGCTGGTGCTGCACCCGCCGCTGCTGCACGTCTACAGCGACATGGCCGGCTATCTGCAACGCGCCCGCGCGCTGCTCGACGGCCATGTCGAGGGCATTGCCGATTCGCTGTACCCGCCCGGGGCGTCCTACCTGTTCGCGGCGCTGCTGAAGGTCGATCCCGGCGCCGGCCTGTTCGTCATCGCCCAGTGGCTGCTGTCGCTGGCCACGATGGCCGGCCTGTGGTCGCTGGCGCGCCGGCTCTACGGCAACGGCGTGGCGGTGCTGAGCCTCGCGGTGGTGGCGCTGTACCTGCCGCTGTTCCACTACGCCGGCCTGTTCCTCGCCGAAAATCCCTTCACCTGCGCGCTGGTCTGGGCCTATGTGCTGCTGCTGCGGGCGATCGATGCGCCGGTGCCGGCCAGCACCGCGCTGTGGGCGCTGGCTGCCGGGCTGGCCGCCGGCCTTGCGGCGGCGCTGAAGGCAACCATCCTGCTGCCGGTGCTCGTCACCGGCGTGATCGTGCTGCTGTGGCTAAGGTTGCAGCACCGGCGGGGCGCGCTGAGTCTCGTGGCCGGCGTGGCGCTGGGGCTGGCGATCGTGCTGCTGCCGCTGGCGCAGCGCTGCACACGGCTGGCGGAAGGCCATTTCTGCCTGGTCAGTACCAACACTGCGATGAACGCGCTGATGGGCCATGCCGGCGAAAAGGCGGAATTCCGCTGGCTCGATGGCCCGCGCCAGATGACCTTCTCGTTCACCAGCCCGAGTGCGCCGCTGCGCGGCTATCACGAGCGCGTCGACCTCGACTTCGGTGCCTACGACGTGCCAGCCAATCTGGCCGAACTGCACCGGCGCATCGAGGCCGATCCGTGGATGGCGCTGACCAGCAGCCTGCGCAATGTCGCCGACCTGTTCGTCGGCCGTGATTTCTGGCCGGCCGCGACCTACCGCCAGCGCAACTGGGCGCGTGGCTACCAGAACCTCTACAAGTGGATGCTGCTGCCGCTGGCGCTGCTGTGGCTGGTCTGGCGCGCGCCGCGACTGCTGCGCCTGAAACCCGACAGCCTCGCCGAATGGCTGCTGCTGACGCCGATGCTGGGCCTGATGGCGACCGCCTTCATCTCGCTTGGCGAGGTGCGCTTCCGGCTGCCGTTCGACGGCTTCGTGATCATCCTCGCCGCCCAGGCCATGCTGGCCCTGGTCGATCGCCGGCAGCGGCGCATCGGGCTGGCGCCGCCGGCGGCGTGGAGCAGCGCAGTCGGCCGTTAGCGCGCCGTTGCGGCGACGCCACCGGTGACGATCCGGCCACGGATCGCGATCAGCCGGGCCACCAGCGCCGCCCGGTGCTCGCCGCCGATCCGCCAGAGCAGACGCCGGCCGTAGGAGGCGTGCTCCAGCGCCGGATCGGCGTATTCCCAGTAGATCTTCGGCTTCACCAGCGTGATCGGTGCGGCGGGCTTCGGCGTGGCGATCAGGTGATCGATCACCGCGATCAGCCGGTTGTTGAAGCTGGCGCCGGGATAACCCAGTTCCTGATACGCCTTCTGGAACAGCGGATACCAGCGGAAGTACAGCGCCACCAGCGCCTCGTCGTCGAGCGCCGTCAGCACCGCTATGGCGGCGTCGTAGCGATCGGAATTGGCGTCGTCGAGCGTCGCCGTGCCGTCGTCCCGCTCCAGCACCCGGAACGCGCCATCGACCGGACGCAGCGGCCGCAGCTTCAGCGCCACCCGCTCGCGCGGCAGGTTGTCGATGGTGACGACGATGCGGCGGATCAGCAGGTCCGGGATCAGCCAGGCTTCCAGCGGCTGCGCGCCGGGCACACCGAGCAGCGCGCGCCGGAAGGCGTCGTCGCTGTCGTCGATCGACGGCAGGGCTGCCGCTTCCGGCGCCGCCGGCGGCACCGGATAGTCAGCGGCCGGCGGCGGCGCTTCGATGGCGGCTTCGGCGGCCGGCGCCGGCACGGCCGGAGCCGCTGGCGGCGGCTTCAGCCAGAAGAACCAGGCGGCGGCCAGCGCCCCCAGCCCGGCCACGAGAATCACAGCCCAGCGCGTCGCGGACATGGTTGGCTCCGGTCAGATGATGAACAGCCCCCGCAGGGTATCGAGCGCCGGCAGCGGCTGAAAGTTCATCGGCGGCGCCATCGCGGCGGCCGCCGGATTCAGGCGGCGCGGCGCTGTTCGGCGAATGCGGCGGTCAGCAGTTCGTACGAGGCCAGCCGTTCGGCGTGGCCGTGGAGGTTGGTGACGATCATCACCTCGTCGGCCCCGGTGTCCTCGACCAGCGCCGCGATCCGCGCCCGCACCGTGGCCGGCGAGCCGACGATGCTCAGGCGGCGCTGCTGGCGTACTTCCTCGCGGTCGATCTCGGTCCAGTCGTAAGCGGCGGCTTCTTCCGGCGACGGGATCGGCAGGTACTGGTTGCGGTTGATGCGCAGCCAGGTCAGGTCCATCGACTGCGCCAGCTCGTCGGCCCGGGCATCGGTTTCCGCGCAGACCACCTGCACGCCCAGGATCGCGTGCGGCTTCGGGAAGTTCGCCGACGGCTTGAACGCCTCGCGGTAGGCGCGAAACGCCGGCGCTGGTGGCTCGGTCGAGAAATGGCTGGCGAAGCTGTAGCCGAAGCCGGCGGCGCCGGCCGCCGCAGCGCTGGCTCCGGAGGAGCCGAGAATCCAGACCGGCGGCAGCGGCACGCCGGTCGGCATCGCGGTGACCTTGGCGTACGGATGGCCGGGGCCGTAGGGCTGGTCGCCGCCGAAGCGGACCAGCTCGTTCATCATCGCCGAGAAGTGTTCGCTGCCTGCTGCTCGCAGCGCCCGGGTAGCGGCGCCATTGGTACCCGGCGCCCGACCGATGCCGAGATCGATGCGGCCGGGATGCAGCGCTTCCAGCGTGCGGAAGATTTCCGCCATCCGGTACGGAATGTGGTTCGGCAGCATCATGCCGCCGGAGCCGACCCGGATCGACGTGGTGGCCGAGGCGATGTGGCCGATCAGGATTTCCGGCGCACTGCTGGCGACACTGGCCAGCGAATGGTGCTCGGCGAACCAGTAGCGGGCGTAGCCGAGGCGTTCGGCGAGCCGCGCCAGATCGACCGTGCGGCGCAGCGCTTCGGCGGGATTCGAGCCGGTGCAGTTCGGCACCAGATCGAGGACGGACAGGGCGACGTTCATCGGCGATCTCCAGGGCGCGGTTCGGCGCGCAGCGGCAATGGGGGATGGCCGGAGAATACCGAAAAGCGCCGCCGCTTCCGCCTCGGGCAGGCCCCTGGCGCACAACGCGGAAGGGCCGCTTGCGCGGCCCTTCCGGTCAGTCCCGGCGAACGCCGGCACGCGGGGCTTAGCTGCCGAAGTTCCAGCGCAGGCCGACCTCGACGCGGTCATCGTCGCCGCCCTGCAGCGCTGCCGTCAGCGCGAACGGCGGCGAGAACGCGTAGACGCCGCCGACCCGGAACGACAGCTGGCCGTCACCAACGGCGTCGTAGTAACGCAGTTCCGGCGTCACTTCGAAGGCCTTCAGCGGGGTCCAGCGCAGACCGCCGCGCAGGCCGAAGCCGAGGTCGTCTTCCGGACCGATATCGACGTATTCGAGGCCACCGCCGGCAAACCAGTCGAGCTCGCTGTTGATCGGCTGGTGGAACAGCGCACCGGCGCTGAACTGGTCGACCCGATCGTTGCTGGTGAATTCGCCATAGGCCGCCAGCGGGCCGGTCAGCGCCACCGAGCCCCCGACGCGGAAGCCGGCATCGTCGTTGCCGTAGTTGTCGCGGAACAGAAAGCCGCCTTCCAGGTAGTTGTAATTGGCCGCCGAAGCGATGCCGGAGGCGCCGGTCAGCGCCAGGGCGAGCGAAGCGATGCGAACGGTCTTTGCAAGTTTCACGGGGGTGACTCTCCTGTCTTTTTCTTGGTTGGCGCGATCCGCCGGATGCAGGCATGCGTCCAGCGGGCCGCGAACTGCGCGTCATTGCCGACCGGGCCGGTGACGGCGCGGGCGGACAATGCAATGGTCCGGCTGAACGGAATCTGAAGACGCGCGACACCGCTGGCCGGACAACTGCGGCATTGTTGACCACGAACCCCGCCCGGAGTGCCCGATGTTCCGTCGTACGGTCAGCGCCCTTGCCCTGTTGTCCCTGAGCGCCTGCGCGCCGGCGCCGCTGCAGGCCCCGCCGGCCGGCAGCGATCTCGCACCGCTGTTCGAGCGCTACTGGCAGGAAACGCTGGCAATGGACCCGCTGCGCGCGACCTATGTCGGCGACCACCGCTACGACGACCAGCTGCCGAACACGCTGTCGGCCGATGCCCGCGCCCGCAGCGCCGCCTTCGATGCGCGCTGGCTGGCCACGGTCCGGTCGATCGACCCGGCCCGCGTGTCGGCGGCCGATGGCCTGAGCCTCGACATCCTGCGCCGGCAGCTGGAGCGTTCGATCGAGGCGGCGCGCTTTCCGGAGCATCTGCTGCCGGTCAATCAGTTCTACAACCTGGCCGCCCAACTGGCGCAGCTCGGCACCGGCACCGGCGCGCAGCCATTCAGGACGGTGGCCGACTACGACCGCTGGGCGCGCCGCGCGGCGCAGATCCCGGCGCTGTTCGACCAGGCGATCGCCAACCTGCGCGACGGCGTCGCCCAGGGCGTCGTGCAGCCGGACGAGCTGATGACCAAGGCACTGTCGCAGCTCGACGCACTGGCCGTGGCGCGGCCGGAGGACAGCCTGTTCTGGAAGCCGGTCGCGAACTTTCCGGACGATTTCAGCGCGGCCGACCGCCAGCGCCTCAGCGCCGACTATCGCCAGCTGATCGCCGCTACCGTGCTGCCGGCCTACGTGCGGCTGCGCGACTACCTTCGTGATGACTACCTGCCGGCCTGCCGGACCAGCGCCGGCCTCGGGGCGCTGCCGGATGGCGCGGCCTGGTATGCGGCCAAGGTGCGGGCGATCACCACCACCGCGCTGACGCCGGCGGAAATCCACGACATCGGCCTGGCCGAGGTGGCGCGCATCCACGGCGAGATCCGCGCGGTGATGCAGCAGGTCGGCTTCCGCGGCGATCTGGCCGCATTCTTCGCCTTCGTGTCCCGCGATCCGCGCTTCACCTACGCCGACGAGGCGGCCGCGCTGAAGGCTTACAACGACCTGTCGGGCGTGATCGACCAGGCGGCGAGCCGGCTGTTCGCCGAGCGCCCGAGGGCCGGTTTCGAGATTCGGCCGGTCGAGGCCTTCCGCGCCCAGAGCGCGGCCGGCGGCAGCTACCAGCGGCCGAGCGAGGACGGCTCGCGGCCCGGCATCTTCTACCTGAACACCTACGATCTGCCGTCGCGCAAGACCTGGGCGGCGGAATCGCTGTTCCTGCACGAGGCGATCCCCGGCCATCATTTCCAGATCGGCATCCAGCAGGAACTTGCGGGCGTGCCGGCGTTCCGCCGCTTCGGCAGCTTTACCGCCTACATCGAAGGTTGGGGCCTATACGCCGAGTCGCTCGGCCGCGAGCTGGGCGTCTACCGAGATCCTTACGCCTGGTTCGGGCGGCTGCAGGCCGAGCTGTTCCGGGCGATCCGGCTGGTGGTCGATACCGGCCTGCATGCCAAGGGCTGGAGCCGCCAGCAGGTCATCGACTACATGCTGGCCAACTCCGCGCAGGGGCTGACGCAGTCGATCTCGGAAACCGAGCGCTACATGGCCATTCCCGGCCAGGCGCTGGCCTACAAGATCGGCGAGCTGAAGATCATCGAACTGCGCCGCCGCGCCGAAGCTGCGCTCGGCAGCCGCTTCGACATCAAGGCCTTCCACACCGAGGTGCTGAAGGACGGCTCGCTGCCGCTCGACGTGCTGGAGCTGAAGATCAGCCGCTGGATCGACGCGCAGCGTCGCTAGGGCCGCCCAGCTCGCTGCCGATCGCCGCCTTCGCCTTCTCCAGCAGCGTGGTCAGCCGCCGCTCGCTGGCCGCCATCTGCTTGAAGCAGTTTTCGGTCAGCCGCAGGTCGCGGCGGCTGTCCTTGTCGTCGGTCTGCAAGGTGGCAGCGGCGAACATGCGCAGGTTTTGCGTGTATTCCTCCTGCTGCGTGTACAGCGCGGAGATCGCCGACAACGTGCGGGATTCGAGGTGCGGCAGGGTCTGGCTGAGCAGTGCGGCGTCATAGGCGGCGCGCTGGAACAGGATCTGGTTGAGGCCATCGAATGCCGCCGGATACTCCCAGGCCTCGCCCTTGTTCAGGGCCTGCCGGGACGCGCGGAAGCCGTCATACATCTTCTCGTGATACGGCAGCGCTTCGACGATCGCCTGCTGGTTCTGCTCGATCTCCAGCTTCAGCTCCAGCAGCACGCGCTGGGCCAGCCGGGTGCGCTCGCGCTCCTCGGTCCAGTCGTTGACGGCCAGCGCCAGCATCGCCGAGGCGATCAGCAGCGCCACCTCGAACACCGCCCGCTGCCAGCCATGCCGTTCGATCAGCCGCGTCCGCGCCACCGACGGGGCGGTGACGGCGGAAGCGGCGGCAGGCGTCGGTTCGGCCGGATCGGGCGCGCTCGACATGGCAGGGCTGGCGGGACGGGAATGGGCGCGATGGTAGCGATGCCGGCACGGCGGCCGCCATCCCGGCTTCGATGCGCGACGCCGGCGCCGGGTTTAGCCGCCGGCCTTGTCGAGCGCCGCCTGCAGTGCCGGCGAGCTGTAGAAGCCGGCCAGGCGACGGCGGACGATCGGCTCGAGCAGCTTTTTCTTCTTCAGCACCTTGATCACGCTGGGCGCGTAGCGGCGCGCCTCGTCGACGATCTGCGGGCGGCCGACGCCGAGGTCATCGAGCAGTGCGGCCAGCGTGGCGTCCTCGTACTTGTCGAAGAAGCCGTCGATGCCGGCGTCGATGATCACCGTGTACCAGTCCTGCTGGCGCAGGTGCCGCCAGGCTTCGAAGCCGGTGACGAACAGTTCCTCGACATGGCGCGCGTCGATGTCCTCGCGCAGCGCGCCGATCGGCTGTTCCTTGATCCGGTCCCAGGTGTCGAGCGCCAGTTCCTTCAGCGCCTCGGCATCGGCGTGGTGGATCAGGAACTCGGCGCTGCGGGCGGTCGAGGCCTGCACGGCCTTGGCGATGTACTTGCGCAGGCCTTCCTCGATCGAGGCTTCCAAGCTGGGCTTGGCGACATTCAGCGCCGCCCGGCCCAGCTTGAGCATCGAACTGGCGCCGGGGATGTTCTTGGTGACGTTGCTCTGCGCCAGATAGCCGGTGATGCCGCTGTACAGCAGATCCGAAGCGAACTCCGCATACAGCGGGCTGGTGACCACGCCGCGGATGATCTTTTCGCGCAGCGTGTCGAGTTCCAGCGCCTGGGTGGTGAAGTCCTCGAAGTGCTGATCGGTCAGCAGGCTGCCGATCTCGGTCTTGTCGTGGATCGCGTGGGCGAACAGCTTGCGGGCGATGTCGCCGACCATTTCCGGCAGGCCCGGTCCGAACTCGATCTTCGCGGCGAAGATCCGTGCGGTGTCCTTGATCTGCTTGCGGGTGACGACCGCGCCCAAGGTCAGCTTGCCGGCCAGTGCCAGCGCGGCGTCGACTTCCTCGTCGATCAGCGCCTGCAGGCCGTTGCCGGTCAGCTCGTCGATCAGGTACTCGACATGGGCGTCGAGCAGCGCTGCCGCCAGACCCGTCTTCTTCTCGGCCATCGTGATTGTCCTTCGTCCGGTTCAGGTAAACACTCGTTCGCAAGCTTGGCACAGGCGATCGCCGATCGGCAGCCGCGAGCCGTTATCCTGCCGCCGCCATGAACCCCGATCCACCGTCCGCCCTGCCACCCAAGCCGCAAGCCCCGGTCGACTACGACTGCTGCGGCGGCGGCTGCGCCGACTGCGAACTGCGCATCTACCTGCGCGAATTGCAGCGCTGGCAGAAGCAGGCGCGGCAGCTGGGCATCCCGATCGATGACTGAGGCAGCCGCAGCGCTCGCCGGCTTCCTGCAGGCAAGCCCGAACCTGCTGGTGCTGACCGGGGCTGGCGTGTCGACCGACAGCGGCATTCCCGACTACCGCGATGCCGACGGCCAGTGGAAGCGGCGGCCGCCGATCACCGGCCAGATCTTTCGCGGCGATCCGCTGCAGCGCGCCCGCTACTGGGCACGCAACCTGATCGGCTGGCCGCATCTGGCAGCGGCCCGGCCGAACGCCGCGCACCGGGCGCTGGCGCGGCTGCAGGACGCCGGCCGAGTTCGCCAGCTGGTGACCCAGAACGTCGACGGCCTGCACCAGGCCGCCGGCAGCCGCGAAGTGGTCGACCTGCACGGCCGGCTCGACCAGCTGGTCTGCCTCGGCTGCGGCGACCGCACCCCGCGCAGCCCGTTCCAGCAGCGCCTGCTCGACGCCAATCCGGACTGGGCGCATCACAGCGCCGCAGCGCTGCCAGACGGCGATGCCGATCTCGACAACCTCGATTTCAGCCGCTTCGTGGTGCCGCCGTGCGCCCGCTGCGGCGGGCTGCTGAAACCGGACGTGGTGTTCTTCGGCGAGAACGTGCCGCGCGAACGGGTCGACGCGACGTTCGCGGCACTGGCCGCGTCGGACGGGCTGCTGGTGGTCGGTTCGTCGCTGATGGTCTATTCCGGCTATCGCTTCGCGCTGGCTGCCCGCGAACGCGGCCTGCCGATCGCAGTGCTGACCCGCGGCCGCAGCCGCGCCGACGACCTGCAGCCCCTGAAGATCGACGCGCCCTGCGCCGAGACGCTGACCGAGGCGCTGCAATCCTTCGACGCGCCGGCCGCCGCCTGAGATCGCGGCCCGCCGCCTACCAGTGCGGCGGGATCTCGTCCCGTGCGGTGCCGCGGAACACCGGTTCGTCGGCACTGGCCAGCCGCTCGTTCAGCGACCTCAGCTTCAGTTCCAGCGCCTCGATGGCCTTCTGCTGGCGGGCCAGCTCGCCGCCCAGGGTCGACAGCGTGTCATCGGCCCAGGCCAGCCGCGCTTCCAGCTCGACCACGCGGGCTTCGAGAACAGCTTGCGGATCGGCGGGAGAGCTGGCGGTCATGGCGGCGGCGGGCAGTGCGGGCGCGGCAGTGTAGCGGCAGGCACAGGCTATGCTTGCCGCATGGACATGAAGGACGGCGCGCCCCCGCCCCTGCGGCTCCGGCCCGAGCTGGCGATCTGCGAACACTGCGACAGCGTGCACCAGCGCGGCCCGCTGGCGCCCGGCGAAGCGGCCGACTGCCGCGTCTGCGGCGCAACGCTGTACCGCCGCTCGCGGCTGGACATCGACGCGATGCTGGCGCTGACGGTGGCGGCGCTGATCGTCTTCGTGCTGGCCAATGCGGCGCCGATCGTCACCATGCAGTCGGCCGGCGTCACCACCCGCGGCTGGCTGATGACGATGGTCGCCAGCGCCTGGTCGCACGGCGTCGGGCCGGTGGCGGCGATCGCCGCTGGCACCGTGTTCCTGTTCCCGCTGGCGCAGCTGGCCCTGTACCTGTTCGTGCTGCACGCGGCACGGCTGCCAGCGCGGCCGAAAGGCTTCGTCGCCGCGATGCACGGCCTGCGCTGGCTGCGGCCGTGGAGCATGGTCGAGGTGTTCCTGATCGGCATCCTGGTGTCGATCATCAAGATGTCGTCGCTGGCGCGGGTCACCGCCGAGGCCGGGCTCTGGGGCTTCGGCGTGCTGACCATCCTGCTGACCGCACTGAGCACCTTCGAGCTGCGCGCGCTGTGGGAGATCCACGATGGCCGATGAGCCGCTGATCCCGCGCGGCGCGGCACTCGGGCTGATCGGCTGCGAAGCCTGCGGGGTGGTCGTCGAACAGCCGCCGGAAGGCGCGCCCTGCCCGCGCTGTGGCCATCCGCTGCACGCCCGCAAGCCGGATTCGCTGACCCGCAGCTGGGCCTTCCTGGTGGCGGCGTTCATCCTGTATCTGCCGGCCAACCTGCTGCCGGTGCTGCGCTCGACCAAGCTGTTCCGCAGCTGGTCGGACACCATCATGTCCGGCGTGGTGGCGCTGTGGAACGACGGCGCCTACGACCTCGCGATCGTCGTCTTCACCGCCTCGGTGGTGGTGCCGCTGCTGAAGATGGGCGCGCTGGCACTGCTGCTGGTGCAGGTGCAGCGCGGTTCCGCACAGCTGCCGCGCGAGCGGGCGCGGCTGTACCGGATTCTCGAATTCATCGGTCACTGGTCGATGCTCGACGTCTTCGCGGTGGCGCTGCTGATCGCGTTGGTACACTTCGGCAGCCTTGCCAATGCCGAGCCCGGTGCCGGCATCGTGGCCTTCGGGGCGGTCGTGGTGCTGACCATGCTGGCCACCATGAGCTTCGATCCCCGCCTGATCTGGGACAGCACCCGGATCCCCGCCCGCCGCGCCACCGACCGTCTCCCGACATGAGCGAAACCTCTCCGATGTCCGCGCTGCCTGCACCGGAGCCGCGCCGTGATGGCCGCAAGCGGCTGTCGCTGATCTGGCTGGTCCCGCTGGTGGCGGCGCTGATCGGGCTGGCGCTGGTGATCCGCACCTGGCTGCAGACCGGGCCGACGATCACCATCCGCTTCGACACTGCCGAAAGCCTGCAGAACGGCACCACCGAAGTCCGCTACAAGGACGTGGTGGTCGGCAAGGTGTCGAGCATCCAGCTGCGCGAGGACGACAGCGGCGTCACCGTCGAAGTGGAGCTGACGCCGGACGCCAAGCGCATCGCCGTCAAGGACAGCCGCTTCTGGGTGGTCCGGCCGCGGATCGGCATCGGCGGCGTGTCCGGCATCAATACGCTGCTGTCCGGCGCCTACATCGGCGTCGACGTCGGCCGCTCGGGCGAGCAGCAGCGCGACTTCGTCGGCCTCGAGAAGCCGCCTGCGGTCACCCACGACCAGAAGGGCAAGCAGTTCACGCTGACCACGCTCGATGCCGGCTCGATCACCATCGGCGCGCCGGTCTACTACCGGCGGGTGGCGGTCGGCCGCGTGGTCGACGCCACGCTCGACGAGGACGGCAAGCGCATCACCGTGCGGGTGTTCATCGACGCGCCATACGACCGCTTCGTGACCGGCGGCGTCCGCTTCTGGAACGCCGGCGGTATCGATCTGGCCGTGTCGTCCGAGGGCCTGCGGCTGAACACCCAGTCGCTGGCCACGGTGGTGGCTGGCGGCATTGCCTTCCAGCCGCTGGACGAGCGCAACCCGGGCGAGCCGGCCCGCGAGGACAGCCGCTTCGAACTCTATGACGGCATCGCCAGCGCGCTCGCCCCGCCGGATGGCCCGTCGGTGCGCGCGCTGCTGGTGCTGCGCCAGTCGACGCGCGGCCTGACCGCCGGCACACCGGTCGACTTCAACGGCCTCGTGATCGGCGCGATCCGCTCGATCGAGCCGCAGTACGACGTGCGCCAGCAGAGCTTCTACTCGAAGGTGATGGTTGAGCTGTACCTGGAGCGGCTGGGCCCGGCCTGGTTGGCGCTGAAAGGCGTGGCGGCGGACAGCGAGCGGCCGGCGCTGGCGGTGCTGAACAAGCTGATCGACCAGGGGCTGACCGCACAGCTGCGCGCCGGCAACCTGCTGACCGGCCAGCAGTACGTGGCCCTGTTCTTCAAGCCGGGCGCCAAGGCCCGGCGGGTGACGGACGGCGACACGATGCCGGAGATCCCGACCGCCGCCGGCAGCCTCGAGGAAATCCAGACGCAGATCGAGAGCATCGTCACCAAGCTCGACAAGATTCCGTTCGCCGAACTGGGCGCCGATCTGCGGACCATGGTCAACAGCGCCAATACGCTGCTGCGTACCTTCGATCAGGACATCGCGCCGCAGGCTCGGCGCACGCTGGACAATGCCGCGACCGCGATCCGTTCGCTGGAACAGAACCTCACCTCGCCGGAAGCCCCGCTGCAGCAGGACACCCGGCGGATGCTGGAACAGCTGAACCGGACCGCTGCCTCGTTCCGGGTGCTTGCCGACTATCTCGAAAAGCATCCGGAGTCGCTGTTGCGTGGCCGGCCGGCGGCAGCCGAGCCGACCGCCGCACCGCCGGAGAAAACCGATGCCCAGACCCATGACTGAAGTCCCGATGCAAAAGCCCCTGACCGTTGTCGCGCTGAGCCTGCTGCTGGCGGCCTGCCAGAGCGCCCCGCCGATCCGCTACTACACGCTGGTGCCGCCGAAGTCCGGCGAGGCCGTGGCTGCCGCCCAGGACCCGGCGTACCGGGTGATCGTCGAAACGGTCAGCATTCCGGCGCAGGTCGACACCCCCTACCTGATCGTGCGCGAAGGGCGCAGCCAGTTGCAGCCAGCCGAGGAGCAGCGCTGGGCGGCACCGCTGGCCGACGAGGTGCGGGCGGCGCTGATCGACGGCCTCGGCGCGACGGCCACCGGCCCGGGCAGCGCCGCCGACAGCACGCTGCCGCTGTACCGGCTGCGCGTGGTGCTGCGGCGCTTCGATTCGGTGCTCGGGCGGCAGGCGCTGGTCGATGCCGGCTGGACGGTCGAAAGCCTGCACGACCCTGCCCGCGCGGCCACCTGCGACAGCCAGGTGGCGGCCAGCATCGCCGACGGCTTCCCGGCGCTGGCCGATGGCCATCAGCGGGCGATGGCCGATCTCGCCCACCGGATCAGCACCGGCCTCGACACACTGCAGGCCGGCAAGACCGCCGACGTCTGCGTCGCCGCCAACAGCGGCTGAGTGTCACGGACGTGCTGGTGATCAATGCGCGCCTCAGCATTCCGCTCGAGGAAATCGAACTGAACGCGATCCGCGCGCAAGGCAACGGCGGCCAGCACGTCAACAAGACCTCGACGGCAATCCACCTGCGCTTCGACATCCGCGCGTCCAGCCTTGCCGAGGACCTGAAGGCGCGCGTGCTGCTGAAGGCCGATCAGCGGATCACCCGCGACGGCGTGGTGGTCATCAAGGCGCAGCAGCACCGGAGCCAGGAAGCCAACCGCGAAGCCGCCCTTGCCCGTCTTGCCGACCTGCTGGCGCGCGCGCTGCACGTGCCGGTGACGCGTCGGGCAACCCGGCCGAGCCGGGCGGCGAAGCAGCGCCGGGTCGACGACAAGACCCGACGCGGCGGCATCAAGGCGCTGCGCCGCTCGCTGGACGACTGAGGCCTTCCCACCGACGCGCGCAGCGCCGACTTCGGCACGGCCCGACATGCGCAGCGCGCCGCTTCTGGCTCACAATGCGGAACGATCCCTTCCCGGTTGTTCCCGCATGTCTGGCTACACCGTCACCCGTCGTTCGGCGATTCACGGCAATGGCGTTTTCGCGGCACAGAAGCTGCCGGCAGGGCTGGAGGTGATGGATTACGCCGGCCGCCTGCGAACCCACGCCTGGATCGACAAGGCCTACGCCAACACCGTCGAATCCGGCCACACCTTCCTGTTCACGCTGAACGATCGCTACGTCATCGACGGCAACTTCGACGCCAATGACGCCCGCTGGATCAATCACAGCTGCGATCCGAACTGCAAGCCGTACGTCATCGAATCGCCGGACCAGGACCCGAAGCGCGACCGCATCATCATCGAGACGATTCGCGAGATCGAGGCCGGCGAGGAACTGACCTTCGACTACGGCATCAAGCTGGAATGCCGCCACACGGCCCGGATGAAGAAGATCTGGGAATGCCGCTGCGGCGCGCCGAACTGCACCGGTACGATGCTGAAGCCGAAGCGCTGACGAACGGCCCGCCGGATCACGGCGGGCACGCCGTCCGGGTGCGATCAGGCGCAGCGCGCGTTGATCGTCGCCAGCAGGCGGCTCAGGGCGATCAGGTGGGTGCCGAGAATGGCCTTGCCGGTGGTCAGCAGCGCCGCCGACAGATGCCGCGAGGGATCGGCCCAGCCCAGGATGTTCATGAAGCCGAGGTGGCCATAGGCCTCCGGCGTGTCCGGTCCGAAGAGGCCTGCGGGACGGGCGCCGAGCATCATGCCCTCGCTGTACTGCAGCGGAATCATCAGCATCCGGTCGAGACCGATGCGGCCGACCGGCTTGCGCAGCCGCGCCACGGTCGCCGGCTTCAGGATCTGCCTGCCGTTGACGCTGCCGCCGTCGAGCAGCATCTGGAAGAAGCGGCTCAGTTCGTCGGCGGTCGCATAGATGTTGCCGGCCGGGATCACCGCCTGCTTGAAGCTGGGCGTGTTGGAGGCGCGCACCACTTCCGGGAACGGCACGAACAGCGCGCGCTCGGCGACCGTGGACAGCGGGAAACGCACCGGCGCGCCAGCCTCGTAGTTCAGTGCCACCTCCGGCCAGTGCTTCTTCGCGATGCCGTAGGTGAAGTGGCGGAACTTCAGCGGCTTGCGGATCTCGGCATCGAGGTAGGCGGTGATCGGCGTGCCGGTGACCCGCTTGATGATCTCGCCGAGGATGAAGCCGCCGGTCATCGCGTGATAGGCCTGCTGGCGGCTGGCAGTCGGCGGCGAGGCGCAGATCAGCTCGATCACCCGGTCCCAGTCCTCCATCAGCTCGACCTTCTTGTCGGCGGCCCGGATCTTCATCATCGGGAAGCCGCCGCGATGGGCGAGCACGTCGCTGATCGTGGTGTCCTGCTTGCCGGCCTGCCCGAACGCCGGCAGGTAGTGGCTGACCCGCTCGTCGAGGCGGATGCCGCCGTCCTCGGCCAGCTTGTGGACCAGCACCGCGGTGACAGCTTTGGAAGCCGAGAACAGGCAGATCGGCGTGACCGGCGTCAGCAGGCGCTTCGGCGTACTCGTGGAATCGGCCGGGCCATTGCCTTCGGCATGACCGAGAGTCCGGTCGAAAACCCGCTGGCCATGCCGGCGCAGGGTAAACGCGATGCCGGGATAGGCGCCGGTCCGGTAGAGGCCCTTCAGCGCCGACCAGATCGCCTTGGTGTCGGCGGCCGACAGGCCGGCGCAGGGCCCGTCGCGCTCGACGTCGTCGGCCACGGTGGTGACGGTGTGGAGGTCGCGCGGCACGCGCACCTTCATCGGCTGGAATACGGGCATGAGGTTCGGGGATCGGGAAGCGGAGGGCACCGGCGTCGCGGTTAGGCCGGCTGTCGCAAAACCTTAACAGAACAGTTGTTCCGTTTTTTCGCCGCTACAGTGGCGTCATGAATACCCTTCACCGCCATGTTCGCATCGACCGCCCAGGCGCGCCGGATGTCCTGCAGCTTGCCGAGGGCCCACGTCCGGAGCCGGGCCCGAATGAAGTGCTGATTGCCGTCGCGGCGGCCGGCGTCAATCGCCCGGACGTGCTGCAGCGGATGGGCGTCTATCCGCCGCCGCCGGGCGCCTCGCCGATTCTCGGGCTTGAGGTTGCCGGCTCGGTGATCGCGATCGGTCGCGACGTCGAGCAGTGGCGGGTCGGCGACGCAGTCTGTGCGCTGACGCCGGGAGGCGGCTACGCCGAATACTGCGTGACGCCGGCCGCCCACTGCCTGCCGGTGCCAGCCGGATATTCGATGATCGAGGCCGCCGCGCTGCCGGAAACCGCGTTCACCGTGTGGGGCAACCTGTTCCGGCGCGGCCGGCTGGCCGCTGGCGAAACGGTGCTGATCCACGGCGGCACCAGCGGCATCGGCAGTACCGCGATCCAGTTCGCGAAAGCCTTTGGCGCGCGGGCTTTGGCGACGGCCCGGGGTGCCGACAAGTGCGCGGCCTGCCTGGCACTCGGCGCCGATGCGGCGATCGACTATGCCCGCCAGGATTTTGTCGACGAGGTGCTGCGATTGACGGCAGGACGCGGCGTCGACGTGGTGCTCGACATCGTCGGCGGCGATTACACCGCCCGCAATCTGGCAGCGCTGGGCGTCGATGGACGCCTGCTGCTGGTCGGCTTCCAGCGTGGCACGACGGCGACCATCGACCTGACGGCGATCATGCGCAAGCGGATCGTCATTACCGGTTCGATGCTGCGGCCGCAGACACATGACGAGAAGGCGGCGCTGGCGCAAGCGCTGCGGGCGCAGGTCTGGCCGCTGATCGAATCCGGCCGGATCCGGCTGCCGATCGCCGCCTGCTTTCCGCTGGCGCAGGCGGCCGATGCCCATCGGCTGATGGAATCCAGCCAGCACATCGGCAAGATCGTGCTGACCGTATAGGCATGCGCGGCCGGTATCGGCCGACCACCCAACAAAAAAGCGCAGCCGGAGCTGCGCTTTTTCGTGCCGCCTGCAGTTGATCAGGCGATCTGCAGGTGCATCGAGCGCATCCGCTCCCGCTGCTCGCGCAGGCGATCCTCGAGCACCAGCAACTGCTGGCGCATGTCGCTGTGCTGCCACTGGTCGGCCAGCTTGTCGCGCGCGGCCTCGATGCGCTGGCTCTGCAACTGGCTCCAGGCATCGACCGTCGCCCGGAAGGTTTCCATCTCGTGCTCGAACTGCTGGCGCAGTGCCGCCAGACGGCCTTCGTGCTTGCAGCGCGTCATGCGCTCGCGCACGGCTTCGAACTGGCGCTGCAGCATCGCGCGCTGGATGCGGAACTCCGGCACGCGGCGCAATTCCCGCGTGATGCCGACCCATGAAAGGCCGGCGATCAGCCACTTCGTCGGGTCGTACTGCCACCAGCGGACACCGTTCCGGTAGTCCCACTGAAACAGGTGGTGATAGTTGTGGTAGCCCTCGCCGTAGGTCAGGAAGGCCAGCAGGTCATTGTCGCGGGCCGTGTTCTCGACCGTGTACGGGCGACGGCCCCAGTAATGCGCCAGCGAATTGATCAGGAAGGTCACGTGATGGTTGACCACCAGCCGCAGCAGGCCGGCGATCATCAGGTAACCCCAGACGTCCCCGGCAGCCAGTCCGATCAGCATCGGCAGGCCGATGTTCATGAACAGCGCCAGAGGCAGGTAGTAGCGGTGCTGCAGCATCACCAGCCGGTCGTCGAGCAGATCGCGGGCATTCGAGAAATCGGTCTTGGCGCTCGGGTAGTCGCGGAGCATCCAGCCGATGTGCGCGTACCAGAGGCCGCGATTGATCGAGTACGGATCGTGGTCGACGTCATCGACGTTGGCGTGGTGGATCCGGTGCGTCGAGGCCCAGATCAGCACCGAATTCTGGAACGCCATCGCACCGAACAGCAGATAGAACAGCTTCAGGCTCCAGTGCGCCTGGTACGCACGGTGCGCCCACAAGCGGTGGTAGCCACCGGTGATCGACAGGCCGCAGGCGTAAAGCAGGACCAGCCCGGCGATCCAGGCGCCAATGCCGATCGAATACGTCATCAGATACCAGGGGAACACGGTCAACAGCAGCCCGGTGCTGACGGTGAACATGATCAGCGCCGGCATGTTGTACGGCGGACGGCTTTGAGACTTTGCAGCGGTCATCTCGGGTCGCTCGAGGAAAGGCTTGTAAACAATATCGGCATCAGAACGCCGAACATAAAAAAACCGCAGCCGGAGCTGCGGTTCTTCAATACGCGAGCTCGATTAGAGCGGGCGGATCTGCGTCGCCTGCATGCCCTTCGGGCCGCGCTGCGCCTTGTACTCAACGCGCTGGCCTTCCTTCAGGGTCTTGAAGCCGGTGCCCTGAATTTCCTTGAAGTGGGCGAAAAGGTCTTCGCCGCCGTCGGCCGGGGTGATGAACCCGAAGCCCTTGGCGTCATTGAACCACTTAACGGTGCCGGTCGAATCTGACATTGCTACATTCCTTTAACGATAATTGACGATATGTTCGCGGTGCGTGCTGCATCGCATTTGCGGACGATCAAGAAATGTAGCCGGGGAAACGACAGAACCCGTTTGTCGCGGGGAAACTGACCACGGTGAATACCTTGCTTGAAACGACTGCATCTGCACTGTACGCGCTAATTTTGCCGCTGTCTAACCGACAGAACAGTCGCCGAGAAGCCCGTCACGCTGCGGTTTTCCTATCGCGCCGCAACATCAAGTCGGGCTTGCCGAGACCGGCCGGAGGGCCGTCGTACGCGGTCTTTCCTCGGTGTCCGCCGGCCCACTACCGGCCGGCCGTGCATCGCTTTTGATCCCTGTTCCGGAAGATTGGCTGTGGTCTGGTGGCGGCCCGAGGCTGGCGACGACCGTCTTCGTCGGCACTGCCATCGGGGTAGAACGGATGGCCCGCGAATCTGAAAATCTTGTTCGCAGGGGCGAACAGGCCGGGAAGACTGCGAAATCCTCGCCGCACTGCAGCATCGCCGCCAAGCCCCTGAACCGATGGCGTTCGATAGCGGGGGCTTTCACAACTGCGGCGACCGGCCACCAGCGGTCGTTGTGCACCTTGCAGGCCGGTTCGAGCGTCGCGCGCTACTAGATATTGTGTTTGCTGTCCAGCGATGACACCATTGGCTGTGACCTTGGAATCCTCGGCGAAAGGCGCTGATCGATCGGGTCATTACCCTGAAAGTTGGGAGGTTCCCATGGCTGTGAAGAAAGCTGCTGCCAAGAAAGCCGTCGCAAAGAAAGCGGTTGCGAAGAAGGCTGTTGCGAAGAAAGCAGTCGCCACCAAGAAGGCGCCCGCGAAGAAGGCTGTTGCCACCAAGGCTGTTGCCAAGAAGGCCGCTGCACCGGTCAAGAAAGCGGTCGCTGCTCCCGTCAAGAAGGCCGCTGCTGCGCCGGCAAAGAAGGCTGCCGTGAAGAAGGCCCCGGCGAAGAAGGCCGCTGCGAAGAAGACGTCGACGCCCTGACCCGGCGCGGGACGTCGCAAGGCTCGGCACTGCAGCTGCCGGGCCTTTTTTGTGGGCGTCTACTCAGGCGGCTGCGGCCCAGCGGTCCATCGGTTCGACGCCGAAGAAATGCGCCACCGCCCGCCGCTGCGTCTCGCCACAGGTCTCGGTGCTGATCGAGCGCCAGAAAATCTCGGCATCCGGATGGTCGTCGCAGTACCAGCGGATGTGCTTGCGTCCGATCCGCACGCCCTGAGCCTCGCCATACAGGCCGGCCATGGCTGTCAGGTGCTCGACCAGCAAGGCGCCGATCCACGCGCGCGACGGCGGTGGCAGGTGCTGGCCAGTGGCGAGGAAGTGGTGGATCTCGCGGAATATCCACGGCCGCCCCTGGGCGGCGCGGCCGATCATCAGCGCATCGGCGCCGGTGGCGGCGAGTACGTGGCGGGCCTGCTCCGGCGTGCGGATGTCGCCGTTGGCGATCACCGGAATCCGCACTGCCTGCTTGATGGCAGCAATGGTGTCGTATTCGGCCGAGCCTTCAAAGCGGTCCTCCCGGCTGCGCCCGTGCACGGCAAGTGCGGCGATTCCACAGGCTTCCGCGATCCGGGCAATCGCGACGCCGTTGCGCTCGGCGCGCGACCAGCCGGTACGGATCTTCAGCGTCACCGGCACCGGGACGGCGGCTACCACCGCAGCGCAGATGCGCGCGACCAGCGCCTCGTCGCGCAGCAGAGCCGAGCCGGCGTCCACCTTGCAGACCTTCTTGGCCGGGCAGCCCATGTTGATGTCGATGATGTCGGCGCCGTGGCCGACGTTGTGCCGGGCCGCATCCGCGAGCAGCTGCGGATCATGGCCGGCGATCTGCACCGACACCGGGCCGGACTCGCCAGCGTGATCCATGCGGGTGCGCGACTTCTCGGTCTTCCACATGCGCGAATCGGAAATCGTCATCTCCGACACCGCCAGGCCGGCACCCAGCCGCCGGCACAGCATGCGGAACGGCCGGTCGGTGACGCCGGCCATCGGCGCCAGCACCAGCGCGGGTTCGATCAGATGCGTTCCGATTTGCATGCCAGCATTTTCACCGATCCCCGGGCATTGCGGTTCGGACGAGCCCGGGAGCGCTCCATTAAGATGCCCGGATGAACCCCACTGCCAACGGTGCCCGCCTGCTCCGGGCCGACGCCCTGTCGCTCGTCGCTGCCGCCGTCGTGATGGTCGCGGTGCTGTACCTGCACCTGCTGTCGGCCCTGATCGGCGGCCTGCTCGTCTACGAACTGGTGCATGTGCTCGCTGCACGGCTGCGGGTGGCCGCGCTGGGGCGGGAATCCGCCAAGGTGGTGGCGGTGGCGCTGCTGGCGGTCATCGTCGTCGGCTTGCTGACCGCAGCGGTGTTCGCCGTCAGCAATGTGCTGCGCAATGGTTCCGACAGCCTGCCGGCACTGCTGGTGCGGCTGGCGGAGGCCATCGACAACTCCCGCGACCGGCTGCCGGAGTGGATTGTCAGTTCGCTGCCCAGCGATGCCGAAGCGCTGCGCCGTGATCTGGTCGGCTGGCTGCGCGAGCACGGCGCAGCCGTCCAGGGTTTTGGCAAGTCCTTCGGCCGCAGCCTTGCGCACATCCTGATCGGCATGATCGTCGGCGCGATGCTGGCGCTGCGCGAGGCAACACCGAACGGCACCCGCGGACCGCTGTCGCGGGCGATCGTCGAACGCGGCGCGCGGCTGTCCGAATCGTTCCGCCGCGTGGTCTTCGCGCAGACCTGGATCGCCTCGATCAACGCGCTGTTCACGTGGATCTACCTTGGCGTCGCGCTGCCGCTGTTCGGCGTCGACCTGCCGCAAGTCAAGACGCTGGTGCTGGTCACGCTGCTCGCCGGCCTGCTGCCGATCCTTGGCAACCTGATCTCGAACACCGTGATCGTCGCCGTCAGCATCAGCCATTCGCTGGAACTGGCGTTCGTTTCGCTCGCCTATCTGGTGGTCATCCACAAGCTCGAATACTTCCTGAACGCCCGCATCATCGGTTCGCAGATCCGGTCCCGCGCCTGGGAGCTACTGATCGCGATGATGGCGATGGAGGCGGCGTTCGGCATCAGCGGACTGATCGCGGCGCCGATCTTCTACGCCTATTACAAGGAAGAGCTGTCGCGCCTGCGGCTGATCTGACGCCGCCTCCCGAATTCCCTTCAATCCCCCGATCGACATGGTCAGCGCCCACGATCCGGCTGCCGCCGGCGAACCTCCCCACCCGCACGATTTTTCCGAACAGCTGATCCGCCAGTTGTACGAGGACCTCGATGGCTTCCTGTTCGATGGCAGCGACGCCGTCGACAACGCCTGGCCGCTGGTGATCGACGCCGTGCAGGCCGCCCGTATCCGCGGCGCCGTGCTGCTGGTGTTCGCCCGCGCCACGCTGGCCGCGCATCACCGCCTGGTCTACGACGAGGCGCCGCCCGATGAGGCGCTGGCGCTCGATGCCGCAGCCGAGGCCATTGCCAGCTTCCTGCCGGAAGCGCGGCCGCAATTGCCGGCACTGAAGAACCACGCCGAACGTCTGACCCGGCAGATGGCGATCGCCGAGCAGTCGCCGGACGCCATCCACGTGCCGCTGTCACAGGCGATCCAGCGCTTCTATGTCGCGCTCGGCGAGGAGAACGCCTCGGCTGGCAGCCGGGCCCTGATCGAGATGCGCTCGATCATCCTGCACCTCGACGCCTGCGCGGTGATGCTCGACCAGACGGAATCGGCCCCCGAACCGATCCGGGTCATTCGCCCGGACCGCTTCCACGACTACTTCATGCACTACGCCAGCCTCGCCCGCACGCCGGAAAACGCGCGCGGCGAAAAGCCGGTGGCGACGCTCACCGAAGGGGGCCGGATCACCGCCGTCATCACCGAAGACACCCACCCACTGGAGGCCGCCGCCGCCGCCGTGCGCGCCACCATTCACGGTGACGACACCACACGAGACCACGCGCTGGCCCGCATCCGCGCGCTGCTCGACGTGCTCGACGGCCTGCGCCGCTCGCCCAACCCGCTGCTCGGCGATGCCATCCAGGACGACACCGTGCACCTGAGCCTGGTGCTTGCCGCCGCCACCGCACCGCTGGCCGCCTCGAGCGGCTTCCGCTTTCCGGCGATCGCCCAGATCGCCCGCTACAACCAGCATCTGCTGCGCGGCGCGGCCGCCGTCACCGGCCCCGCCCACTGAAGGAAACGGCCGGCCCGCAATGGGCCGGCCGATGCGCCGCCGGGGCCGGTTTCGACAAGCCCCGCGAAATGCTGCCGATTGATGCCGGTCGCTGCATCCGGCGATGGCGCGTCACGCGGAAGCGCCGCGACATTCCTGACGCATCGGTCAGTTTTCGCTGTTGCAACGCAACAGAAATCCATCCTGAATCAAGCGTTTGCGCGACACAGACCTGCGGCCTATTCTCGGGTCAGCAGTGACCGTCAACGACCCGGAGAACGGCGCGATGCCGGCTGTTCTCCTGCGTCGACGACCCATCGAAGTCCGTGCTCCAGGCCGCCGTCCAGCGGCGGCCGGCGCAACGGTCGGGGACATCGGCAGCACTTACCGGGAGTGGGTTCAATCATGAAGAAATATGCGATCGGGCTGATCGCTGCGGCACTCGGTGCGTCCAGCGCACTCGCGGCCCAGGCGCCCGCCAACTACGACGCCGCGCTCAGCGCCGCGTCGCGCGACAGCAGCAACGGCAACCTCGTCAAACGCAAATCAGCGGCATTGCGCGGGCATGCGGCAGCACGCAAGGGCTCGGTGACGGTATCGGGCCAGGCCCGGCCGACCCGCGCCGGCGTGCCGTCGAACTACGACGCCAAGCTCGACGCCACCACCTTCCTGTGGGCCGATGCCCGCACGCCGACCGCTACCCTTGCGCCGATCAAGCGCCAGAAGCTGGCCGAAACGGCTGCTCGCGAGTACCTGCTGAAGCAGGCCGGCCCGCTGAAGCTGTCGAAGGCCAGCGTGGCCGATGCCCGCATGGTCGACATCCATGACGTCGGCCGGGGGCCGATCATCACCCGCTTCCGCCAGTACTACGACGGCGTCGAGGTGTTCGGCCAGAACCTCAGCGTGATGATGGGTCGCGACCTGAAGCTGGTCGCGACCTCCGGCTACTTCGCACCGTCGAGCGCCTTCGAGAAGCCGACCCGGACCGGTGTCGCCACCTCGGCTCGGGGTGCATTCTCCCTGACCGCCGAACAGGCGCTGGCGCGTGCCTTCGCCGATTTCACCGGCCAACGCACCTCGCCGTCGCTGTTCCTCGGCCGTGGCCAGAAAGGCGATTACGCGCAGTACGCGATCGGCGATGGCCAGACCGGCGAGATCCGCGCCTACGGCACGCCGCGCGCGAAGAAGGTCTGGTACTACAGCAACGGCAAGCCGATCGCCGGCTGGTACCTCGAGATCAGCGGCCGCTCGGTCGATCGCGCCGACGACTACGGCTACGGCTATGTGGTGTCGGCGGTCGACGGTGCCGTGCTGTTCCGCAAGAACCTGTCGGAAGACGTGGCGTTCAGCTACCAGGTCTATGCCGATGCCAACGGCATCCACCAGCCGTACGACACGCCGATCGGCAACGACACCTCCCCGTACCCGGTGCCCGGCACGCAGAACCAGAACCTGCCGCGCGTTCCGGCGGCGCTCAGTCTGGTGACCCTGGAAAGCGGCCCGATCTCCACCGGTGATCCGTGGCTGGCGCCCGACGCCACATCGACGCTCGGCAACAATGTCGACGCCTACCTCGATCTCGTCGACGGCGGCGTGCGCCCGCCCGGCACCGATCCGGCCGATAGAGTCGACGGCTTCACGCCGGACAGCGCCGACCAGCGCGGCGCGCTGACCGGCGCCAACACCTTCGCCTACCCGTACACCCCGGACAGCGATCCCAGCACCGCCAGCCAGCGTCAGCATGCGGTCACCCACCTGTTCTACATCAACAACTGGCTGCACGACTGGTGGTACGACAACGGCTTCAACGAAGCCGCAGGCAACGCCCAGTCGGTCAACTACGGCCGCGGTGGCGAGGAAGGCGACGTGCTGCTTGCCGAAGGCCAGGACTTCAGCGGCCGCAACAATGCCAACCAGCGCACCCCGGCAGACGGCGGTTCGCCGCGCCAGCAGATGTACCTGTTCGATGGCGCGGTCAACGGCGAAGTCACGGTCTCTGCACCGGTCGGCTCGCTGCCGTTCAACACCGCCTCGTTCGGGCCGCAGCTCTTCGACGTCAGCGGTACGGTGGCGGCCGCACTGCCCGCCAATGGCTGCACGGCGCTGAGCAATGCTGCCGACGTCAGCGGCAAGATCGTGCTGATCGACCGCGGCACCTGCAGCTTCCAGACCAAGACCGTGCAGGCGCAGAACGCCGGTGCGCTCGGCGTGATCCTTGCCAACAATGCCGCCGGTGCCCCGCCGGGGCTGGGCGGCGACACCAGCCAGCCGTCGCCCACCATCGGCACGCTGTCGGTTTCCAATGTGTCTGGCGCGGCGATCCGCTCGGCGCTGGCCGATGGGCCGGTCACGGCACGGCTGCGGCGCGGTGCGTCGATCGATGTCGACGGCACGCTCGACACCCAGATCATTGCCCACGAATGGTTCCACTACACCTCGAACCGTCTGGTCGGCAACGCCTCGGGCCTGTCGAACCAGCAGGGTCGCGGCATGGGTGAAGGCTGGTCGGACTTCTCGTCGCTGATGCTCACGGTCCGTCCGGAAGACCGCAATGTCACCGGCAACGCGAATTTCGAAGGGGCGTATCCGATGGCGGTCTACGCCACGCGGGACTCCTACTACGGCATCCGTCGCGCGCCGTACTCGACCAACCTTGACATCTTCCCGTTCACCTTCAAGCACATCTCCGATGGCGTCGCCCTGCCGACCAATGCGCCGATCCTGGTCTTCGGCGACAACTCGCAGGTGCATAACACCGGCTCGATCTGGGCCAACACGCTGTGGGAGTTCTACGCCCGCCTGCTGAACGATCCACGCTACAGCTTCGTCCAGGCCCAGGAGCGGATGAAGGACTACGTGATCGCGGGCCTGAAGATGACGCCCAACGCGCCGACCCTGCTGGAAGCGCGTGACGCCATCCTCGCGGCTGCCATGGCGACCGATGCCGGCGACTACGCCCACGCGGCGGCCGCCTTCGCCAAGCGCGGCATGGGTGCCGGTGCCATCGCCCCCGATCGCAACAGCGCCACCAACCAGAACCCGCGCGCGGTCGAGGACTTCACCGTGTTCGCCGGCAACCTGTCGGTGACCGATGCCTCGCTGGACTTCGCGTACGTCGATGGCGCCGTCGGCTTCATCGACAACGACGGCATCCTCGATCCGGGTGAAACGGCACTGCTGTCGGTGACGCTGGTCAACAACGGCACGTCGGCAATCACCGATGCGGTGACCGCCACCGTCAGCGCCGACGGCGACCTGCTGTTCCAGACCACGGCGGATCGCACGGCGGCGACGCCGGTGCCGCCGACGGCCACCGGCACCATCACCTTCCCGGGCCCGATCGCCATCGGCGCGACGGTCACCGGCACCATCGAGGTGAAGCTGGTGTCGGCGACCAGCACCGCGCAGCGCGTGACGCTGACGCTCGACTTCCCCGAAGCCGGCCCTTCGCCGACCTCGGTGTTCGAACCCGGCGCGCAGACCCTCACGCTGGACGTCAACTACGACGTCGCCGCCAACCAGCGCGGAACCGACGATATCGAGCAGCCGCAGGCCTCGAGTGTCGACTGGGGCCGCACGCTGATCGGCAGCGGCGAGAACTGGCAGATCGTCGATGGCGATCCGGCGCCGTTCCTGTTCGAGTCCGGCAACATCTGGTCGATCCCGGACAACGGCTCGCCGACTGACGCCCGCCTGACCACGCCGCCGCTGCTGGTTGCCGACAGCGGCGCCCCGACGGCGACCGCCGAGGGCGCCTTCACGATGAGCTTCGAGCACTACTTCCAGTTCGAGTTCGCCGGCTTCGCCGAGGACGGCACGCCGGTCGGCTACGACGGCGGCGTCATCGAAATCACCAGCGACGGCGGCGAAACCTGGCAGGACGTGGTGGCAGCCGGCGGCAGCTTCACCTCCGGCGGCGGCTACAACGGCCTGGTGCTGGCGCTGTCGGAAGACGGAACCTTCGCCCCGTTCGGTGCAGACGCGCCCGCCACCGGCTTCGTCGGCAACAACTTCGACGCCAACAGCGGCTTCCTCGAACCGGTCACGCTGACGCTGCCGGCCAGCTTCGCCGGCAAGACCGTGCGCCTGCGCTTCCGGCTGCTGTCGGATGTCAGCACCGGCGAGTTCGGCTGGTCGATCGACAACGTGTCGTTCACCGGCGTCACGGTGGCGCCGTTCAGCGCCGTGGTGGCCGAGGATGGCGTGCCCGACAACGTCGCCCCGGTGGCGGCCGCCGGTGACGATCGTACGGTCGCGGCCGGCAGCACGGTGACGCTCGACGGCAGCGGTTCCAGCGACGATGTCGAGGTCACCCGCTACACCTGGTCGCAGACCAGCGGGCCGGAGGTCGCACTGACCGGTGCTGACACCGCGACGGCCACGTTCACGCCGGCCACGCCAGGCGAGTACCGCTTCACGCTGACCGTTGGCGACGATCGCGGTGCAACCGGTACCGATTCGGTGACCATCACGGTGCTGCCGCCGCCGGTGGCCAATGCCGGTCCGGACCAGACCACCCGGCCGTTCCGCGACGTACTGCTCGACGGTCGCGGTTCCACCGCTTCCGCGCCGGGCGGCGCGCTGAGCTACGCCTGGGTGCAGACCGGCGGCGCTGCGGTGACGCTGAATGCGGCCAACACCGCGACGCCGAGCTTCAAGACCGGCAAGACCGGGGCGTACGTGTTCCGGCTGCGGGTCACCGATACGCAGACCGGCGCAACGTCGGACGACCTGGTCACCGTCAACGCGACGATCCCGGCCGGCGGTTCGTTCGGCTATCTGATGCTGCTGCCGGGTCTGCTGGCCGTGTGGCTGCGCCGCCGGCGCCGCCTCGACTGACATGCAGAGCAGCGGGTCGGTCGCCGGAGGTGACTGACTGAACATCCCGGGGCGCTTCGGCGCCCCGGGATTTTTTATGCGCGACGGCCCGGCGCCGGCTAGGCTGCGGCGATGATGAAGATCTGCCTGCTGTCCGGTCTGAGCGTCAGCCTGTTCGGAGGCCTGCTGTCCGGGGGTCTGTCCGCCTGCGCCGCGACCTCGCCGGCCGGCGATCCCGCAGCGGCGCCCGACCCCGCGCCTGCAACCGCCATCACCGCGACGGCGGCCCAGCCCGACGTGGCTCAGCGGCCGGCGGCGAAGCGGTCAGCGGGCGCAATGCCGGTGCCGAACCTCGACCCGGCCAGCTTCGCAGTGGAACTGCAGCGCAGCGGCTGCCACGGCCGCTGCCCGTCGTACCGCCTGCGGCTCGATGGCGACGGCACCGTGCGCTACTTCGGCGAGCGCTTCGTCGCCGTGCCCGGCGAGCAGCGGGGCACGGTATCGCCAGAGGTGGTGGCCGAACTGCGGGCGCAGTTCCGGCAGCCGCCGTATGCGGCGCTGCGCGGTCGCTACACGCCGGATGACCCGCGCTGCGGCGCGGCGGCGACCGACATGGCATCGGTACGCATCACCATTACCGACGCCGGCCAGCAGCGCCAGATCGACCACGATCTCGGTTGCAGCGATGCGCCGCCGGCGCTGCGGGCATTGGCGGCGGCAATCGACGACGCCGCCGGCAGCCACCGCTGGGTGGAAGCGCCGCGCGAGTAGCGCCGCGCCGCTGATTCACTCAGGCCGGGCCGGTCCAGTCGGCCAGCAGCGGCGCATGCAGCACCGGCCGGAACTCGACGTAGCGATAGCGGGCGCAGCCTTCGCGGACGAACGGATCGGACGCGAAAAAGGCTTCGATGGTGGCCTGCGAATCGCCGCGCACCAGGACCACGCCACCGGCACCCGAAGCCTGCGGCCCGGCGCACAGCACGATGCCCTGGTCGATGCCGGCCTGCAGGTAAGCGCGATGCGCGCCGCGCACGGCTTCCAGCGTGGCCAGCGGAACGAGATAGGTGCTTTCGACGAGAAAATGCTTCATGGGCGGACGACTCGTGGGCAGAACGGCCGCGCAGTGTACCGGCCGCCGGCTTCAGCTCCGCGCGGCGTGCACCAGCAGCAGGGCCCAGCCGACCAGGAACAGCAGCCCGCCGAACGGCGTCACTGCGCCCAGCACCCGCACGCCGCTCAGGGTCAGCAGGTACAGGCTGCCGGAGAACAGCAGCACGCCAATCGCGAAGCTCCAGCCGGCCGCATTCAGCAGCGGCCCGGGCCGCGACAGCGCCAGCAGGCCGACCGCCAGCAGCGCCAGCGCGTGCCAGAACTGGTACTCCACCCCCGTGCGCCAGACCGCCAGCTGATCCGGCGTCAGCCGGCTGCGCAGCGCATGCGCGCCGAAGGCGCCGAAGGCGACGCCGACAAAGCCGTAGGCCGCACCCAGCATCAACATCAGTTTCGGATTCATCGTTCGATCGGCAATCAGTTGGAACCGTGACGCACCCATCGTAGCCGCGACGGCGGCCGCCAGTGGCCGGACTGCAGTGCGCACCGAAGTTGTAAGCGCATATCCCGTCGGCATGGAACGCGCACGGCAGGTGCCGGTCGAACGGCAGCAACGCCTTGGCCGGGGCGCCTCGCCGGCCGTTGCGCGGGGTCCTCGACGGCGCGCCGTCAAGAATGGATAAATTTTAATGAAATCATCATCCTGCCGTGCATCCGGACAACCAGACCCTTGGCGCTGCCGGCAGCCTTGCAGCGGCGGCTGATTGCATACACTGCCGCGCACCTCCTGGTTCCGGATTCCGACATGCGTCCTGCTTCGCCCCTTCTGACCTGCGCCGCAGCCCTGCTGCTGCAGATGCCGTTTGCCCATGCTGCGGCAGTCAAGACCGATCACGTCGAAGCCGAGCTGGTGGCGGAGAGCACCGCGCTGCGCGCCGGTGCCGAGCAGACGCTGGCCCTGCGCCTGCAGCCGGAAGCCGGCTGGCACGTCTACTGGCGCAATCCCGGTGATTCCGGGCTGGCCACGTCGATCAGCTGGACGCTGCCCGACGGCCTGAGCGCCGGCGCGCTGCAATGGCCGTATCCGCACCGGGAAACGCTCGGGCCGATCGTCAACTACGGCTACGCCGAGCAGGTGCTGATGCCGGTGACGCTGACGGTGGCCGCCGATGTCCAGACCCCGGAGCCGCTGCTGCTGCAGGCCAAGGCCAAGTGGCTGGTCTGCAAGGACATCTGCATTCCCGGCAGCGCCGATCTGGAACTGCAGCTGCCACTGGCCAGCGATGCCGGCGCCGCCGGCAGCGACGAGCGCTGGCGCGACGCCTTCGCCAAGGCGCGCAGCGAGCTGCCGCAGCCGGCGCCGGCCGACTGGCAGCTGCGTTTCCAGATCCACGACAAGGGCGCCGACAAGGCCTTGGCGCTGGCGATTCGCGGCACCGGCATCGGCAGTGCCGACCAGCTGGCGTTCTTCCCGTACGCCAGCGACCTGCTCAACCACTCGGCCACCGCGCGCCGGGTGCTTGATGGCGACGGCAACCTGCGCCTGTCGCAGACGCTGAGCGACTACTACGTGAAAGCGCCCGCCACCGTCGACGGCGTGCTGGTGATCCACGGCAGCGGCGGCGACAAGGCCTGGGAAATCAGCGCCACGCCGGGCGCGGTCAAGGTGGTGCCGCCGACTGCCGACACGCCGCCGGCCGCAGCGCTGGACGCGCCGGCCGCCGAAGCGCCGCCGGCCTATCTGCTGGTGCTGCTGTTCGCGCTGCTCGGCGGCCTGGTGCTGAACCTGATGCCCTGCGTGTTCCCGGTGCTGTCGATCAAGGCGATGAGCCTGGTCGATACCCGTGGCGCCACGCGGGCCAAGCAACGCAGCCATGCGCTGGCCTACACCGCCGGCGTGCTGCTCACCTTCGTCGGCCTGGCCGGTCTGCTGATCGCGCTGCGCAGCTCCGGCGCGGCGATCGGCTGGGGCTTTCAGCTGCAGCATCCGGGCTTCGTCGCAGCACTCGCCTACCTGTTCTTCGCAATGGGCCTGTCGCTGTCTGGCGTCGTCGAATTCGGCACCCGGATGATGGGCGTCGGCCAGTCGCTGGCCAGCGCCGAGGGCTATCGCGGCTCGTTCTTCACCGGCGTGCTGGCGGTGGCGGTCGCCAGCCCCTGCACCGCGCCGTTCATGGGCACTGCGCTCGGCTATGCGCTGTCGCAGCCGGCCTATGTCGCGCTGACCGTGTTCACCGCGCTCGGCCTGGGCCTGGCGTTGCCGTTTCTCGCCATCGGCTTCGTGCCATCGCTGGCGAAAGCCCTGCCGCGACCGGGCAAATGGATGGAGCACTTCAAGCAGTTCATGGCCTTTCCGCTGTACCTGACCACCGTCTGGCTGCTCTGGGTGCTCGGCGGCCTGACCGACCGCAACGGCATGACCGTGGCGCTGCTCGGCCTGACCCTGATCGCCTTCGCGCTGTGGCTGTGGAACCGCAGCGGCCGGCTGCCGGCCGTGCTGAAGCTGGCAGCGCTCGGTGCGGCACTGGCGCTGCTGGCCAGCCCGCTGCTGGCCAAGCAGGTGGCTGGTCCGGCGGGCGCGATCGCTGATGTTGCGCACGAGCCGTATTCCGAAGCGCGACTGGCCGAGCTGCGCGCCGAAGGCCGCACCGTGTTCGTCGACTTCACCGCCGACTGGTGCATCACCTGCAAGGTCAACGAACGCGTGGCGCTGGCCGCTGCCGACGTCCGCCAGGCGTTTGCCGAACGCAAGGTCGTCTGGCTGGTCGGCGACTGGACCCGCGAGGACCCGCTGATCACCCGCACCCTGGAACGCTTCGGCCGCAACGGCGTGCCGCTGTATCTGGTCTACCACGGCGCCGCCGAGGCCACCGTGCTGCCGCAGCTGCTGACGCCATCGATCGTCATCGACGCGCTGCCGCCAGCGGCGCCATGACCGGACCCTGACCCCTTCCTCCGCCCTGAGAGACTCGCGCATGCACCTGAAAGCCCGTCTGGCTGGCATCGCCGCCGGCCTGCTGATCGCCGCCACCGCCCTCGCCGGCCCGACCGTCGGCCAGCCTGCGCCAGCCTTCACGGCCGTCGACAGCCGTGGCAAGACCGTTTCGCTGGCCGATTTCAAAGGCCGCCCGGTGGTGCTGGAGTGGAGCAACGACGGCTGCCCGTTCGTCCAGAAGCACTACAAGAGCGGTAACATGCAGGCGCTGCAGAAGGCCTACACGGCGCGCAACGTCGCCTGGTTGACGGTGCTGTCGTCGGCGCCCGGCAAGCAGGGCCATGTCGACGGAGCCGGCGCCGACCGGCTGTCCAGCGAGCGCGGCGCGGCGCCGACGGCGGTCCTGCTTGATGCCAGCGGCGCGCTCGGCAAGCGCTACGACGCCAAGACCACACCGCACCTGTTCGTCATCGACGGCAACGGCGTCCTGGCCTATGCCGGCGCGATCGACAGCATTCCGAGTGCGGATGCCGATGACGTGACCAAGGCGACGCCGTACCTGCAGCAGGCGCTCGATGCGGTGCTGGCCGGCAAGCCAGTCGCGCAGCCAGCGACGCCGCCGTACGGCTGCTCGATCAAGTACGGCTAAAGCGCCGGCACCGTGTCACCGCTGCGCGGGCCGAACGGCGCCAGCACGGCGTAGGCCAGCGCAGCGGCGGCCAGCGAGGCGAGGTAAGGCATCGTCCAGTCCAGCGCCGAGGCCAGCGCGTAGACCACGACGCTGGCCAGCAGCGCCGCTGCGGCGCTGGCGATCCCGCCCAGCGCCGGAATGAAGATCGCGACCACCATCAGCACCAGCACGCCGGCCGAAGCGAGGCCGGACGCCTGCTCGACCAGTGCGTACAAGCTTTCGCTGCCCAGCGAGATCAGGTAGGCGATCACTCCGAACACCACGACGGCAGCCCGGTTCAGGCGTAGCCGTCCGCGTTCGGTGATCTGTTCGCCGGCCAGCGGCGCGATCAGGTTGCGGGCGGCCAGCGAACCGGCCACCAGCAGCGCGCCGGACAGCGTCGACAGGATGGCGGACAGCAGCGCACCGAGGAACACCACATACAGCACCGGCGGCAACTGGGTCTGCGCATAGCGCGACAGCACCTGCTCCGGCTCGAGATCGGCGCCCAGCGTGGCAGCGGCACCGAGCCCGACGACGACCGGAATCAGGCCGACGGCGAGGTACACGACGCCGGCCGCGACGGTGGCCGAGCGAGCCAGCGTGACGTCGCGCATCGACAGCACTCGGGAGGTCAGTTCCTGTGCAGCGATGGTGCCGAACACCGGCACCGCCAGCACTTCGATCAGCGGCCGGTCGCGCCCCGGGGCTCGGGCGGCAGCGGCCGCCGCGGTTTCCGGCAACGTCTCGAAACCACCGGCCAGCGCGAACACCGTGAGCAGCAGCACCAGGCCGAGGATCAGCACCAGGCCCTGCACCAGATCGGTCCAGGCATCGGCCCACATGCCGCCGACGGCGGTATAGATGATCACCACCAGCGCGGCGAGGCCGGTCGCCGCGATCAGGCTCAGTTCGCTGACCGATGCGATCACCTGGCCGAAGGCGCGCACCTGCGCTGCCGCCCACAGCAGCGACGAGGGAATCATCACCAGCGCCGCCAGCCGCTCGATGCCCGGCCCCCAGCGATGGCGGAACAGGTCGGCCAGGGTCAGCAGGCCACGACGGCGCAGGGCCGCCGCGAACACCAGGCCCATCGCGACGATGCCGAGCGCATAGCCGAACGGATCGGCCGCCACGGCGCCGAGCCCGCCGGCGTAGGCCTCGGCGGTCGCGCCGATGCAGGTTTCGGCACCGAACCAGGTCGCGAACACCGAGAACACCGCCAGCCACGGTCCGAGGCTGCGCCCGGCCAGCAGGTAGTCGCTTTCGGTCTGCGGCCGGCGCGCCAGCAGGAACACCACGGCGAGTTGCAGCAGCACATAGCCGAGCAGCGCCAGCAGGGTTCCGTTCATGGGGAGGTCAGGTGCGGCGCGTCGGCGTCACGGTATGGCGACGGCCGGCACGCGTCGCATGCCGGCACGTCGCGCAGGCTTTCAGCCCTGGCGGCCCTTGATGGCAGCAACCAGGTACAGCAGCACGATGGCGCCGATCACCGCACCAATGAAGCCGGCCGGCTCGCCCGGCTGGTACAGCCCGAGCAGGCTGCCGACGTAGGTGGCGAAGAACGAGCCGGCGATGCCGAGGACGATGGTCAGGATCATGCCCATGCTGTCCGAGCCAGGCTTCAGCCAGCGGGCCAGCAGGCCGACGATCAGACCGATGAACAGCGTTCCGATGATGCCCATGCACGTCTCCGCTGGAAGGGAGCTGCACTGTAGCGGATGTCGGCAAGGGCTCGTCGCCGGCCGATGGCCGCTGTGTTCCGCGCCGTCGAGGCGCTGCACTGTGCGCCAGCGCACAGGCCACCTTCTGGTATCCGCCGCGATGCGAACTGCGTCAACGACGCCGGCACACCTGCGCCGCACCATGTCGCCACCAACGCACTCGCCGCGCCGCCAGCGGCCGATCCACCCCGACACGGGAGCCCGCCGCCATGCTCAGCACCTTCGTTGCCGCCGACGTCTACCGGGTGATGCTGGGCGCCGGCCGGCTCGATGCGTTGAGCCAGACGCTGCAGGCGTACGCACTGCCGGCCGAAGGCTCGCTGCGCCAGCTTCGGCGGGACGATGGCAGCGGCGTCTGGGTGGTCACCGTGCTGATCGACGGCGAGACGCTGGAACGGATTTCCCTGCTTCAGGCCCTGAGCCTGATGCAGATCGACAACATCAGCGCCCGGCTGCGTGCGGTTCCGACGCTGCCGGGTGGCGGCGCCCCGCCGCCGGCGAGCCAGCCCGCCGCCTGAACATTTCGCTGTCGCAGGACGGGATTCTCCTCCGGCTGTCGTTCGTCCCCGTCGAACGCAACGGCCCGCATCCTGCAAGCACTGCGCGAGACGGCCAAACGCCGTTCTCGCGCTTTTTTTGCGCGCGCTCAGCGCTTCGGCGGCGGGCGATCCGACCGGCCGGCGCCAGCATCGCGATCCAGATCGACTGCCGGTGGCAGCGATGGCGCCGGAGCGTCCGGGCCGATCACCTCGCCCGCCGGCCGCTCGCCGGCCTTCAGGCCCTTGCGCAGCTCGCGTCCCACTGCCCGGTTGAGCCCGGCCAGTGCGCCGTAGACGCCGTTGGTGATGGTGTCGTGGACATCGCGCACAGCCTTCGCTCGCTCACGGGTCGCCGGGATCGACTCCAGAACGTCGAACGGAATGCTGGCGATATTGCGATGCACGTCACGCACCACCGACCCGCCGGCGGCGATCACTTCCTCGGCCGTCGCCTGCGCCTCGCGCAGCGTCTCCAGGCCCGCCAGCCGCTCGGCCTGGTGGCGGCCATCGGCAAGCGCCCGCTGCAGGTCTGCGTCGAGCCGCTGCAGTTCGGCCTTCAGCTTCAGCAGCCGCAACGCGGCAAATGCCAGAAGGACGATGGTCAGCAGCAGCGCCGTACCCAGCAGCCATTCAAGCGCCATGGGTGGTCACCTGCGCCTCGACGCCCTGCGCCTTCAGCTGTTCGGCGATCTGCTGGGCGGCGCGCGAGTAGACGATCCGCTCGATCATCCTCGGCGCCACCTTGGCCGCCGGGCCGGCGAGCGGCGTTTCCTTCACCGCCAGATCGAACGGGTTGAGGATGCGGATCTCGATCACCGGGCCGACCCGCCCCGGCGCCAGCGCCGCAGCGGGATCGCCGACCAGCTGGCCATGCAGCGCATCGACCCGCCGCTGCAGCCGCAGCAACGCCCAGCCGAGCCCGGCGGTCAACAGGGCGATCAACATCGACAGCGCAGCCAGCAGCATGCTCAAGGGCGACTCCGGGAACCGAATGCAGGTGTCCGCAGGCACGCAGACCGTTGCCGATACAATAACGCGGCCCCCCAACCGTCCTCCATGCCATGTGCGGAATCGTCGGCGCCGTCGCGCCTCGTGATGTCACGCCGATCCTCGTCGAAGGCCTGCGCCGGCTGGAATACCGCGGCTACGACTCGGCCGGCGTGGCGCTGCTGACATCCGCCGGCGCGCTGGCCCGGCGTCGCGCCCAGGGCAAGGTGCAGCAGCTGGCGAACGACATCGCCGCCCACCCGATCGCCGGCCATCGCGGCATCTCGCACACCCGCTGGGCCACTCACGGCGTGCCCAGCGAGCGCAACGCGCATCCGCATTTCAGCGGCGATGTCGTCGGCCTGGTACACAACGGCATCATCGAAAATCACGATGAGCTGCGCGAGGAGCTGCGCGGCCGCGGCTACGTGTTCAGCAGCGAAACCGATACCGAAGTCGTCGCCCATCTGGTGGCGGACGAACTGGCCACCAGCGGCTCCTTGCGGGCGGCCGTGCAGGCCGCGATCCGGCGCCTGCACGGCGCCTACGCGATCGTGGTGCTGTCGCCGCTGGACCCGGATTGCATCGTCGCGGCGCGCGCCGGCTGTCCCGTGGTGGTCGGCTACGGGCAAGGCGAGCACTACGTCGCCTCCGATGTCCAGGCGCTGCTGCCGGTGACCCGCCAGTTCAGCTTCCTGGAAGAAGGCGATGTCGCCGAGATCCGCGAGCGCGGCGTCCACATCGTCGACCGCGACGGTCAGTCAGTCGAACGCCCGGTGCGTGAATCGAGCCTGTCTGCGGAAGCCGTGGAGCGTGGCGATTACGCCCACTACATGCAGAAGGAAATCCACGAGCAGCCGCGCGCGATCGCCGACACGCTGGCCGAACGCATCACCGGCAAGCGGGTGCTGACCGCCGCGCTCGGCCCGCTGGCCGAAGCCCTGCTCCCGAACATCCGCAATGTCCACATCGTGGCCTGTGGCACCAGCTACCACGCCGGCCTGATCGCCCGGTACTACATCGAACAGGGCGCCAAGCTGCCGTGCACCGTCGAGGTCGCCAGCGAGTATCGCTACCGCAACCCGGTGGTGCCGCCGGACACGCTGTTCCTGGCGATCTCGCAGTCCGGCGAAACCGCCGACACGCTGGCCGCGCTGCGCGAAGCGAAGAAGCTCGGCTATCTGGCAACGGCGGCGATCTGCAACGTGCCGGAATCCTCGCTGGTACGTGAAGCCAACCTGGTGCTGATGACCCGCGCCGGCCCGGAGATCGGCGTCGCCTCGACCAAGGCGTTCACGACGCAGCTCGCCGCACTCGGCATCCTCGGCGTGGCGCTGGCCCGCCACAACGGCATGAGTGCGGCGGTGGAAGCGCAGTACGTGCGGCAGATCGCCCATGTGCCGGAAATGATCGAGCGCACGCTGAAGCTGGAGCCGCAGATCAAGGCGCTGGCACAGCACTTCGCCGACAAGCGCCACGCGCTGTTTCTCGGCCGCGGCCCGACCTGGCCGGTGGCGCTGGAAGGCGCACTGAAGCTGAAGGAAATCTCCTACATCCACGCCGAGGCCTACCCGGCCGGCGAACTCAAGCACGGCCCGCTGGCGCTGATCGACGCCGACATGCCGGTGATCGCCGTCGCCCCGAACAACGCGCTGCTCGAAAAGCTCAAGTCCAACCTCGAAGAAGTTCGCGCCCGCGGCGGCCAGCTGTTCGTCTTCGCCGACCCCGAGTCCGGCTTCACCGCCAGCGAAGGCGTGGAAGTGATCACGATGCCCGAGCACATCACCCCGCTGCAGGCGCCGATCGTCTACACGCTGCCGCTGCAGATGCTGGCGTATCACGTCGCGCTGCTGCGCGGGACCGATGTCGATCAGCCGCGCAACCTGGCGAAGAGCGTGACGGTCGAGTAGCGCGCTGCAGAAGCGATTGCTCCGGCTTGATGTATTTAGTAAAAACGGTAAGTTTTAGTAAAACAAGTAAAGACTTCCAGCCGCGGGTGGCGGGTGACTTACTCCCCTGAAGCAGTGCCAGTAGGTATAAAGCTAGTGTCCGCTTTGAAAGCAGGAACGGACATGAAGAGTGGCTCAGCGAAGGACCGATCATCGGTTTCTTGACGGCGGCGGACGCCAGCTGTCCTGTGGAAGACCTGCGCCAGCGTCACGGATTCATCCGCCGCGTACTACAACTGACGGACAAAGGTCTACGGGATGAGTATTTCCGACACTAAACGACCCACCGCCAGCTAGAAACCTATAGGTTTGAGCCGTTCCGAACCTTCACAAAAATCTCCGTTGGGTGCGCCCCGCCCTCTATGGGTATTGCGAGCCGTGAAAGAGATTCCCACTGGCGGGCGCCGTCTGCGGAAAACGGAAAGCGGAGTTGACTCTCACCGCGAGCCGACGGCATGGCACCGGACCGCCAATACGAGACGCCCTGATCGAATCGGACCGTCGCTTTCGCTCCGTTCGTGAACTTCACTACCAACGAACGGCCGTGCTGAAGGGTATTTCGCTCGGAGGTCAGCACTTGTGGCACAGCGGGCACGCTCTTAAGCGAGGCCTCGAGGACCGCGTTACGAGTCCGCACGTCATTCCAGTCATGGAAAATCAAATATTGCGCTCTCGAATCAGCGCCCAGCCGACAATCCAGAGTCGCGATTTCGATCTCTGGACGGCCCCATCTATCACCCCCGACGCGCATTCGGAGGCCCACCAGCAGCTGCTTCAGGAGAGCCACTGACAAAGGCGAAAAAAGATATCGATCACTATAAGCAATGGAGCTCACCGAACACTCGGCGCTCTCAAGCAGGCGCAGCAGATCTGGATGAGAGGCAGCCAGCAGTCTCCAGAGGCGCTCACCAAACCCGAGAAGCGGACCGTCCACTTCTCTATGAATGACAACCTCAACGTCCCCGGCAACCCTCGTTGCAGGTCTTATCTGATCGCCCACTAGACGATCCATTGCTGGAATTGATCCCGATGCTTGCCGCGCGGTGATAACGGGTTCTTCGGATCGGCCCCATTTCTCCGAGAACGCGCCCGCGGATGCGTCGGCAGTAGCCCAACGTATGACCCCGTCGAGACGGACTACCTCTGCCAGTACCACGGCCGCACCCGCGACGAGCGCTGAGGTCAAGGCGACTACCGACACGCGAGGGTGATCGGCAAGGCTCGCAAGCAGGTACTTGTTCTCATCAGAAGCCTGGTTGTGCGACCACGCCGCCAACGCAACCTCGACCTGAATCCCCCTGGCGGAAAGGTCGAACGCGAGTTGCCGCATCTCGGAAGCACCTAAATCCCATTCAGCAGGAGCGCCATGGGCAATTAAGCGAACAACGCGCGTGCTGGCGGCACTGGCCGATCTCAAGACAGCAGGTCTCAATGCAATGGTTTCTACTCGAGACGCGTCGCCGAAGTATTGGAGGGGTTCGGGAAGCCTAAGGGCATTGAGCCAATCCCTTGATAGCCACTTCAATGCAGCTTTTCGGTCCAAGCGATCCGTCTGGAACCGCTGATCAAAGTCGAGAACGCAGTGGGGACAAGCAGAGTCGCAGTCCTTTGGGCAGTGGAGCGCGGCGTAAGCGGCGTCCAACAGTTCCGCGATAAATCCGTCGGCACCGGATGCATAACCGGCCGCGTGCTTATCAAAAATAATGATCGAATGCGTGGTCGTCTGCGAATCAACTCGCGCAGCCTTGTAGGCGCAGGCGAGCTCAGCCACCTGAACTCCAAGGCGACGAGCGAGAGCATTTCTCGTCGCGACGGCGATTGTCTGGGCCGCGGTGGCGTCGCTCAGCCACCTTCCAGCGCCATCGCAAAGCTGGATCTCCAATACGTCGGTGAACGCCTCATGTCCAAGGTCGAGATTGGGCTTTACGCTCCATGCGTTGAAGCTGCCGGTGCAAATTCGGTCCGTACCTTTTCCGCCACGGAGGCGCGAGTGTGGCTCCTGGAACACTTTCGGCATGGTTCCGTCTGACGACATTGGCTCAGCTCGGCCGCATCCGAGACACAGCGCATAACCGCGTCGTGCCTGACCGGCGGAGTAATGGTAGACATGCCCTCTCTCGGTGCTTCGGTATCGACCCAATCCAGGATTGGGGAGCGGCGACCATTCTCCGGTTGCGCTGACCCATGGGAGCTCTACAGGCACAAACCCTTGGGCACTGATGTCATTGTGAGGGCGGCTGCCAAAATCAACGGCGAAGCCGGATGGGGACAAGAATGCCCTGGGCGAGGTCGGCTGGAGCGCCCCGCATACTTCACATTGCATGGCGATGGCGATCGAAACACTAGATCCACTGGCACCGCATGCGCTGCAGCGCCACGCATAACGAATGGACTGCACCTCGCTTGCATCGGATTGAGAAACCGGCACGTGCCAGTTAAGCGTAATGCCCGCGGATCGATACACCCGGCCGTCCATTACCACGTCGGCGCCAGGCGCATACTCTCGTAGCGCTGTCGTTAAATCGCGGCTCGCAAGATCGCGCCGCCGCATCCGGTTGTCGTCTCTACCTTGAGTGGGCGTCGATGGCAAACGTTTTAAATCCTCAATCGTGAGGGTGTCGAAGGCGGCGATTGATGTCGGAAAGCCGTGAGCGGGAAGGAACCCTTGGGTCGCGAGTTCTCGAAGCAAATACTCGTCCTCAAGTCTCCGCTTCTGAAATGCAATAGCTTTGGCGGCTGGCTCGTTTGAGCCGGGCTGATCGACCTGTAGTCCCGTCAGCTCATTTCGCCATCGTGTCGCGATCGAAGTCATCATTTCCGCTGCACGGATCACGAATGACCTTGGCTCACGCCCTGCGAAAACACTGTTACGCACCACACTCGCAAGTCCTCCGCTAAGCGAGTTGTCTCGCCTGGCATCAAAGCTTTCGCAGAAGTCCTCGAAACGAGATAGCGGCGAGTTGTCGTTGTCAGCGAAAAACCATCCGCATGTGAGCTTATGCAAGTCACTATCGCTGGCAGCTGACAACTCGCGGAGCGCCACTCCAAGTATCAGAGCGTTGATATGACGCTGAACTATTACAGGGCTATTGAGCGAGACAACGGGTGCCGGCAGCATCATGTCGAACGGCCATCGGCTATTCGCAAACACAGCCTGATCGTGGGGATTGCTCTTGCAAAGTGTTACCGCGCAGGACCGAAGCTCCCTGCGCCTGCCAGCGCGACCCGCACGTTGGAGGTAGTTCGCCGGATGCGGAGGAACATTGTTCATGGCTACAAGCCGCACGCCGCCGATGTCGATTCCCATCTCCATCGTCGTCGAACAAGACAGTAGGTTCAGCCGTCCCTCTTTGAAGTGTTTTTCGTAACGGTCAAGAACCTCCGCGGGTTGCTGAGCGGAATGCTCGGCCGCTGCGAAATAAGGAGAAAGCTCGACCACCCGATCGTGCAGATCCGACCAGATCCCCTCGTCACGAAGACGTTGTAGCTGCACGTTATCCTCCATCCATAGGCGCGCCTCGGCCAGGTGTTCCTGGGGCGAGGAATCCCCACCGAATGGCTTACCGTAGACGGGAATATCAAAGGTCTCGCATTGCGAGGTCTCCTTCGTAGCGCTTCGCGGGATGTAAGGCGTGATTGATCGTACTGTCGTGTCAAGAAATCTGCGTGTGACCGGGCACAGCCAGGCCTTCTGAATGACGCAAAACGCCAATGAGTCCAACCGGAGGACGTGCCCATCTCCCGTATGCTGAAGCAATGAGCATGAGGTTAGGTCAGACCACGCTCGACTTAGACATTCGTCGACCATGTCCTGCCCGGAGGGCTCCTCGATGCTGACCGACAGTAGATTCGCAGCCAGGCGTACGAGCATGCTCCGGGGGCCACTGCGACGAACCGAGGGCCACCGGCGCTGATTCCGTCCCACTTCAGGCCGGTCAGCAGGAATCAGCCGTGTTCTAGGTATGGCAATGCCAAGCCATTGCAGCCACTCTGTTGGAACGTCGAGTGCGCCGCTGCCTCTCACCATGTGATCGACGCTCATCTTCAGGAAGGATCGCCACTCCGAGAGCGTTAGGCCTCTCCTTGCCCAAGCTGCCGGGGTGCCACTCACGGATTGAATCGCGGGGTACTGCACCGAAACCAGCCCCATTGTTTCGAGATTGTTCTGACGCTTTGGCCTTCGGCCAAACTCTCGAACTAGCAGCATGCCCGCCAATGTCAGCGGGCCAGTGTCGCCTCCAAAACAACTGAACGAATAGTTTCGATAGGTCGTCAGAATGCGATTGAAGTCGTTCCCCTCGCTGACGAGGCGCTGCCGCAGTTCCGTGAAGGAAATGGACTGCGGTACTGCTAACGATTCAAGTTCTGCAACCTTACTTGCAAGCTGCTCCTCAAGTGAGCCTCTGACGGATTCGGGAATAGCCGGCGAGATGACCGCCCTTAATGCCTCGATCTCATCAATCAGCTTCTTACTCATGGCGCTGGATGCACCGATTCCAAACCCGATGGTGTGGTGATAAACCAGACCACGTACCCTCGCGCGTTCTGCATCTTGCTGCAATCGGGTAGCCAGCCTGGCCGTACCCTGTCGGCTGTCGCTGAATGTGAGCAACCGCCTGCCCCGGTACGGTAGGTCAGCCGGGTTGGCTCCGTCCGGAGCGAACTCCAGAAGGGTCGGAAGAATTCCGCTCAGCAGAAATGGAGCACTGATCCGCGCCTTGCGGAACAAGTTCGAGCGCGGACCCGATGTAGATCCACAGGCCGGGCACTCCAGGCCGTCCCCACCGTCCTCATGCAAGGACGTGACGACTGTGTGATTGTCCGCAGTATCACAAATCAGCCGAGTGCCTCTGTTGACGTGCCATCGCTCTGTGCCTCGCAGTTCTCGATTGACCACAAGCGCGGGGGTTCCGCGCTTAGCCGGGGGTTCGTGATCTTCCTCAGCTTCTGGTTCTTCAGTGGCCGACTCGACGTCAAGTTGAAACTCGTCGACTTGTGACACGTCCTCTGGCTGAACAAGACGACCATCCTGCGAGTGCTCCGCCTCCAAGTAAACTGTACCGCAGTCATCACACGCGACGACCTGATAGCAGGGTGCTCCGCATTCGCAGTGCTGCCTTATTGCGAGATATACAGCCCCAAACGGCCAAGACGAATCGTCGAGCGCCGTAGATATACGCTTCGTACAGGCGCGGTCGGAGCACGCCCATAAACCTGGAAGCGTTTGATGAAAGATATGTCCGCGAAGCGGGAGAAACGGAGTCTCGTTCTCATCTCGAACGCCTGACAGCAGATCTAGCCATCTCAAGGCCACCGCTTCAGAGGTTGCGGACATACCGCATTTACGGAGAACCGCTGTAACGTCACTTAACCGAGCAACGGATGGCTTGCTCAGGTCCCCCACGAAGAGCTCGCGAACCGCACGCGCAGCTTTGTTCTTCAAGAGTGCCCTGAAGCGCTCGGCACTTACTTCATCCGGGCCACCGATCAGGGCGAGGTCGTCGAGACCATCATCACCGAGCGCGGTTGCTGAAGGCAGGCGAGGTACCTCGCGCTGGCCCGCAACGAGATGAACCCGGCTTTCGTCCACGCCAGCAACGTCTGCAAGGAACCTCTTGAGTTTTACGCCAGCCTCACCGTTGGGATCACCGATCGTTGCGGATGTCGCCACAAATCGAACCTGATCGGGTGACACACCAAATGCATGCAGCACACGGCGAAGCATCAAGGCGAGTTCCGCTGCCTGCGACCCGATGTATGAATGAGCTTCATCGAGCACAATCCAGCTCAGCTTACCTTTTGATTGTTCGATGATCGGCGCGTCTTGAGCGCGAACGAGCATGAACTCGAGCATTGTCGAGTTCGTAACGAGAATCGGTGGCGGCGATGATCGGAGAGTGCTGCGGTCGCCGACCTCGCTGGGAAAGTTCGCGCCCTCCGTTGATCGCCTTTGATCCGGCGTATTGCCGTTGTATAGGCAGAATCGGACATCCTTGCCAAAGCCATGAGTCCACGCGCGTAACCGGTCGCGCTGGCTATTGATCAGCGCATTGAGCGGGTACAGGAAGATAGCTCTTACCCCAACCAGCGGGCTGCCCACCGCAGCGTGCTCGCGCGCGAGGGCGTCGAGAATTGGAACAAGAAAGCATTCAGTCTTGCCGGAGCCGGTGCCACTGCTGACCACCAGCGACTGCGCTTGAGGTTTCCGCAAAATCTCCCAAGCTTCAACTTGATGAGCGTAGGGCTTCTGCGATTTCGCGAAGCGATACTCGGATGCCAAAGACCTCGGCGGGGCATCCATCGCTTCAACAAGATCTTTGGTCAGCAGCGCTTGACCGACTCCGTCGGCAAGCTCATGCATAGTTCGATTCCCGGTTTTCCAGCCAAACACGGCCTCGAAAGCGGGATCCCCTATAAAGCTGCCGTCCGACCCGTACGGCTTCCGAAACGTCTCCGTGAGGTATCGACGAAGCGGCTTGTCCGAGTACCCCAGCAGATTGACGGTAGCCCGCGCCGCCCGCTCCGACAGGTTGGGCAGCATCTCGGAAAAATAAGACGTACTCACTGACAGATCACCATTGGATTATTTTTTGAGATAGACACCGGACAACCGTCAGGTGGAAGGCTTCGGAGAACCAATCGGAATCGAATGCCCTGAAGCTCTTGAGCTTGTAGAAGTGTTCGGGATTGCTTAGCCATTGCCCCGAATGAGAGAGCGCCGCCTGTACCGCGAGCTCCACCGGAACGATGATCGCAGCGTCGCGATAATCCCCGGGAAGGCGTCGATGCAAGAGCGAGCGTAGCTGTGGCTCCTGGAGGCACCGGACATTCGCGAGTGACATCGTTGGCCATTCATCGTCGGCTTTGTCTCGCATTAGCCTCTGCAGGTGGCAATCATCTGCCTCGTACAATTGCGCCCTGAATATCTCGTCGACACTCGGCTTGCGGGCAAACTGAATGTCCTGCGGCTGTTCGCCGGTAGCGCATGCGTAGGCCGCCCCCAGTAAAGCATGGAGCGCCGGAGCCTGCTCCCCGACCGATTCACATCGCTGCTTCAAGTGATTCAGTGCAATCGGTCGATGTGCAGGGCCGAGCCATTGCTCAGCTTGGGCGAAAGCCTTGCTCATGCTTCGACACCAGTCCGAGAACGACACCAGTTCCCATAGAAATGGGAGCTCAACGGTGAATCGATTCACCAGCCGGGTAATGGGAACGCTCATACGGCATGCGAGGCTCGCCATCGCCAGCCCTGACTGCGCGAATACTCGCCAGAGGTCGAGCGTCGCAAGCGGAAGGTGTCCGAGCTGTGTCGCGAGCCGCTCCACCAGTGCCCAGTCTGGAGCAGAGAAATCGTCTGTCAGCGCGGTGATCGCTTCCGTGAGGGCCGCATAACGCTCGTCGGATCTGGATATCTCTAGCGCGCCAGCTAGACCTCCGCGCGCTTGGCGGCTCAATCCGTTCGAAACCGGCCAAAGCTGAGGCCGGAACCGTATGCTACTTTCCGCATCGGGATAGATCAGCCATGGCCCAGGAGATCGTCCTGGCGGATCGAATCGCCATGCGCCGATCGACACATCCTGGGAGACCAAAGCAGGGAGATGCGCCGGCACGGTCTCCAGGTCGCTCAATAGCAAAGCTGAGACATTCGTAGACTCGATTCTCTCGAGTTCAAAACCTTTCGTGTGCTCCACGAACACGTGTCCCTCATGCTCGTTCCGCCGAAGCTCGGCATCGAATCGCTTGATATGCAGCGTGAAGGCTCGGCGCATCCCGATTGAAATCGTCAGGTCTACATTCGAGTCGAGTTCTGCGGTGCTCGATAAAAGCTCATCGATGGCAGCGCGGTAATCTAGGGGGCGGATCTCTACACGCTGTCCGAAGTCAGCCGGATGAAGCACCGAACTAACCATGAGCTTCTTGGGACGCGAGTCGTTGAGGGTTAGTGACAAGGTTGCTTTGCGGTCGTTGCCGAACATGACCGCGAGCCGGACCCCGTGGATTGCCGAGACGTTGATGCTCGAATAGTCCCTTAGCTCGGCGCCAGCGGCGTCGCGTGATGCGACTCCCCACGAGGGGAACGGGACACTGAACGGTGCGGTCGTCGTCGTATGCGCCCAGCGAGCTTCGAAATCGAGGCTTTTAGGAATCGCCGCACCCGCCGCAATGCGCAGTTGCAGAACGACCGCTTCGCCTTCGTGGTGGCTTCGACATTCGACTCCGCCATTCAGGCAAGCAACCGAGGAGACGCCCCATCCGCAGAGGCGAACCGCCCCTTCGTTGGGCGCTTCACCGGGAATGAACTGAATTCCCGCGCTGGACGTAAGAACGATGACCCGGGATTTCCATCGGGTCCTTCCGTCACGTGGCCACCTCGCCTCAAAAGGTCCTACCCCGGGATCTCTCGAGGAGATCGCGCCCGGCACGCACCAGAGCACCTTCTCCGCCGTGTTAGCCCTCAATCCGTCTGGGGTCCGGCTGAACACCTGCGGCCGCGATCGGAACGTCGGCGTATTGAACAGGTCCCACACGCGCACGCCTGACCATTCGAATACGTCATGGGATGCGTCTGCTTGTTGGGTCCGTATCGGGTGGTGCTCCCCTTGCTCATCAACGATGTTCACGTTGCCCCTGGCGGCAAAGACGTTCCTGTTGCACTCAAGCAGCTCACCCAAGAACGTAACCGCGGACGTGCCCTGTGGTTCGATGCTCCAGTCGGGCGGCACCGCGATGCAGATATCGCTAGGAACAACCGCGCCAGGACCCTGACGCAGGAAGCTCCACGAATCCGCGTTCGACTCTGTCTTTCCGAACACCCAGGGCAGGTCGTCGGACAAACTGCTCCCGCGTGGAACGGCGATCCTCCCAATAATTCCTGACGCCCCCGATAGCTCTAAGCGTTGCTCGCAAATGGCATCTAGTCCACGGCATTCCAGCGGACTTAGGTCCAAGCGGTATCGTTCGTGTCCAGACAGCTTTCGAACCATCAGATCCCGAGTCTTGCTGCCGCTAGTCCAGCGCAGCGTCGCCAGCCGTGGCAGGCTCGAAGCATCAGAGCCAAACAATGAAGCCAATGCAGCGGATTCAATGCGCTCAGGTAAGACAACCTCTGAGCGCAATGTCGGTCGGCCGCCGAGGTCGAGCTCGATCCCTCGCCAAACATGCGCCTGCGGTGTACGGACAGTTGCAGGAGCTGCCACCGCATCCTGAATGAGCTGCTCGATTAGCCCTCGCGCATGCTGGTCCTCAAGGGCCAGCGGGAATCGATCTCTCCAGGTCGGCTCTTTGCTGTCCAGAAGCTCCAGCAACCCGTCGTGAGTCTTGAGCTGCAGATCCTCTCGCAGCTTCAAGGCTGCCGTAATGATAGTGGCGAGAAGGTTATAGATATCGGCTTGCCTGTAGCTCCGCGGCAGCAAGGTGCTCAGGCTTTCGATCCATCCGTACAACTCTACGGGGCTGCTCCGCCCACTTGAGGCCAGACCCAGGACCTTACGAAGGAGCCGACCGACGTTTCCTTTGGCTTCTGCAATGAGCTTCAGCGGCAGCCCACCGTTGGTTGCGATGCTACCGAGGTACCGAAAGCCCAGCCCTTCCTGAGGTCGAAGTCCCCATTCGCGCAAACCTTTGACGATGCAGGTAGTTCTTTGCTGCTGGGGCCAAGCATGTGGGTCAGCGCCAATTCCTTCTACAATTGGATCCCACGACCATCTGGATCCATCATAACGTCGCTTCCACCACTCGGCAGCGTAGAAAACAAATAGGGCGGCAAAGTTAATAGTGTGTTCAGCAAGAAAGTCAAAAGGCAAGTGTTTGAGGCCGCCCGTTATCTGAACCTTCAGCACTCGTTCCAATTCTAAGAATTCTTCTTCGCTCGCTCTGTATGCGAACAAATGTTTTCCTGTCGGACGATCCAGCCCTCTGATAGCAAAAAATGCCAGATACCATGCCGTTAGTATGTTCTGCTTTTGGGGTCTGATCGGGACGCTCATTTGCCCTCCTTGGTGCTTACCGTTATACGACGCTTACTCGTTTCGCCATGAGGGTTGCTCTCATCTACTCCCCGGCATCGGCATCCTGAAGCAGCACGTCATCGCCGAATCATGTCCTGAAGAAATTCGGAGGCGGGCGCTAAGGCCGTGACAAGAAGCGAATCTCGCGCCCTCGTGCAGGCGACGTATAGCAGATGCCTCTCTGTGTCGTAGACCTCTTCAAGATCTGCGTCATCGCTGACCGACTCGATCCGCTCCTGTAGCGGAATTACTTCATCGTCACAGGCCATCACGACCACGGCTCTGAACTCGAGACCCTTCGCGAGATGCATAGTGCAGACAGATACAACGCCAGTTACGACGACCATCCGCTGATCCAGAACACTTGCTTTCAGTCCCGCCTGGCTGACGGCCTTATCGGCGCGTTCTAGCTGCGCCTCTGATCGGACGATGACGCCGATCTCCTGTGGCGAAAGGCCGCGTTCAATGCCGGCCTTCAACCAATCCGCGACGGCGGTGATCTCTTCGGCCTCGCTGGCCGACACGAGTACCTGTGGCGGCACACCGTTGAAGACCGAAACGGTGCCTCGACGTCCTTCGACGTTGCCGTCGACGTCTGAGACCTCAGGGCCGAGTAAGCGATCAGCATGGGCGCGGATCTGGTGCGACGTTCGATAGTTGATGTGCAGCGTTTTCGACCTTCCCCGAATATCGACACCGACCGATTTCCACGAAAACGGCTGCTGAAAAATCCGCTGGCCAAGATCGCCAGCAAAGAACAGAGCGTCCGGGCGTTGGGCGCCCAGTGCTGCCAAGAACCGCAGCTGGGCAATGTCGATGTCCTGCGACTCGTCCACGACAGCGAAATCAAATGGGGACAGACCGCCTTTGCCCAGTTCCGCGGCCAATCGGTGGAACATCTGAGACGTCGTGATGAGCTTTTCCGTGGCGAGCAACGCACGGACGCGCTCGAAGACCAACCAAAGGGACTTCCTCTGGACCTCGGGCAGTCGGGTCTTGCGGCCTAGTCGACGGACATCTCGGTAGCTCTCCCAGCTCGCAAGCTGCCAGGCGTCGACAACATCCTCCCATTCGCCCAGCAGGAACCGCTCACTGAACTTGAGCCCGCCCTCTGCCTGGGCGGCGGCAATCAGCAATGAGCGGAGCTGATCTCGATTGGCGATGGTCGGCCGCGCAACGTGCCGCTCGTAAAGACGCGCACCCAGGGCGTTGAGGGCCTGCACTTCGATCCGCTCCGCCAACCGCGGCTCCGACCCGATCAGCTTCCTCAGCTTGTTCTTCAGTGACTGCGCCAAGGGATCAGAGAACGTGGTGAGCAAGACGCGCGCTTCAGCATGAGACCTTGCGAGGTGTACCGCGCGATGCAACGCGACGATGGTCTTCCCTGTTCCAGCCGAACCCGAAACGCGAGCCGGACCGTTGTAATCGCGCTGCACCAGCTCGCGCTGTTCCGGGTGCAGGAAGACGATCCACTTGTCCCAAGGTGCGGCAAGCGCGCGCTCCAGCTCCTCTGCATTCCCCATAGCGCGGAAGCGACGCTGCGCGTCGGGATGCTCGAACGGATCTTTGCCCGCACCTGTAACTGGCGCGGATTTCGGCTTTCCGCCGGTCGCGAGTTCCAGCAAAGCCTCAGCCGCTTCGCTCGGCAGGTGGTCTGCCAAGGTGAGCAGACTGTCTTCATCGGCGGCCTGAACATCGGCGATCCACTCTTGCGGAACGCCATACGCGAGCAAAACCGACTCTTCGACACCCAGGAACAGCTTGGGCTTCAGGGGCAGGACGGCCTGAACCTGCTCCACGATTTTCGGAACAACCACTTCCTGAACGCGCTCGCGGATCTCGACCAACTGCGCAGCCCCCGTGGTCGGGTGCCTCTCCAACCGTCGCCGCTCTGCCCAGTGGTAAGCCTTGTCGTGATGATCGGCGTAGCAGAGCAAGAAGCTCGACTCGGTGCGGTGAACAATCATTCGCACGTCACGGCCAACTCGCACGGACCAGAAGTGTTTGTCCCTCGCCTTGTCCAGCTTGTGGAAGCTCAGTCCCGGATGAGCGGGGTTCACCTGCAGATCGAAGGCCGTCGTCTTGACCGCCTTCTGCTCTTCGGCGGTAAGCCGAGCCATGCTGTCGGTGAAGGTGTCCGCGATGAGGAAATTCATCTTGTCGCCTGACTCCAGGCGGCATCGATCGCCAAGGACCGCACGCCGATCACAAACCTCGCAGCGCCGGTCATCTTCACGCGACCTTGAACACCTTCATGACCTCGTCCCCGAGATGATTGATCACCTTCACGGCGATACGTCCGTTTGAAGGCTTGTCGAACGGGCGTGAGGTGTCGCTGTTGAGCGTGGCCCACGCTTCCTCGTTGATTTCGGCCTTGAGGGTGGTCTTGAGGGACTTGTACGGGTCGTTGGCGCCGAGGAAGTAGGCGTGGCGGACGAAGAAGCTTTCTTCGTTGTAGTCGGTGTCGATGAACCAGCAGGCGATGCCGTCCGCCCCGTCACTACGGACCTCGCCGGTCTGTGGGTGGAACACGTCCACACCGTTGACCTTCACGCGAACCTGTCCGTTATCGGCAGGCAGGATGGTGATGTCCGGCTCGCCGAAGATCACGAACAGGTTGCCCTTGCCGGTGTTCTTGAGGTCCTCGGCCATATGCAGGTCGGCGTTCATGCGCGCCTTGAGCACCGGGATACGGCCGAGCCTGGAAAACTCACTGGCGTGGGCGTCGTAGTTGAAGGCGCAAGCGATCAGCACATCGAAGCCGGCGTCGCCCGCCTCACGCGCACCTTCCACGAGGTCTGGCCTCGCCACGGTGCCGAATTCCGGGCCGATGAAGATGGCCGCTCGCTTCTCCGTTCCGCTCTCCTGGTAGCGGCCCTCGGCACACACCAGATCGCCGGGCCAGGGTTCCAGGGACGTGAAGGTGATGCGATCCTCCTTGTGCGCCTGCTGTACGCCAGCAGTGCGAAGCTGATCGATAATGATGGAGACGAAGTCGCGGCTCTTGCCGTACTCCGCGTCCGGTTCGGCGACGCCGTCAATCAGTTCGTCATTCTCATCCACGCCAAGCATGCGATGGGGCGAAAGGCTTTCCACGGTGAAGGGGCCTGCCACCCGGACTTTTTTCTTGTCCTCGTAAGGCTTGTCGTAGAGGAATTCGGATTCCGCTTTGGCTGCGATGGAGGCGTCGATCTCCCTCTGGCGGGCGATGCGTTGTTGCCACCAGTCGGCGTGTGCCTTCTTAGCTGCATCGGGCCACTTTGTATCTGGCTCGCGGGGGATTTCCCACTCCTGCCATTGTTTGCCCGCTGCCGCGTTCAAGGCCGAGCGCAGTGGCTCCAGCCGCTGCTGGTACTTCTCCCAGATCACGTCGATCTCGGCGTTGTTGGCGATGCTTTTTAGCGTGATGTGCGGCACGCGCTCGTAGACGAAGCCCTGCCGGACGTTGCTGCGCGTGGGCTGGCTGCTCGGCGCGCTGCGGGTGACTTCGGCTTCCTTGATTTGCCCTTCGCGACTGTCGGCCAGCAGGTAGTAGGGATAGCGCGCACCCATGATGCGGGCGCGGGCCAGAGCGAGTGCCACGCGTGAAGTGTCTAGCGTGATCCAGCGGCGGCCCCATTGCTCGGCGACGAAGGCGGTAGTGCCGGAGCCACAGGTGGGGTCGAGCACCAAGTCGCCGGGGTCGGTGGTCATCAGGATGCACCGCTGAATAACCGTCGTTGGAGTTTGCACCACATAGACCTTTGGGTCCGCACGGCTTTGGATGCCGCCAATATCACTCCACAAGTTGTTGATCGTCGCCGCGCTGAAGTCGTCTAGGAAGCGAACGTAAGATAGGCTCTTTCCTGTGAGCTCAACACGGGCAGCTGATAGAAGACGTTGCATTCCAAGTTCATTTGTTTTCCAGCGGACTTTGATGGAAGGACGGATCTCCTGACCATCGATCTTCACCGGAAACCATGATGCTGCGCCTTCACCTTTGTCTCTGCCAACACTTTGGCTGGTGATGTTGTCTTGACGATACACGCGCGCGCCGTCCGGCAACGCCATTTCCAAATTGCGCTCGCTTCCGGTAAGGCTTCGAGTTTCCAGGGTAGGCAAGCGAACGCGACTGTATTTGTCTGCACCCTCTTCGCCCAGTCCCTTGGTTCCAAACATGGGACGGAACTTCGCTCGATTAATGTCCCTTGCGAACCAGAGGATGTGATCCATCACGCCTGACAAGTAAACGCCTGTCGACCCACCCGATGTCTTTGTCGAGATTTGAGCGACAAAGTTGTCTTCCCCGAAGACCTCGTCCATCAACGCCCGCACTCGATGCACATTCTCATCTCCGATTTGCACAAAGATGGAGCCTGAGTCGGTCAACAAATCCCGCGCGACGGTAAGCCGGTCACGTAAATAGGTGAGGTAACTATGGATGCCGTCGCGCCAGGTATCACGGAAGGCTTTGACCTGCTCTGGCTCACGGGTGATGTGCTCAGCGTTGCCGTCCTTCACGTCTCGGCTGGTCGTGCTCCACTGAAAGTTGCTGTTGAATTTGATGCCGTAGGGCGGATCGAAGTAGATGCACTGCACTTTCCCGCGTAGGCCCTCACGTTCGGCCAGACTCGCCATCACCTGTAGTGAGTCCCCCAGAATCATGCGGTTCGCCCAATGGGCATCGTGCTGGTAGAACTCGGTCTTCGCCTCAGAATTCGGCAGGCCGTTGAAGTCAGCAAACAGGTCCGCCGTTCCACCGGTCTGCGCCTGCGTCCCCGCCTCGGACTGACGACGTAGGTCGTCGATCAAAACCTTGGGATGCACCTTCTCCTGGATGTAGAGCGGCGGCGCATGCACAACGAGGTCGGACCAATCCTGCTGGTCCTTGCCTCGCCAAACCAGTTGTGGGTCTAGGTCCTTGTTTCGGCGTTCGTAGGCAACACGCAAGGGATTGCGCGTGGCTTCATCGAGCACCGACTGGTGCTCGGCCGTGGGAATGTTCTTGCGCGTAACGTCCTCGTGCTTGAGGGTTTCGACGCTGAGCGGGGCTTTCGGGGCTTTGGCCATGTTGTTTTCGTTATGCCAGCGTCTCGGCTTCGATCAGGCGGTCGCTGTCGCGGGCCATCTCGTCGCTGAGTTCCTCACCTTCGTCGGGTGAGGCGTGTTCAAGGTTCACGGCGTGGCCGGTTGCATCAGCGACGAGCTTTAGCAGCGCCTTGCGACGGGCTGCCAGGAAGGCGTCGAAGTCATCCGACCTAAGCTTTACGGGGTCGATACAATGCGACTTCAAGTAGCCGTCGAGCGCGTCTGGTGCGATGGGTGGATCGATGATCTGACCGTTCGCTGCCTTCTTACCAGTCTCCAGCTTGGACAGGTACTCGGAAGGTGAGACGCCGCCGATGATTCGGTTAGTGCGGTACGCGAGCGGTGTCTTGTTGATGACGGTGTCGTAGGTGCTCGGCGGGATCTTCCGCTTCTCGCACCAGTCCTTCGGGAAGATGTGGTGGATATCCACGTCCTCATCGAAAAAGATGGTGAGGTCGAAGGCCTGGCCGGATCTGAAATCACGCGCACCTTCGCGCATGAGCAAGGCATGGATGCCCTTGTAGGCCGCGGAGAGGCGGGTGCGCATGGTGTCCAGACGGTCGGCGCGAAGCTGGCCTTCCTTCACCGTCGTGGGTTCGGCACCGCCTTTGAGCCAGACGGACACCTCCAGGATGTCCTTGGCGAATCGGCTCTCAACCGCAGAGCCATAGAGTTCACCGAAGATGCCGCACCAGTACCAGCGCGCGATCTGCTTGAGATTGCCGGCGTGATCGCTGTCCTTGCCCAGTTCCGCGAAGATCGCGGCGAGCGGGACGAGCTGTGTCTGGTAGGGAAGATCGACCACGCTGTGGATGTGCTGCTGGCGCAGGAACTTGGCAGCCCGCTTGAATCCTTCTTCCACCGCATCGCGGTAGTGCAGATAAGCGTCCAGCGGTAGGTCCAGCAAGGACTGGCGCGTCGCGCGGACTGCCGGCAGATCGTTCTCGGGAACGCCTGCCGCAACCTTGTCGAGCCGGACCTTTTTGGTGTGAAGGAGCGCGATGCTCTGGAGCACGTCCGTCGCCGCTACCTTCTCCAGCGCACCGAACTTCTGCCCTGCGGCGCGACCGTAGGTGGCCAGGCGCTGGTGCATGCCGGGTTCGGTACCGGCACCCAACCAGTCGTCGCGCAGACGGTGCCCCTTTGCGGCGTACATCGCTGTTAGCAGCTCGAATGCGTCCAGCGGTTTTCCGCCGGTGTTGACCTTCTCGAATACGAGACAGACTGCCTCGTGTGAGGTCTGGTGATCCAGAGCAATGACAGGCACTTGGTAGTGCTTAAAGTTCTCGAGCACGTCGTTCTTGAACTGCCGAAAGACCGCACGCTTGTCAGGGTCGTTGTTGGACAGCCAGTAATCCGTAAAGCCGTCCTGCCAGGAGTCCCAGTCAAAGACCCGGTTGAGCGGGAACATTAGATTGGCGTACTCGGCCTCCTGGGTAGACAGATCAAGCATGGTAGGTCTGTCGAAGGCCTTGAGCCGGCGGTCCTCGGGCATACCGAAGATGGCCTCGTCACGATCTGCGGAGGGATCGATAGCTTTCGTGATGTCGATATAGAACCATCGGTGGACCAGCTTGTTCTTGGGCGTGATGGTCTTGACCACCTCTCGGCTCAGGCAGGCGTGATATAGCGAGGTCATGCGCTGCTGGCCGTCGAGCAGCAGTTGATCTGGCGATTGATCCTTTGCGGCTTGCGGCGTGCCCTCGATGGGCCGGCGGGCAAACAGGTCCGAGCCATCTGGCTTAGCCATCAGCGTCATCAATGCGCCGATGGGGAACGCGCGCGAAATCGAAGCGATAAGGCTCTGAATGCGGTCTTCGCCCCACACCCAGCTACGCTGAAAGTCTGGCAGTTGCAGCTTACCGCTGGCGCAGGCCTGCAGAAGCTCCCCGAGAGGAACCGGATTGGTCTTGAAGGTGTTGCGTGACATCAGGTTGTCTCCGGGTGCAGCTTTGCTTCAATCATCTTGTTGAACTCCGATGCGACCTTGTCCTTGAAGTCGTCCTGCATCCGGAATACGTCGGTGAATTCCGCGAAGGCCCAGCGACCGTGGCCTCCGAGCGTGTTCACGCCGGGCACCCAGTAGGTGTCCATGGTGGACTTCTTCTCCTTGGCGTCCTCTCGGCGGTAGCCCTTGATCTCGACGACAAGGTGCAAGAGGTCTTCGTCGCCCTTGCCGTCGTCGACCAGCACGATGAAGTCAGGCCGGTACCGTCGTGTTTCGGAACCGAACCGATAAGGGGCTTCGAACCCGAGGTTGTGATTCTTCACGTAGGCGCGAACACGCGGATGAGCCTCAGCCACGCGGCAGAACTCGGCCTCCCAGTCGCTATCCAGGATGATCCAGTTGAGGTGGCACTTCGGCGGCGGGCCGAGAGTCTCCCAGCGCTCCGTCTTGGAGGTGGCGAAGTTCACATGCCGTGTGCTGCCGGCCGGGTTGTAAGGATCCAGCACGGCCTTGATGGGGCGTGACTTCTCCTGCTCAGCAAGCGTGATGGCCGCAGTGATGCGCTCGCAGGCGATATCGGCCAGCGCCTGGTACATCAGCAGGGCTGGGTAGGTGTCGCCCTTGCAAACGAGGCAGGTGTCGAGCCACTCCTGCGTGATGCGCTTGAGCTGACCGAACAGGTGCAGCTTGGGTTCGTCGCCGGGGTCGCGCCACTTCGTATAGATCAGGCGCTGCGTGAGGTTGAATAGGAGCGTTGATCGACGCAGGTCGCCGAGGTGCTTGAGGCTGAGGTCCACCGCCTCGCCAATGATGCCGGCGTTGCGGGTGATGGACGGGCCGACCAGATCCGGTGTCAGCTCAAGGACATGCTCAGGCGTGAACTTCGCGGTAAGGCGCTCGGCAGGCAGTTCGACCCGGTAGCCGGCGACGCGAGGGAAGCGGATCTCCAGATGGTCGCGCTCGGGCTTGATCGCCTTGACCTGGATGGTCTCGCGCGGCTCTTGCGGCTTCGAGATGACGGGCTTGGCTGTGAAGTCGAAGGGGATGCCGAGCACGTCGGCGTACTCGACGTTGAACAGTCCGGCCTCGTTCAGCTCGTACGACTGCCGACGCAGGGCGCGACCGATCACCTGCTCGCAGAGCAACTGGGTGCCGAAAGCACGCACGCCGAGCACATGGGTCACGGTGTTGGCGTCCCAACCCTCGGTGAGCATGGACACCGAGACCACGCAGCGGATGGACTCGCCGAGTTTCCCGGACTTGCCGACGGTGTTCATGACCTCGCGCAGCAGGCGCGAATCATCGAAGGCTTTGCCGTCGCGGATCTCCTCCGCCATCGCGCCACCGCGTTCGAGAACCTCTTGGCGAAACTGCTCGATCTCCGGGCCGGCCATGGCGCGGAAGTTGTCGTCCAGAGCTTCTCCAGATTCGAGCTGTTCGCTATCGATCAGGAGCGTGTTGGGACGAGCGTACGGGTTGTCGTTGTCATCGTAGTTTCGGAACAGCTCCAGCCGACCGTTGACGACGTTGGAAGTGCCGTCCTCGTTCTGGCGGATGAATCCAGAGATGTAGTCGTAGACGAGTTTGGATGTGGCGGTGTTGTTGCAGACCACGATGAAGCAGGGCGGCACCTTGATGCCGGCGTCCTTCCAGAGCTTGAAGGTTTTCTCGTAGTGGCCGTAGAGGGCCTGGAGGGCGGTCTGCAGCTCCACCGGGATGCTGAGCGGATCGAGCGGGCCACCGGCACCGCGGCCCTTCTTGGGCATCTTTTTGCCGATGTGCTTCCAAAGCTCGCGGAACATCGGCATTTCATTGCCGGGGATGTTCTCTGCCACCGGCACACGCGGCAGCTTGACGATGCCGCATTCGATGGCATCCATCAGCGAGAAGTCGCTCATGGTCCACGGGAACAAGGTGCCCTCGGCGTATCCGGAGCCGCTCAGGAAGAACGGCGTCGCGGACAGATCCATCACCCGCGCCACGCCGAGCTTGCGGTTGACCGCCTCAAGGCCGGTGATCCAGAGACGGGCGGCTTCTGCGTTCTTCTCCGCCTCCTTCTTGTCGTCGCCCGTGAGGTCTTCGTCGTCTGGGGCGCCGGGTTTTTCCCGGTAGCAGTGGTGCGCCTCGTCGTTGATGGCCATGACGTTCTTGAGCGCCATCAATTCGGGCATCACGCGCTGGAGCATTTGCCCCTCGGTTTCGGTGGTCTCCAGATCATCGCCACCCCGGCCTTGCAGGAGTCGCCGTCCACCCTTGGACAGATCAACCTTCTCGCGGAGCTTGAAGGCGTGGTAGTTGGTGATGACGATCTTGGCCTTGCGTAGATCGTCCAGCATGTCGGCCGGGATCAGCTCGCGGCTCGTGAAATAGCTGTCGGGATCGCTGGGCTGCAGAACGCGAAGGCGATCCTTGATCGTCAGGCCCGGAGCGACGATGAGGAAGCCGCGTGTAAACCGCTTGCTGGTCGGTCTCCGGACAGCATTGATGGCCTGCCAGGCAATGAGCATGGCCATGACCGTGGTCTTGCCGGCTCCGGTGGCCAGCTTGAGCGCGAGGCGCGACAATTCTGGATTGGCGGCGGCGTTGGCATTGGCTAGATGCTCGATGTATTTGTCGCCCGCCTTGCCGATTTGAGGCGCAACTTCGGTAAGCCAGATGGCAGTCTCGACGGCTTCTACCTGGCAGAAGAACGGCCGCACGCCGCTGAACGCGTGATGGCGCCAGTGCTTCAACAGGCGGGCGGTCTCCGGCGTAACCCGCCAGTCGGCAGCGTTAGGGATTTGCCGCCAGCGATCGACCTCGCGGCGAACACCGTTGATGACAGCGGTATGGGCGTACTGCTGTTCCTTGGTGGACAGCCCTTCCCCCTCATCAAAGATCAGATCCGACTGCTTGGCCTTGCCCTTCTGTTTTCGAGGCGCGGGGATCGGCGTAATGAATTCGGCTGCCCGGCGACGGTCGACGACTTGCTGCGTCGGCTGGCCGCTTGAGTCGAGCTCCCAGTGCCGCCCTGGATAGTCATACGGCGAGTTCAGGATCGGCCGTTCGAAAAAAGCATCTGTCATGTGGGCCCGCGTTCCTGTTTCTTTTATGGTTGCCGGCTTCCAGATTCGCAGCGATAGCGATGTGTCTGGAGCAGGCTTTATTCGGCTCGACGAATCAGGCAAGCCGGGGCACTCCTCAGTGCCTCCGCGTCAGAAGAAGCGCAGCCCGATCAATAAATTCATCAACTTAGATCTGCATGAGCGTTTTCACGCTTAGTCCGCTAACGACTCAAAGTTAAACACATTCGAGGTCAATATCGAGTTGGAAGACGATGCGTTTGCCACTCGTTTGGTGATGTAACGCACCGACTTCGCCCATCGCGAGTCATTTGGCGGCGCAAACAGGATTGATCTCTTGTTGGTTGCCCGTGCGCCGTGATTCATGGTGACTTTCTCGCGCTTGTGTGATGCAAAAGAAATCACCAGCAAAAAGTAATAATTTCGTGAATTCTGATGGCCAACTTTCATTTGACGACAGCCCGCAGTAGCGCCCAGCAAAGCTGATTTCGCGTCAGTCGACTGTGCAACTGATGCACAGATAGTGCTATAAAAGCACATGATCTCGTTGCCAGCTTCTCAAGCGGAACTCATTCGAAAAGCTCGGGGTGTCCGCAGCCAAGCCGAGTTCGCCCGGGAGCTGGATGTCGATCGTTCGTGTCTCTCGCGTTACGAGCGCGAGGTCCTCGGAGCGCCGCCGTCGGTGATCACCGCGTGCCTGCGTCTAGTTGTGCAACAACTGCACACTGCCGCACCCGGTCTCCCCAATCTATCCGATGCGCTCCTGAGTGCCCGCGAGGTCGTCTCGGCCCTAGAGCGCGCAACAGGCGCGGGACGATCTCAGGGTGTGAACGATCTCGATCACGCTTCCCAACAAAGGCCGCCCTCGGCGGCTGAGGAGCCGTGAGTAACTCACTTCCCGCAGATCCAGCGCAACTGCGGCTCGGGATTGCCCCTCGCCCTGTCAACGAGGTGCCGATGATCATCGTGCGGCCGCTGGACGATGAACTCGCCGAGGCGCATGCCTTTCGGCATCAGCACATCGAAGGGTATGAAAGCCAAAGCCAGCAGATCCGATCGTTACGCAGGCAGTTCGGGATCGAGAAGGGACTAGGCTGCAAGTATCCAACGACGAACCTGCTCGCCGTCGTAGGCGACAAGCCTGTTGAGGAGTACGTGCGACGACACACCATGCTCCCGCTGATGGCGGCCGTACCTGCATATTTGTCGCGGCCGACGGCATCCATCAACGATTGGCTGTGTTCATCCTTTCATTTGGGGCTACATCGGCCTATTGAGGATGTTCGGATCTGCGTTGAATGCATCAGGTTTGATGATCTTCAAGGAACCGTCTCATCGTATCGGCGGCGTCACCACATCCGCGGGACTAGCCGCTGCCCGTGGCACGGCTGTCGCCTCCACGCGGTTCGAGATCGACTGCCCTTAAATGCAAGGCCGAACGAATGGGTTTCGCGCCAAAAGGTCGATCTGGTGACGGATATCGAGGCGGACGTTCCAGATACCCGATGGATGCACCGTTACACCAGCATCAGCATGGCGATGTTGAGTGCCGACAAACCAGTATCGAGCGCGGAAGCCAACAAGGCCCTCCTGATAGCGTTGGAAGGGGCTGGTTTCTCGACCAGTATCCGCAGACCGAAGCCGCTTGTCAGCGATCTGCTAAGTGCCAAGGCCGGCACTCGGTGGATTGCCGAGAACCTCCCCGTCCGTGGTGAAGCGGTGAACGGAACATTTGCCACGCGTTTTGACGGTTTCGGGGACAATCCCTGGACAGCGCGGTCATCCATCCTGCATGCGGCTGTCTGGGCGTGCTTCGATCAAGGGGACCCTTGGACCAAGTCGATGCGCGCGAACCAGTCTGCAGGCCACGGCCGCGTACCTGAGGAACCGACCCGCATAGCCCCCTCAGAATCAATCGCTTAGACGTCCAGCCGCTCGACGCCGCTGTCTCATGGCTTTCCGGGTCAAGGGAAGCTGATCGAGTTGGCTGAGCCTCGCTTTCAAACCCGGCACCTTGTTGCAAAGGTCGGCGATGCGCACGGCACGATCCGGTCGCTCAATCGCGATCGAGGCCCGCGCGACCTGAATCGCATGAGCGAGTTCGTGATCGCGGCAGTCCCAATCGACACGATTACGGCCCTGCCTCGGGGCCAACGCAAGGTTTGTATTAAAGGCCTCCAGCCAATCGCGGTCGTTCCGGTAAAGCCACGCGAACACAGCAGGCTGTAAGTTCCGCAGTTGCTTCTGGTCAGGACGGCTCATGCGCCCGGCGGTCCCCGCCCAGGCTTGCCGGTTACTGAGCCTCGCCTGCTCGAATTTGCAGGAATGCCAGTTGCGCCGAAGGCCAGGGTCCGATTTCAGCAGCATGTTGATGGTGGATATCGACACCCCGGACGTCTTGGATGCAGTTTCCTTGCTCCCTCCGCCACGAAGTACCTCGATGGCAGCCGCTCTGAGCCCGGGCGTCAGCAAGCTCGGCCGCCGCGACGCCGCAACACCTACTTGGGCGGCCCAGGAAATGCCGGTTCCGATCGCAATCCCCGTTGCGTGGGAAGCGCTCGTCACAGAGCCGCCTTCCGACAGCAGACGTAGAAACTGCTCTCGCCGTCGTGGGTCCGGATGATCAGGTCGGCCATCTTGCACGCGGGCATCCCCCTCCTCCGAAGTGTTTACCGTCGAAGGGTTGCCGAGCGCTTTCAACCAAGCTTCCCAGTCGCCGAAAAGCGCTTGAATCAATGCGAGGTGGCGAAGCACATGAACCGGCCGGAACGTGTTCCGAACCAGCTTGAGCAGCTGAGCTTCGACCTGCGCCGTTGTGATCGGCAATGCAGCCAAGTCGTGAGCTTTGGCAAGCGCGCGTGTCGTCATGACCACGTGCGAGGTGAAGCCCAAAACATCGATTCGACCGGATCGACTGACCAAGGACATTGCCGCGAGTCGCTCGCGATAAACATCAGAAAATCGTTCAGGATCAATGTCCCGATCAAGCCCTCGGTTGGCGTACGCGAGGATGCTGGCGGAAAACGACCTCAGAACCGCTACGTCGGAATCCGATGCAGCATCTGAAACCCCCGGCCGGAACTGGCAATCCGCAGGTAGTAGCCATGCGAATCGATTGCCGCCATTCGTTCGCTCCGTTGTCCAGTGCAGCGCCTTCCCGCAGCGGAAGCACGTCCAAATACCTGGCCATTGATGCTCGATACGCCATATACCCTTGGCGGGAGCAAAGCTTTGCGCATCGTTGCAGTGCGGACAGGTCTTCAACGGGTGCGCCGCACCGAACCGACCTGCGAGGAGACCAAGTCGCGCCTTGAGCCCTCCGCAGCCTCCATATCCCACGGTCGCGAGTGCGTCGCGACGTACCGCTGCCGAACGGAGGTGAAGGTAAAACGGCAGGATCGTGCGACGCTCGGCGATCTCCTCAGCGGTGCCGAACGCGGGCCCGAGCCGCGCCGCGATTTCATGGGCATGAAATGGGAAGTCGTGCGCAGCCGCACGAGGGTTGCCGGTGAGCTGGCGCGACGTCATAGACGCGGCGGCGTTCCCAGCAATGTGATGGTGCCGGGCGCACAGGCTGTACAGGGTTTCACCTTCAAACCAACCCTTCAGATGGGTGGCTG